>JANMTF010000197.1:0-13262 GCA_031390175.1 Polaromonas sp.
GACCGCCGCTATGCCGGCTCGGTGATCGTCAACGAAGCCAACCGCCGCTTCTTCGAGCCGGCGCTGCCGCGGGGCGCGCTGCTGGCGCTGACGGTGAAGTACGCGTTTCGCTGAACGCCCCCAAGGCCGCCGCCTTGCGGCGTCCGCGCCCCCGAGGGGGCGCCAGGAAACTTGGGGCGGCCCTGCGTTTCCTTGAGCCTTGCGCGCGGCCGACACGGCCGCGCCTCACCCGTCCAGTGCCCCTGGTGGCGCAGGGCCTCGGCGCGCAGGGGTTGCACGGCGCGCGCCATCCTTGCCGCGGCCGACTTCCTTGAGGTAGGGGGTGTGGGTCATGTACTTGCAACTGCCGGCCCCCTCACCCCAACCTTCTCCCCCGCGTGCGGGAGAGGGCTGGGGTGAGGGTGAGGATGCAAACAGACCAGCGCCTTCACCGCCGTCAGGCACGAGCCGCATTGGGTGCCGCAACGCAGTCGCTGCTGCAATTGCACGAGGCGCGCGTCGGCGTCGCCGTGGCAGGCCGCCAGCGTGTCGATGATCGCGACCTGGCTCACGTCGAAGCAGTTGCAGACCTGCGGCGCGCGCGGCGGCACCGCGGCCGGTGGCGTGCTGCGCCCGCTCAGCAGGGCCTGGCCGAACGGGCGCGCCGGCAGGCCGTCCTGCAACAGGCCGAGCACCCAGGCCGCGGCGGCGGCGTCGCCGGCGAGCAGGAAGGCGTCGAGGGTGGCGCCGTCGGTGGTTGCACCGAGCCGCATCGCGCGGCGCTGGCCGCGGCGCGGGTCGGTGTAGCGCAATGTGTCGATGGCATCGAGCGTGAGCGCCTGTTCGATCTCGCGCAGCAGCGGCTCGTCGGCAGCGGCGGCTGCCGCGCAGCGCAGCAGCAGGCCGACGCGGCCGTCGGGCTCGCGGCCGAAGGGCACGCAACTGGCGTAGGCAAATCGCGCCATCAGGGCGCGCAGGCGCTCGCGCGCGGCCTGCAGTTTGCCTTCGGGCAGCCACGCGCCGGCCACCAGTTGCCACGGCAGCTCGGCGCGCTCGATGCGCACCGCGGCGTGCTTGAACTCGGGCTGTTTTGACTGCGGGCAGCGCGCGGAGGTGGTCAGCGCGTTGACGCCGAGCAGCGGCGCGCCCGCGGCGTCGTGGCCGCTGACGAACTCTTCGCCCCAGTGCATGGCGATGAAGGCCTGGGCCGGCGCCACGCCCTCGTGGGCCCGCACCGGCAGCACGATCTCGCCGCGGCGCGAGCGCACGCGCAGCAGGTCACCGGCGCGCCAGTGGTGGCGCTCGAGTTCCTGCGGGTGCACTTCAATCGACGGCTCGCCGTCGTGACCGAACAGGCGGCCGAGCGTGCCGCTGCGGCTCATGCCGTGCCACTGGTCGCGCAGCCGGCCGGTGGTCAGCGAGAACGGGAAGCGCGCGTCGCGCGGCTCGGCGACCGGGCGGTAAGCCGGCGCGACAAAGCGGGCGCGGCCGTCGGTCGTGGCGAAGCGGCCGTCTTCGTAAAGGCGCGCGCGGCCGGTCGTTGCGCCCTCGGGGCACGGCCACTGTTGGGGCGCGGCTTCGAGCGCGGCGTAGGACAGGCCGGTGATGTCAACGTCGCGGCCACGCGTGCTCTCGCGGTGTTCGTTCCACACGGCTTCGGCGCCTGCGTACTGAAACATCGAACCCCGATCGGCGCGGCGGCGCGGCAGGCGCGACTCGAGCCGCTGCGCGAACTCGACCGCGATGGCCCAATCGTGGCGCGCATGGCCGGGCGCGGCCACGGCCGCGCGAACCCGGCTGATGCGGCGCTCGCTATTGGTGACCGTGCCTTCCTTTTCGCCCCAGGTGGTGGCGGGCAGCAGCAGGTCGGCGTAGTGGCAGGTCTCGGTGCTGGCGAAGGCTTCTTGCACGATGACGAGCTCGGCGCGCTCCAGCGCGCGGCGCACGGTGGCCTGGTCGGGCATGCTTTGCGCTGGGTTGGTGCAGGCAATCCAGAGGGCTTTGATCTCGCCATCGGCGGCGGCCTGGAACATTTCTACCGCTGTTTTACCTGGCTTGCTGGGCACGTCTTGCACGCCCCACAGCGCGGCCACTTCGGCGCGGTGCGTGGGGTTGGCCATGTCGCGGTGTGCGCTGATGAGGTTGGCCAAGCCGCCCACTTCTCGCCCGCCCATGGCATTGGGTTGGCCGGTGAGTGAGAAGGGGCCAGCACCGGGTTTGCCAATCTGTGCGGTGGCTAAATGCAGGTTGATCAAGGCAGCGTTTTTGGCTGTGCCGCTGCTGGACTGGTTCAGGCCTTGGCAGTACAGACTCAGGGTGGTGTTGCGCCGCGCGCTGCCATCACCGCGAATGCCCGCAAACAGCTTGGTGGCGGCCAACAGGTCTTCTTTTTTGATGCCGCAGGTCTGCGCCACCAGCTCGGGCGTGTACTCGCGCACGGTGGCTTTCAGGGCATCAAAACCGTGGGTGTGCGCCGCAATATAGGCGCTGTCGGTCCAGCCCTCCCACAGCATGATGTGCAGCATGCCGTTGAAGAGCATCACATCGGTGCCAGGCTGGATGGGCAAATACAGGTCGGCAATCTCGGCGGTGTCGGTTTTGCGTGGATCAGCAAATATGATTTTCAGCGCGGGGTTGTTCCTCTTGGCATCCTCGATGCGTCTGAAAAGAATCGGGTGCGCATAGGCCGTATTGCTGCCGACGATGAAAATGGTATCGGCATGGTTGACATCGTCATAGCAATTGGGCGGTGCATCGGCGCCCAGCGTTTGCTTGTAGCCTGCCACCGCACTGCTCATGCACAGGCGTGAGTTAGTGTCGATGTTATTAGTGCCAATCAGGCCTTTGGCCAGTTTGTTAAACACGTAATAGTCTTCAGTCAGCAACTGGCCGCTGATGTAGAAACCCACTGCGTCGGGGCCATGCTCTTTGATGATTTGTGTAAAGCTGGTGGCGGCAAAATCCAGCGCCGTGTTCCAGCTTATCGCCGTGGCCGCCTCGCCTCGCTGCGCGCGCCGCATCGGTTGCAGCAGCCGCGTTTGCCGAGTAATTGGTGCGCTGGCGGTCAGGTGCAGGGTGGAGCCCTTGGTGCACAGCCGTCCAAAGTTGGCAGGATGGTCTGGGTCACCGCGCACGCCCGTGATCTGCGCGCCCTGGCTTTCAATGATGACGCCGCACCCCACACCGCAATACGGGCAGGTTGACTTTGTGTCGCGGGTAGTCATGCCGCTAAAGACGCTTTCAGTTCAGGGCCAGCCAGTGGCTTGGCCAAGTCAATGGCATGGGTGACCAACTCGTTGCTGTCCAAAAATACCTCCCCATCTTTCACCTGCACTGCAAACTTTGGAGTGCAGCCCTCATCGGGTGAACGGGCGCAGCCGTCCCCCAGGCTGATGTTCCAGTTATGCAACGGGCAGGCCACATGCTCGCCATGCACAATGCCTTGGGACAGGGGGCCGCCTTTGTGGGGGCAGCGGTCTAGCAGGGCGAAGATTTTGTCTTCGCTGTTTCTGAACACCGCTACGTCCATGCCTTGCGCGCGTGTGACGCGGCGTGAGCCCAGGACGGGGATGTCGTTAACGAAGCAGATTTTTTTCCAGGTGTTCATTTTTTATCTTGGGTGTGTGGTTTGCAAAGCGGGGATAAAGAATTTTTTGAACGCAGAGGTCGCAAAGGTTTCGCAGAGAGCGCAGAAGGGGGAGAAAGAGAAGACAAAGTTTTAAAAAGAAGAAAGAAGAAAATTCAAGAAATCCAAAACCAAATAAGTAAACTAATGGTCGCATGTATTTTTTGGTTTCCTTTTTGTCTTCTTCTGCGCTCTCTGCGAAACCTTCGCGCCCTCTGCGTTCAGAAACTCCCCGCATTAAAAGCGTTCAAGCAGGGATAGCCTCAAACTGCCGCACATCCACAGAAGCCTTGTTAAATTCAAACCAAGGATCCGGTTCGCCGTCCAGTGCAAATTGCAGGCGCTCCCACAAGGCTTTGCGGCCTGCGTGGTCATCCAAGATGCGCTTCTTCACATAGTCCAAGCCGACACGCGAGACGTAATGCACGGTACGCTCCAAGTACCAGCCCTCTTGCCGGTACAGCTCGCAAAATGCGCCCGTATATTCCAGCACTTCTTCTGCCGTTTTGAGCTTGACAAAGAAGTGGGCCACTTCGGTTTTGATGCCGCCGTTGCCCGCCACGTACATCTCCCAGCCGCTGTCCACGCCGATGATGCCTACGTCTTTAATGCCTGCCTCAGCACAGTTGCGTGGGCAGCCTGACACAGCAAACTTCACCTTGTGCGGTGCGTACATGCGCCACATGGCGCGCTCCAGGTCTTTGCCCATTTGGGTGCTGTCTTGGGTGCCCATGCGGCACCATTCGCTCCCTACGCAGGTTTTGACCGTGCGCAGCGCCTTGGCGTAGGCGTGGCCTGATGGCATGCCTATGTCTTTCCACACATTGACCAAGTCTTCTTTTTTGACACCCAGTAAGTCGATGCGCTGACCGCCTGTGACTTTGACGGTGGGGATTTTGTATTTGTCTACCGCGTCGGCAATGCGGCGCAGTTCGCTGGCGGTGGTCTCGCCTCCCCACATGCGCGGGATGACGCTGTAGGTGCCGTCTTTTTGGATGTTGGCGTGGCTGCGCTCGTTGATGTAGCGGCTTTGCGGATCGTCCTTGGCCTCTTTGGGCCATGAGCTGATGAGGTAATAGTTGACAGCCGGGCGGCAGCTGGAGCAGCCGTTGGGCGTGCGCCATTCCATAAACTGCTGCACGCTGGCAATGGTCATCAGTTTGTTGTTGACAATCGCATCGCGCACCGCCTGGTGGCCATGGTCGGTGCAGCCGCACATAGGTTTGAGCTTGGGCGCGGCGGAGTAGTCGCCGCCCGCAGTGAACATCAAAATCTGCTCTACCAAGCCGGTGCAGGAGCCGCAGCCGCCGCTGGCTTTGGTGTGTTTGCGCACCTCATCGACGGTGAACAAACCTTTCTCGCGGATGGCTTTGACGATGGTGCCTTTGTTCACGCCATTGCAGCCGCACACCTCCGCATCGTCGGGCATGCTGGCGGCTTTGGTGTGGCCTTCATGGCCCGTGTCGCCGATGTTGTTGTTGATGGCGGCTTCGCCAAACATCAGCTTGTCGCGGATGTCGCCCACATCTTTGCCACCCCGCAGCAGCTTGAAGTAGTAGCTGCCGTCCACCGTGTCGCCATACAGGCAAGCGCCAATCAGCTTGTTGTCCTTGAGCACCAGCTTTTTGTACACGCCACCAAACGGGTCGCTCATCACGATCTCTTCGGTGCCTTCGCCGCCCTGGAACTCGCCTGCACTGAATAAATCAATGCCCGTCACCTTGAGCTTGGTGGAGGTGAGCGAGCCGGTGTAGCGGCCAATGCCAAACTGCGCCAAATGGTTGGCCGCGACTTTGGCTTGTTCAAACAACGGTGCCACCAAACCATAGGCAATGCCCCGGTGCGCCGCGCACTCGCCCACGCTGTAGATGCGGGCGTCGGTGGTGGTTTGCATGGTGTCGTTGACCACAATGCCTTTGTGGCAATGCAGGTGCATCTTCTCGGCCAGCTCGGTGTTGGGGCGAATGCCTACGGCCATCACCACCAGGTCGGTGGGTATCTCGGTGCCGTCTTTAAACTGCAGCGCCATCACACGTCCGCCTTTGCCACCATCGGCATCGCCGATCAGCGCCTGCGTTTGGCCGCCCATGACAAACTTCAGGCCACGCGCCTCTAAAGATTTTTGCAGCAGGCCACCCGCAACGCTATCCAGCTGGCGCTCCATCAGCCAGGGCATCACATGGATCACCGTCACTTGCATGCCGCGCAGCATCAGCCCGTTAGCCTCTTCCAACCCCAGCAGGCCGCCGCCAATGACGACGGCTTTTTTGTATTTGGTGGATGCCTCAATCATCGCGTTGGTGTCCGCAATGTCGCGGTAGGCAATCACGCCGTGCAGGTCTTTGCCGGGGATGGGCAAGATAAAGGGGTTGGAGCCGGTGCACATCAGCAGGCGGTCGTACTCGACCTCGGTGCCATCGTCAGCACGCACGGTGCGTTTGACGCGGTCAACCTGGACTACTTTTTTGCCTGCATGCAGGGTGATGTTGTTTTCTTTGTACCAGTCCCAGCTGTTGAGGACAATCTCGTCCAGTGTTTGCTCGCCTGCCAGCACGGGTGAGAGCAAAATTCGGTTGTAGTTGGGGTACGGCTCGGCACCGAATACGGTCACGTCATACAAATCGGGCGCAATTTTCAAAAGCTCTTCAATGGTGCGAACACCCGCCATGCCATTGCCTACCATCACTAATTTTGATTTCTTCACTACATTTCCCTCGGGTATGCAATACTTAGTGCAAACCCCATGCCAACATGGCCAGCCTTGATTGCACTTAATTGGTGCGTTACCTTTCTTTTCTCATGACCGAACCTGTCCGCCTAGCCAAACGCCTTGCCGAAATGATCCCTTGCTCGCGCAGCCAAGCCGAGCAGTACATTGCCGGAGGCTGGGTGCGGGTGGATGGCCGGGTGGTGGAGAGCCCGCAGCAGCGCGTGACGAACGAGAAAATCGAGCTGGACCGCGATGCCAGCCTGCTGGAGAGCGTGCCGATGACGGTGCTGCTGCACAAGCCTGCGGGCTTTGACTGGAGCAACGAGATGGCGCAGGGCCGCAAACCCGCTGTGGCATTGCTGACCGAGGCCAATCGCAGCAGGCTGGACAAATCTGGCGTGCGCCTGCTCAAACGCCACCTGAAAGACCACGAGAGCGTCACGCCGCTGGAGTTTGGTGCCAGCGGGCTGATTGTGTTTACCCAAGACTTCCCCATCCAACGCAAGCTGTGGGAAGACCGCGCTACGGTGGAAAACGAGCTGGTGGTCGACGTAGAGGGCGCGGTGAGCGAGGCCGCTTTGAACGCACTGAACCGCCCCGTCATCGTCAACGACCGCGTGCTGCTGAACGCCAAGGTGTCGGTCACCACCCAATCGGACAAAACCACTGGCCTGCGCTTTGCCGTCAAAGGCGGCGAGCCCGGGCGCATCGCCACCGCCTGCGAGCGCGCTGGCCTGGCCGTAGTAGCCATGAAGCGCATTCGCGTGGGTCGGGTGCCGATGGCGGGGCTGGAGCCAGGGCAATGGCGGTTTTTGCTGGAACATGAGCGGTTTTAAGGTGAATAGGGCTTTAGCCCAATAGAATATTGCGCAAGCAGCTATTTTATTGGTAGCGAAAATGGTTGCAATTGTTGACCGCGCAGGGGTTTGATGCCCATGCGCTAGGTGTGTACGGCTACGCGGCTGTCCCCCGTTGCGGCCTAGGGCCGCTGCCTCCTCCTTTATGCCGCTACGCCGTACACACCAAGCGCATGAGCAGCGAGCGTGGTGGGCGAGCGACGGTGCAAAACCCGCTTTGCTGGTAAGACAGTGTCTGCATTGGCATTGAAAGCCCGCCACGCCGGCAGGATTAGGTCTGTAGCGTTCAGCGCTCGCCACGCTGGGCAGTATCAAGCCCGTATCGTTTGAACACCCACCAACCTTCCAAGATCAGGTCGGCGGTGTACTCAGCGTAGCGGCATAAAGGAGGAGCAGTCGGCCATAGGCCGACGCGGGGGACAGCCGCGGAGCTGAGTACACCGTCGGCCGGATCCCGTGCAAAACGCAGCAGAGCGCCCCGCACGAAGTAGCCACCTCAGATTCCGTACAAAACGCAGCGGCAGATCCCATAGCACCAACCTTGCCGCAAACCCCCGCGCACCACATAAGGGCACACTTCTTGCGTAAACTGGTGCATGGCATTTGAAATAGACATTGGGTACACCTCGCTGCCCGGCAAAAAAGACATTAACGAAGACTTCTGTGCGGCGATGCTGCCGGAGCCGGGGCGCGAGGGCTTTGGGGCGATCTGCGCTATTGCCGATGGCGTGAGCGCCGGTGGGCAAGGCAAAGAGGCGGCGCAAACCACCGTGATGAGCCTGGTGCGCGACTACTTTGGCACACCAGAGACCTGGGACACCACGGTGGCGCTGGACCGCGTGCTGGCGGCGCACAATAGCTGGCTGGTGGGCGTGAACAAACGCCGCAAAAGCGAATATGGCCTGACCACGCTCACTGCCATTGTGCTGCGTGGCCAAAGCTACACCTTGGCCCACGTGGGCGACACCCGCGCTTACCTGCTGCGCGCGGGCCGCACCACGCTGCTGACCACCGACCATGTGGTGGATCACCCCGACATGCGCCACCACTTGCTGCGCTCTGTGGGCGCAGACGAGCGGCTGGTGGTGGACTATTCGCAAGGCGACCTTCTGGTGGGCGATGTGTTCATCTTGCTGACCGATGGCGTGCACGGGGTGCTGTCGGACAAACAGCTGCGCAAACTGGCCGTGCAAGACACGGCGCAAGCCATCAGCGATGCGATAGTGAACGCCGCTATTGACGAAGGCACGCACGACAACGCCAGCGCCATCGTGGTGCGCGTGCTGGGCGTGCTGGAGGCCACGCTGCGCGATGAAAACCGCGTAGCGCTTAGCCTGCCCATACCACCTAAACACAAGGTAGGTGATATGGTCGATGGCATGCTGGTCACCGCCATCGTGGCCGACAGCGGCATTAATCTGCTCTACCAAGTGCGCGACCCGGCGAGCAAAAAACTCTACGCCCTTAAAGCCCTGCATCCCTCCCGCGAGCACGATGCCCAAGAACGCGCCATGCTCGCGCACGAGGCTTGGCTGGCCAAACGCATGCAAACCAGCCGCGCGGCAGAGCATTTGGTGCACTTGCACGAGCAGCCGCCGACAATGGATGCCACCAGCTTTTATTTGCTGTACGACTGGCATGGTGGCGAGACCTTGCAGCACAAGCTCGATGCGCAGGGCAAGCTGGGTGTGCAGCAGGCCGTGAGCGCTGCTATGCAAACGCTTAAGGCCTTGGGCCGCTTGCACCGCCAAGGCGTGATCCACCGCGACATCAAACCCGCCAACCTGCACCTGGGGGCAGACGCTGTCCTGCGCGTGCTGGATTTGGGCGTAGCCCTGAGCGGCAGCGAGCCCGAGGCCACACGGCTGCACCACGCAGGAACGCCCAGCTACATCAACCCCGAACAGTTTGGCTACAGCGTGCATGGCGAAGGTGATGCACACAGTGCCAGTGCGCAAAGCGACCTGTACGCCCTGGGCGTGACGCTGTACCAAACCCTCACCGGAAAGCTGCCCTATGGCGAGGTGCTGCCCTACCAAACTGGCCGCTATTTTCGAGACCCGGTGGCTGCCAGCCGCCATAACCCCGAGGTGCCGATTTGGCTAGACCATATCGTGCTCAAGGCTGTGGCGCGGGACTACAAACAACGTTTTGAAACCGCCGAAGAATTTGCCTTGGCGCTGGAGCGCGGTGCGTCTCGACCTATCAACGCTCCCGCTGCTACGCCCCTGTTGCAGCGCGACCCGGCTGCGCTGTGGAAGATCGGGTTGGCTGTGAGTGTGCTGTTCAACCTGCTGTTGGTGTACTGGTTGATCTTTTTACCTAAATAGACCTAACGCAAACGCCCGATGTACCGCGTATTGATCTTCTCTGGGGAGGGGGTGGCAAGTGCAGCAACGGGTGCGGATGCCACTGGCGGCACCGGAGCCTGCGCAGGCGCAGATGTGTCCTCGGGCATGAATACCATGATGGCTTGCGCCACCAGAGCTTGCAACGCGGGGTCTGTGGCCGCTACAACCAAATCGCCCAAGGTTTGGTTGCCGTAGGCCCGGTCACTGACAAAGCGTGACAAGTCAAAACCCAAGTTTGATTTGCCTGCTGACATAAATAGTTGTGAGGACAGAAATAACTGCTTTTGAGTGAGCGCCATGGGATGTTTGATTTGATTGATGTGGATACTGAAAAACTGATGCGCGCAAAGGCCGCCTGGTCGCTTTGCGCCTTACGCACTGCGCGCGCGGCCACCTTTTTCAGCCCAAGTACGGGTCCAGCGAATTTGCATGCTGCGCAGCATCACTAGCACCACGACAGCGCAGGCTGCAAAGCCAATGAATCCCCACAGGTAGGTACCGGTGTACTGCTTGCTCAAACCCATGGCGTTGGGAATCAAACCGCCGCCTAGCGCGCCAATCTCACCAATCATGCTGCCCGCCACCGCCGTAGCCATGGGCCAGCGCAGTGGCACCAGTTGAAACAGCGCACCATTGCCAGCGCCCAGAGCGGCAAAGCACAGGATCATCAGCAAGGTAGTGGCTACCAAGGAGCCGCCCGCCAAGCCGCAGCCTACCAATGTCACGGCCACAGCAACCAGCACCGCAGTTAATGTGTTGACACCGCCCCAGTGGTCAGAAATCCAGCCACCCAACACGCGCACCGCCGCCCCCATAAAGGCAGCGAGCATTGAGAGTTGCCCGGCCTGCACTTTGCTTACGCCAAACTGGTCGTAGTAGTAGCTGGGCAAAAAGGTGGCCAGGCCGATAAAGCCGCCAAACGTCACGGCGTAAATAATGCTGAAGGCCCAACCGTCTTTTTCAAACAAGCAGGCGATATGCTCTTTGAAAGTAGCGTGTTTGTCGATATCGGGCGGCTCCTGCGCATAAAAAACCATCGCTGCAATGGGCAAGAGCATAAAGACTGCTGCAATGCCATACACCGTTTGCCAGCCATAGGCCTGCGCCAATGCGGGGGCGACCAATACCGACACGGCGGTGCCCACATTGCCCGCACCTACCAAGCCCATCGCCAAGCCCTTGTAGCGCGCAGGAAAAGACCCGGAGCCCAGGCTGAGCGCTACGCCAAAGCTGGCGCCCGCTATGCCCAGCAGAGCGCCCATGGCCAGCAGGCTGTGGTAGGAGTCGACAAAAAAGTAGCCAAACAATAGCGCCACGATGATCATCACCATCTCGATCAAGGTGGCGCTTTTTCGCCCTACGTACTGCGCCAGTATGCCCAGCGGAAAGCGCATGAGCGCGCCAGCAAAAATGGGAATGGACAACATCACGCCCTTTTGCGCCGGGGTGAGGTTGTAGGCCTCAGAAATAAAAGGGGCCATGGCCCCGTTCATCACCCAGATACAGCAGGAACAGGCAAAGTAAAAAAATGCGGCCCCCAATGTGGGTGCATGGCCCGACTTCAAAAACGACTTAAATCCCGACATTCAAAACCCTCTGGTGTGTGTTGCTTCCCATAGGTAGTGCGAGAAGCGTGCCAAGTCGGTGCGAGCGGTATGCATGAAAGCACACACAAAGTGCACCATGGGGTGATGTTGTCGCTAAATGCCCGCGCCATATTGGTGCTCTGCACAATGACGGAGCGTGGGGTAACGGTGATGGTTCGCCTCAGCCCATTTCGTTCGGACTGAGCCTGCCTACGCCCCATGAGTCCTTCTACAAGCTCAGGACGAACGGTTCCAAGCAAGCAGCGCGGTGGTGCTATGCAGATAATTTTTCTACATGCACTTGGCGTGTGTACAAGAATCAATCACTGCCTTGCGGTAACCTAAATAGCGGCTGTCGTCAGCCAGTTGCACCCGCGAGCGGGGACGGGGCAGGTCAACCTGCAGTACCTCGCCAATGGTGGCTGCGGGGCAATTGGTCATCATCACAATGCGGTCGGAAAGGAGCACAGCCTCGTCTACATCGTGGGTCACCATCACTACTGTGCTGTGCGTGGTGGTAACGATCTGCAGCAGCTCGTCTTGCAACTTGGCGCGGGTCAGCGCGTCCAGCGCGCCAAACGGCTCGTCCAGCAGCAGCACTTGAGGCTCCATGCTGAGGGCGCGTGCTATACCCACGCGCTGCTTCATGCCGCCGGATATTTCACCGGGGCGTTTGTGCGCGGCGGGGGTCAACCCCACCATGGCCAGTGCTGCGTCGGTGCGCTCTTTCAGTTGGGCTTTGCTTTCGCCGCTGCGGTTGTTCAGCGCATTCGAGGCACCAAACACTCGCTCTACGGCCAGGTACACGTTCTCAAAGCAGGTGAGCCATGGCAGCAAGGAATGGTTTTGAAACACCACCGCCCGCTCCGGGCCCGGGCCGGTGATCTCTTTGTTGGCACACAGCAGCGCGCCCGCCGTGGGCGTGGCCAGGCCACTGATGAGGTTGAGCAGGGTGGATTTGCCGCAGCCCGAGTGGCCGATCAAACTGACAAATTCGCCCTGGGCGATGGTGAGGTTGATGTCTTTGAGAGCGGGGAACAAACCTTTGGCGGTTTTGAAGGTTTGGGCTACTTGGGTAATTTCGATGTATTTGGTGTTCATGGTTTCTCTCTCATGCAGGGGAAGGAGATGGGGAATTTTTGAACGCAGAGGGCGCGAAGGTTGCGCAGAGAGCGCAGAAGAAGACAAAGAAAATACAAGAAGTAGATGCAAGACAAATTCAAAAATACAGCTTTTTCGAAACCCAGATGGTTGGTTTACTTTCACTGTATTTTTTGGTTTTCATTTTGTATTTCTTTTTTGCGCTCTCTGCGTAACCTTCGTGCCCTCTGCGTTCAAAAAATGTATTAAAAAATCTCAGCTTTTCACTTCCTCAAAAGTAAACGCAGAGGCCAGCTTGATCAGCATGTATTCCAAGATCAAGCCCACCAGTCCAATCACAAAAATAGCGATGATGATGTTTTTCACGTTCAGGTTGTTCCACTCGTCCCAGACCCAAAAGCCTATGCCTACGCCGCCCGTCAGCATCTCTGCTGCGACGATGACCAGCCAGGCGGTGCCTACGGCCAGGCGTACGCCTGTGAGCATGTAGGGCAGAACGGCGGGGAAGAGGATTTTGGTGATGATCTTCCACTCGGACAAATTCAAAACCCGCGCCACGTTCATATAGTCACTGGGCACACGCTGCACGCCGACTGCGGTGTTGATCACCATGGGCCAAATGGAGCAGATAAAAATGGTCCAGATAGCAGCAGGGTGCGCGCCCTTGAACACCAGCAGGCCGATCGGCAGCCAAGCCAGGGGCGACACGGGGCGCAACAGGCTGATGAGGGGGTTGAACATGCGGCTTAAAAAGGTAAAGCGGCCGATAGCAAAACCCATCGGAATACCCACCAACGCGGCCAAGCCAAAGCCCACCGCCACCCGCTTGAGCGAGCTCCAAATGTTCCAGCCAATGCCCTGGTCATTCGAGCCCTTGGTGTAGAAGGGGTCGCTGAACACTTGCACCGCCTGCTGCGCCGTGGCCCAGGGCGAGGGAAAGTTATTGCTGCTGGTCACCGACACCATGGCCCATATGCCCACTAACAGTGCCAGCCCCAAAATGGGTGGCACCACTTTGAGCCACAGCTCGCGCCAGTCAAATGGCAGTGTGCT
>JANMTF010000084.1:0-5687 GCA_031390175.1 Polaromonas sp.
CCAGCTGCGTGCCCACTATCTGCTCTACCTGCTCGTAACGTATGTTTTCATCATGCTCGCCCATGGCCGCTTTGGCGGCAGGGGTGAAGATCGGCTCGTGCAGTTTGGAGGCGTTTTTCAGGCCCGCAGGCAAGGGCACACCGCAGACCGACTGGCTTTGCTGGTACTCGGCCCAGCCGCTGCCCGCCAAATAGCCGCGCACCACAGCCTCAACAGGAATCGGCTTCAAGCGTTTGACCAGCATGGCGCGGTCTTTCACCTGCGGTTTCTCCGCATCGGTCACCACGCTCTCAGGGGCGTCGCCCGTTAAGTGGTTGGGGCAAATGTGTCCCAGCTTGGCAAACCAAAACAGTGCCATTTGTGTGAGCAACGCGCCCTTGCCAGGAATCGGCTCACCCATGATGACGTCAAACGCGCTCAGGCGGTCGCTGGCGATCATCAAAATGCGCTCGTGGCCCACGGCATAGTTGTCGCGTACTTTGCCGCGTGCCAGCAGGGGCAGGGAGGTAATGGTGGAGGTGTGCAGGGAGGTGGTCATACAAATTTCAAGCGCAGATCGACTGCGGCAATATGGTCAAAATCCCGGTCACGGTGGAGCACGGGTTGGTTCAGTTCAATCGCCAGCGCAGCAATCATACAATCGCCTGCACTGCGCAGCGTAAAGCCGCTCCATCGGCAACGGGCATACAAGTGGGCGGCCATCCGCGCCTGCGCGAAGAGGTTGGCCGGTTCTACGCGCACGAGGTGAGACAAGCCTTGCTCCAAGCGTAGCATATCGGTGGAATTTTGAGCGCCTTGCAACACCTCTTGGAACACCGTGGTGCACAGCAGTAAAGGCGTGCGTTCATTGAGTGCTTTTTTGATGCGTAAATGCTCTCGTGACCCAGTAGCGCGCAAAAACTCGACCCACGCCGAGGAGTCCACCATCATGCGTGTGCCTTCTCACGCCTTTTGCTGATGGGGTCTGGGGCGATTGTTTTTTTGTTGGGTGCCTGCTTGCCAGGCTGCTTGCGCGATGTTGCTGCAAAGGCCAGGGATTCAGATGGTATGTGCAAGTAAGCGCCTTTGGGATCGTAATCATCCGAAATCAAGCGCGAGCCTTCCAGCGCAAGAAGAGCTGAGTAGTCTGGTTCGCGCACAAAAGCGCGCAAAGCCGCCTCGACCGCCGCCTTCTTGGTACTGACATGCGCACGCGCCATGGCCTTGGCTATCAGTTCGTCGTCTAAAACAATATTGGTTCGGGTATTCATGATCTATACACCTTTCATGTGTATAGATCAATTATGCCTCAAATTCATAGCGGCGGTGCCATAAAAAAACCACCGCAGCGGGTGGTTTTTTTCATCGGGCGTTGTGGCCAATTAAGCTGCGAAGCGCATGCCCAATCAGTGCACCACCTGTGCCAGCTCACCCTTGGCATACTGCGCTGCTACCACTTGCAGGCTGTGGCCTTTGATCTTGCTGCCTTGTCCCGTACAGCCAAACTCCACATAACGCTGCTTGCAGATGGACTGCGCCGCAGCGCGGGCGGGCTTGAGCCACTCTCTAGCATCGAACTTGTCCGGGTTCTCATGCAAAAACTTGCGCACCGCTGCCGTCATAGCCAAGCGAATGTCGGTGTCGATGTTGATTTTGCGCACGCCAAATTTAATGGCTTTTTGGATCTCTTCTACCGGCACGCCGTAGGTCTCTTTCATCTTGCCGCCGTACTGGTTGATGATGGCCAGCAGGTCTTGCGGCACGCTAGAGCTGCCGTGCATCACCAAGTGCGTGTTGGGCAGACGGGCGTGGATCTCCATGATGCGGCTGATCGCCAGTGTGTCGCCCGTGGGCTTGCGTGAGAACTTGTACGCACCGTGGCTGGTACCGATGGCAATCGCCAGTGCGTCCAGCTGGGTTTGCTTCACAAAGTCGGCTGCTTGCTCAGGGTCGGTCAGCAGTTGCTCGCGGGTCATGGTGGCATCTGTGCCGTGGCCGTCTTCTTTGTCGCCCTTCATGGTCTCTAAAGAGCCTAAGCAACCCAACTCACCCTCAACCGTTACGCCCAGCTTGTGTGCCATGGCCACCACTTGTTTGGTCACGTCCACGTTGTATTCGTAGCTGGCGATGGTTTTGCCGTCGCCTTCCAGGCTGCCGTCCATCATCACCGAGCTAAAGCCCAGGTCAATCGCGCCTTGGCACACGGCAGGGTTTTGGCCGTGGTCTTGGTGCATGACCAGCGGAATATGCGGGTACTGCTCAATGGCGGCTGCGATCAGGTGTTTGATAAACGCCTCGCCCGCATACTTGCGTGCGCCGGCGCTGGCCTGCAAGATGACGGGAGCGCCCACTTCGTCGGCAGCGGCCATCACGGCTTGCACCTGCTCCAGGTTGTTCACGTTAAAGGCGGGAATGCCGTATCCGTTAATTGCTGCATGGTCGAGCAGCTCACGCATGGAGACGAGTGCCATTTTGGAGACTCCTGAAAAAGTTGGTAACCGGTTGGTAACTCAGGATTTTAACGGTTCTCAGAGGTCGTGTCGGAGCTAGCCCACTTTGCAGATTTTCAGCATATTGGTGCCGCCCGGTGCGCCCATGGGCTCGCCGCAGGTGATGGCGTAGATGTCGCCGGTTTTGACAATGCCGCGTTTTTTCAGGTGGTTTTCGGCTTGCTGCAAGGCGCTGTCTCGGTCTACGCTGGTGTCCATCAGCAGGGGGCGCACGTTGCGGTAGATGGCCATTTTGCGCTGCGTGGACACTTTGGGCGTGAGCGCGAAGATGGGGACGTGGATGCGGTGGCGGCTCATCCACAAAGGCGTGGAGCCGCTGTCTGTCAGCGCCACAATGGCTTTGGCACCCAGGTGGTGGGCGGTAAACAGCGCGCCCATGGCAATCGACTGGTCAATGCGGCCAAAGCGCTTGCCGGTAAAGTCGGCGTCCAGTTCCACGTCTTCGGCCTCTTCGGCCGCCTCGCAAATGCTGCTCACTTGCTGCACCGTCTCAAGCGGGTATTTGCCCGACGCTGTCTCGGCGCTCAGCATCACCGCGTCGGTGCCGTCCAGCACGGCGTTGGCCACGTCGCTTACCTCGGCACGCGTGGGCACCGGGGCGGAGATCATGCTCTCCATCATCTGAGTGGCAGTGATGACAAACTTGTCCATCTCGCGGGCCATCTTGATCATGCGCTTTTGCAGCGCGGGCACTGCGGCGTTGCCTACCTCGATGGCCAAGTCGCCGCGTGCCACCATGATGCCGTCGCTGGCGCGCAAGATCTCTTCCAGCTTGGGAATGGCTTCTGCGCGCTCAATTTTGGCAATCAAGCCCGGGCGGTGTTTGAACTCAGCCCCCGCCACATTGCACAGTTGGCGCGCCATTTCCATGTCGGTGGCGTTTTGCGGAAAGCTCACGGCCACGTAGTCGGCCAGAAAGCTCATGGCGGTTTTGATGTCGTCCATGTCTTTGGCGGTCAGCGCCGGGGCGGTCAGGCCGCCGCCTTGTTTGTTGATGCCTTTGTTGTTGGACAGCACGCCGCCCACCTTCACTGTGGTGTGCACCGCCTCGCCTTTGACGGCGTCTACGGTGAGCACGATCAAGCCGTCGTTGAGCAGCAGCACGTCGCCTGCTTTCAAGTCACGCGGCAGGTCTTTGTAGTCCAGGCCCACGGCATTGATGTCGCCCAGCTCGGTGCGCTCGCCGTCGAGGATGAATTTTTTGCCCTGCTCCAGCATCACCTTGCCTTCGGCAAATTTGCCGACGCGGATTTTGGGACCTTGCAGGTCGGCCATGATGGCCACCTCGCGGCCTGTGCGGCGGGCAGCCTCGCGCACCATGGCCGCGCGGTCAATATGGTCTTGCGCGGTGCCGTGGCTAAAGTTCAGCCGCACCACGCTGACTTTGGCGTTGATCATCTGCTCCAGCAGCTCCACCGTGTTGGACGCAGGGCCCAGTGTGGCAACGATTTTGGTGGCGTGGCGGGGGATACGGTTTTCCATGGGGCAACTCTGTGTGGGGGGAGGGGTGTAATCAGATTACATTGTCGCAGTAATCGAGTTACATGTCAGGTACGAAATGAAGGTACAAGATGCAAGGAGCGCAAAACAAGGGCCTTAAAGCACAACGCCCGCCAAGCTGCTGGCCTGGCGGGCGTTGTATGGGCAGCGCCATGCTGCAAATGCATGCTCAGTTGCTGGTTGGGGCAACGGTAGCCGCAGGTTTGCTGGCCGCAGGTAACTGGCGCTGCAGCTCTTCGTCCGCAATAATGTCAAAAATGCGCACCACCTTTTGCACCCCAGTGGTCTGGCGCGCAATCTCGGTAGCGCGGTCCGCTTCGCGCTGGGTCACGCGGCCCATCATATGCGTCACACCGCGCTCGGTGACTATTTTGAACGAATTGGCATACAGATCTTTGGCGTCCACCAGAGAGGCTTTCACACGGCCCGTGACCAGCGAATCCGATGAGCGTTGTATCAGAGACGAATTGCCCATCACAGCCAACTCATTGACAATTTTCTGCACATTTTCTACCCGACCTACCACCTGCTCGACCAGCGCTTTGTCTTGCTCGCTGGGCACTTCGCCAGTCAGCAACACTTGGCGGTTGTAGCTGGTGGCGTTGACATGCGCACGCTCTACCAAAGCCTCGCGAATACGGTTGACGCTGCGCAGCTCAATGCCTTCGTCTTCCAGTTGCGCGCCCGAGGTACGCCGGTCAGTGGCAACCAAAGTGCCGCCTACCACGGCGCCACCTATCAGCAAGGGCACGCAGGCTGGCAATGCAGCGAGCATGGCGCTGGAAAGCAGCGCTACGGTTAACCAACGGGGTGCGCTTGATAGAGTGTTTGTCATAAGTTGTCCTGATCTCCAAGTAATTGCGTGTCTACGCCATCGCATATGCAATGTAACGTCAAAAGATGAACTTCTTGTATCCGTGCGGTACGCTCGTGCGGCACGCATATGTGCACATCGGTCTCGCGCAGCAGTGTGCCTATCTTGCCACCGCCTTTGCCGGTGAGGGCCACCACTGTCATGTCGCGTGCATGCGCGGCCTCAATGGCGGCAATGATGTTGGCCGAGTTGCCGCTGGTCGATATGGCCAGCAGCACATCGCCCGCCGCGCCCAGCGCCCGCACTTGCTTGGAGAAAATCACGGTGAAGTCGTAATCGTTGGCAATGGCGGTGATGATCGAGCTGTCGGTAGTCAGCGCTATCGCGCCCAGCTCAGGCCGCTCACGTTCATAGCGGCCTACAAACTCAGCCGCAAAGTGCTGCGCGTCAGCGGCCGAGCCACCGTTACCGCAAGCTAACACTTTGCCACCACTGGTCACAGAGGCCAAAATGGCCTGCGTAGCCTGGGCAATCGGCTTGGACAAGGCCAGAGCCGACTGGTACTTCAAGTCCGCGCTGTCGATAAAGTGCTTTTCAATGCGTTGTTCTAACATGGCTGTGATGATACCGCGAATTCAAGCTTCTGTGATATACCGTATAAGGCTGTAGCCCAATAACCAATCGCGGGAGCAGCTATTAAGTTAATAGTATCCACTGGCGTCGAAAGCGGCTTTAATCCAGTCAATCTGCTGCTCTGCGCCCACGCCTTCCAGGCTCACCACGTCAAACCGGCACGGCGGCAGAGGTAACAGGCGCGCAATGTAGTGCCGTGCAGCGAAGATGACGCGCCGCTGCTTCAGGGCACTCACACTGCCCGCCGCACC
>JANMTF010000198.1:0-8031 GCA_031390175.1 Polaromonas sp.
GTGGCGATAAACTCGTTGGGGTTAACTACTGCCCCTTTGGGCAGGGCTTGCCATTGCAATGGTGCCGCCAGCTTGAGCGTGGGGCTGTCATCAAACAGCTTGCCCAGCTCTTGGGCAATAGCCATTTGCGGTGCGCAAAGAGCAGCACACAACAACCCACAGCAAAGAAGAAAATGTCTCAGCACAAAATTTACTTTTTAAGTCTGCCTCCTGCGCGCCACATGCCGCAGGGAATGGCAAGGGCAGACTTTAGTTGTAAATTGGGTACTTGTTACGATTATTTTTGCACTGTTGTGTGATAAATCACATTACGAGGGCTGGGCCAAACCCCGCCCTACAAGTGCGTGCGATTTGCCACAGATTGATGCGATAAATTTATTCGCCCAAGTAGGCTGCCCGCACCTTCGGGTCGTTCAAAAGTTGTTTGGCCTCGCCACTCATGGTGATCAAGCCCGACTCCATCACGTAGCCCCGGTTGGCAATGCCCAGCGCGCGGCTGGCGTTTTGCTCGACCAGCAGCACCGTCACGCCTTGGGCGTACACGTCGCGCACCACTTCAAAAATTTTGTCCACCATGATGGGCGACAGGCCCATGGAGGGTTCGTCCAGCAGCAGCACCTTGGGGCGGCTCATCAGCGCGCGGCCCATGGCCAGCATTTGCTGCTCACCTCCGCTCATGGTGCCCGCCAACTGGTCTTTGCGCTCTTTGAGGCGCGGGAAAATGCCAAACACTTTGTCGATGTCGTTGGCGATCTCGGCCTTGTCGGTGCGGATGTAGGCCCCCATCTGCAAGTTCTCGGTAATCGTCATGCGGGCAAACACGCCACGCCCTTCGGGCACCATGGCCAGGCCTTGTTTGACCAAGTCCCACGAGCCTTTGCCAGCGATGTTCTGGCCCAAATATTCAATCGTGCCTGCGGCTGCTGCCAATGAGCCGGTGATGGCCTTCATGGTGGTGGTTTTACCTGCGCCGTTAGAGCCTATCAGGGTGACCAGCTCGCCCTCACGCACTTCAAAGTCTGCGCCTTTGACGGCCTGGATGCCGCCGTAGGAGACTTTGAGGCCCGACACTTTGAGCAGGACCTTATTGCTTTGTTCAGTCATGTTGTGTTCCTCTTTAGGCGTGGCCTGCGCCCAAGTAGGCTTCAATCACTTTTTCATTTTTTTGCACTTCGGCCGGGGTGCCCTCGGCAATTTGCTTGCCATAGTCCAGCACCGTCACGCGGTCGCACAGGCCCATCACCAGCTTCACGTCATGCTCAATCAGCAAAATAGTGCGGTTGTCTTTGCGGATCTGGTCGATCAGCTCGCGCAGCAGTACTTTTTCTGTGGCGTTCATGCCTGCGGCGGGCTCGTCTAGCGCAATCAGTTGCGGGTCGGTGGCAAGCGCCCGGGCAATCTCCAGGCGGCGTTGGTCGCCGTAGCTCAAGGTGCGGGCTTTGTAGTCGGCAAACTTGCCAATGCCCACGTAGTCCAGCAGCTCTTGGGCGCGCTTGGCAATGGCGGCCTCTTCCAGCTTGGCGGCGCCGGTGCGAAAGATGGCACCAAAAATACCGGCATGGGTGCGCACATGGCGGCCCACCATCACGTTTTCCAGCGCTGTCATTTCGTTGAACAGGCGAATGTTTTGAAAGGTGCGGGCAATGCCGGCCTTGGCCACCTCGTGCACCGCGCTGGGGGTGTAGGGCTTGCCCGCCAGCTCAAACGTGCCGCTGTCAGGCGTGTACAGGCCGGTGAGTACGTTAAAGAAGGTGGTTTTGCCTGCGCCGTTGGGGCCGATCAGGCCGTAGACTTGCCCGCGCTGGATGGTGATGCCTACATCGCTTAAGGCCTGCAGGCCGCCAAAGCGCTTGGAGACGCCCGCTACTTTGAGAACTGTGTCTGAAGTCATAGTGCCCCCACGCTGGTCATTGCATGCACTGCGCTGCCCCCCATGGGGGCCTTCGCACCTTGAAGCGGTTCTGCGGTGTTCATTGAGTTCTCCCTATTTCGGCGCGTTTTGCAAAGACTTGCCATGCTCTGGCGAGGGCCACAAGCCTTTGGGCTTGAGCAGCACCACGGTGATCATGGCCAGCGCGATCAAGAGCTGGCGCAGGATAGAAGCGTCTAAACGGCCATCTGTCATGGCCTGCAAGGGCCCTGCCACGTAGCGCAGCACCTCGGGCAATGAGGACAGCAGCAGTGCGCCCAAAATCACACCCGGAATATGGCCCAGGCCGCCCAGCACGATCATGGCGACAATCATCACCGACTCCATCAGCGAGAACGACTCGGGCGACACAAAGCCCTGGAACGGGGCAAACATCGCCCCTGATACGCCGCCAAAGGTAGCGCCCATACCAAAGGCCAACAGCTTCATGTTGCGGGTATTGATGCCCATGGCCTTGGCGGCAATTTCGTCTTCGCGAATGGCCATCCAGGCGCGGCCAATGCGCGACTTCTCCAAGCGGTAGCACAGGAAAATAGCCACGATGACCAAGGCTAAAAAAAGGTAATAGTAGAGCGACACGTTAGCGATGGTGAAGCCAAACACTTCAAGCCGTTTGCCCAGATCCAGCCCGAAAAACTTGACCGAATCGATTTGATTGATACCTTTGGGCCCATTGGTGATGTTGACGGGATGGTCCAGGTTGTTCAGGAACACCCGAATGATCTCGCCAAAACCCAAGGTGACGATGGCCAGGTAGTCACCCCGCAGCTTGAGCGTGGGCGCGCCCAGCAGCACGCCCAGCATGCCCGCCAACAGGGCGGCCAGCGGAATCACCGCCCAGATGGGCAAATGCAAACCACCGGGAAACATGGCGGCAATAGCGGGGAAGGTGTCGGTCAAATGCGGCGACGCCAGCAGCGCGTAGATGTAGGCACCCAGCGCGTAAAACGCCACAAAGCCCAGATCCAGCAGACCGGCGTTGCCCACCACGATGTTCAGGCCGAGCGACAGCAGGATGTAGAGCAAGGCTACGTCCAAAATACGCACCCAGCCGCTACCGGCTTGCTGCACGATCAGGGGCAGCACCAGCAAGGCCATAGCGCAAAAAACATAGAACGTCGTGCGCTGCTTGCCTTGCAGAGAATCAAACCATGTAGTCATTTTTGTATCTCCTGGGGGTTAAGCGCGGTCTGCCACCCGTTCACCCAGCAGGCCCGAGGGGCGCAAGGTCAACATGAAAATCAGCACCACAAAGGCCAAAATATCGACGTAATGGCTGCCCAATACGCCGCCGGTCAGTGCGCCCAAGTAGCCCGCACCCAGAGATTCGATCAAGCCCAGCAGCACACCGCCCACCACTGCGCCTGCCAGGTTGCCAATGCCGCCAAACACGGCGGCAGTAAAGGCCTTGAGGCCAGGCAAAAAGCCCATGGTGTGGTTGACGGTGCCGTAGTTGGCGGCCCACATTACCCCGGCAATGGCGGCCAAAATGGCACCGATCACGAAGGTGGCCGAGATCACCACGTCGGGTTTGACGCCCATCAGGGCGGCGACGCGCGGGTTCTCTGCGGTGGCGCGCATGGCACGGCCTAAACTGGTGCGGTTCACCACGTACATCAATATAGACAGGGAGATCACCGTAGTAGCCAAGATGATGATTTGCGTCTGCGTGATCACCGCGCCGCCAATATCGTAAGGCGTAGGAGCCAGCAGGTTCGGGTAGGGTTTGTAGTTGGGCTTCCAGATGATCATGGCCAGGGTTTGCAGCAAAATACTCATGCCAATAGCGCTGATCAAAGGGGCCAGCCGGGGGCTGTTACGCAAGCTGCGGTAGGCCACCTTCTCAATCGTAAAGTTCAGCGCCGCGCACACCACGCAGGCAATGATGAGGGCCAGCAGCAAAATCATCCAGCCGGGCGTGCCGGGCATGGATTCTTTCATCATGCCAATCACGCTCCAACTGGTGAGCGCGCCCACCATGAGCACCTCGCCGTGGGCAAAATTGATGAGGTTGATGATGCCGTACACCATGGTGTAGCCAAGCGCTACAAGGGCGTACATACTGCCAAGGACCAGACCGTTGATGATCTGTTGCAGCAAAATTTCCATATATTGTTCTCCGACAGGTAAAGCCAGTATGCACCTGTGATGCCAGTTCTGGCTAGCAAAAAACCCGCCAGATTTTGACTTGTGGTCGCCATATGCGGGTTGCTGGGGGATTGTAGCCAAGGGCAAAGCCTTCGTAAGGCATCTTTCTCCTCGATACTGCCGGGTTTACCCTCGGGGCATTTACCGAATCAGCAGCATTTTTTCAGCCTCAGTTTTTCTTATTATTGAGTTTTTTCAGCGCGCGCAACTTATCAGCAATTTTGATTTCCAACCCGCGCTCTACCGGCCGGTAAAACTCTTGTCGCATGCCGTCAGGCAAATAGGTCTCTCCTGCAGCAAAACCGCCCTCCTCGTTGTGCGCATAGCGGTAGCCTTTACCGTAGTCCAGCTCTTTCATCAGCTTGGTGGGGGCGTTGCGCAGGTGCATGGGCACGGGGCGGGTGCCGTCTTTTTTAATCCAGGCTTTCGCCTCGTTGTAAGCGGTGTACACGGCGTTGCTTTTGGGGGCAATGGCCAAATAAATAGCGCACTCGGCCAGTGCCAGCTCGCCCTCGGGTGATCCTAAGCGCTCGTAAGTTTCCGCCGCATTGAGGGCAATTTGCAAAGCGCGCGGGTCGGCCAGGCCGATGTCCTCCGCCGCCATGCGGATCAAGCGCCGCGCCATGTATTTGGGCTCGGCTCCACCGTCCAGCATGCGCACCAGCCAGTACAGTGAGGCATCAGGGTCCGAGCCGCGCACGCTTTTGTGCAGCGCGCTGATGGTGTCGTAGAACTGCTCGCCGCCCTTGTCGTAGCGGCGCATTTGCTGGCCCAGCACCTTAGTCAGCCAGGCGTCGGTAATTTCGGTGATCTTTTCTTTATCAGCGGCTACAAACAAGGTCTCCAGCGTGTTGAGCAAGCGCCGTGCATCGCCGTCGGCATAGGCAGCGATTTTTTTAACTGCTACAGGTTCTATAGCTGCTCCCGCAATATTCTGCTGGGCTCGGGCCACTAATTGCTCTAAATTTTCTTCAGTCAGTGGTTGCAGCACATACACCGCTGCGCGGGACAGCAGGGCTGAGTTCACCTCAAAGCTGGGGTTCTCGGTGGTGGCACCGATAAAGGTGAACAGCCCACTTTCCACATGCGGCAAAAACGCATCCTGCTGGCTTTTGTTAAAGCGGTGCACCTCGTCCACAAACATAATCGTGCGCCTGCCTTGGTCACGCCAAATCGTCGCCTGCTCCACTGCCTCGCGAATGTCTTTGACCCCGCCCAGCGTGGCGCTGATAGTAATAAAGTGCGCATCAAACGCACCGGCCATCAGCCGCGCAATGGTGGTCTTGCCCACCCCCGGCGGGCCCCACAGAATGCAGCTGTGCGGCACCCCACTCTCAAACGCCACCCGCAGCGACATGCCCTCGCCCAGCAGGTGCTGCTGGCCAATCACCTCGCCCAGCGTCTTGGGGCGTAGCTGCTCGGCCAGCGGGGTATGGTTAGACGGGGTTGGGGTCATGCAGGGCATTTTAGGCCGCTGGCTGGCTGTGGCGGCTTCAAACCGCGCGTCGGGGCAGTTTTATATAGGAAATATGCCCTTAGCCCTATAGAATATTGCGGGAGCAGCTATTAACAATATAGCAAAAATACCCATGATTCACGTCATGCCGCAAGCGCCTGCAACGCATCCAGCGGGCTGGCCGTGCCGCCCGCCGCTACCTTCAGCACATGGGTATAAATCATCGTCGTGCTCACATCGCTGTGCCCCAGCAGCTCTTGCACGGTGCGAATGTCCGTGCCCGCTTGCAGCAAGTGCGTGGCAAAGCTGTGGCGCAGGGTGTGCACGCTCACAGGCTTGACGATACCCGCCAGCGGCACCGCCTTCTTTAATGCCCTTTGCATGCGCTCCTCAAACAAGTGGTGCCGCCGCTCCACCCCGCTGCGCGGGTCAACCGACAGCGTAGGCGACGGAAACAACCAAAACCAACCCCAGGTGCGCCCCACTTGCGGGTATTTAGCCTCTAGCGCATGCGGCGTTTCCACACCACCGCGCTGCGCCTGCCTGTCTGCCTCCCATTGGGAGCGTGCGGCCAGCATTTGCCCACGCAGCGCAGGTGCTAGCGAGCGCGGCAACATCACCACCAGGTCTTTGCCGCTCTTGGCATCGCGCACGATGATCACATGGGGGTCAAAATCGACATCCTTGATCGCCACTATGGGCTGCTGGCAGCGGGGTGCAAGGCGATCACATTGGCGCAGGCCCGCTCGGCGTTGGCAATGCCGGCACCCAACCCGCACGCGCAGGAGTCGGCGGCTGACTTTATGCGCCGTGTCAAGGCGGTAGAGGTGTTGCAGTGCCCCTGCTGCGCGCGCGTACGAGCAAGCAGCCCGTATTTGACAGGGTTCTCGCCCCGCATCGGCGCATCTGGCACGGCGGCAATCGCACTGAGCGCACTTTGCTTGCCCCAAAACGTGCCAATGTGGGTCATAATTTGACCCATGGTGCGGGCTGAAGATTTCATCCCCCTTACCGCCGCCACCTCGCGTGGTTCAGTCCAACAAGGTTTATCTGTCGCAGGAGGCGCTCTTGATTTCTTTCAGATTGGTCTCGCGACAGATAAACGCTATTCGTTTTAGACAGCCCCAATACCTAGCAGCGCCGACATTACGACTGAAGAGATCAAAATTTCCTGACCAAGTCCTGCAATGATTGAAAAAGTAATTCCAACTTCTGAAGGCAGTGTTCCTATAAAACTTCTCTTCCAAGAAGATTGCACGGCCCTCATAACTTTGACTCTGCTACAAACAGGTAAGCCTGTAGATAACGCCGCGTTTACCTTCCTGAGGGTAGCAAAAACTTGGTATCGGATATCTTTTTGGGATCGGGTCACATCTTTCAAACTTGACGAACCATCTGCTCCGAAGTATTTGACCGCAGAAGGAGACTTTGCGTATCAGCAGACAGACCTGTCTCCTTTGATTCTCGCGCCTACAGTTCGAATCACAGATGCGTATGTCGAAGAGGGCATCAACTACACCAAACTTGTGCTTAGCCTTACCAATAATCGGTCGATTCAACTTCGCAACTATTGGGACAGCTGTAGGACACAATTGTCGATCATCTAGAAGTTAGCAGCAATGCTTGTTTTGCTAGAAACTCATCGAGTTGAAAGTGCCGCCAAACACATTGCTCCAGAGCCGACCGCCTACAGCGGCGGCTGAGCGCCAACGTTAGACCTCGCTTTTTGCCTGCATTTGTGTATTGACAATACGTACGAAATTACGTACCATTCAACTTACATACGGGAGGAAATGATATGCATGCACTTACCGCTAGCGAAGCTCGCGCGAATCTATACCGAATCATTGATGAGACCGCTCAGTCTCATGAGCCCATCATCATTTCAGGAAAGCGAACAAACGCTGTTTTGCTGTCAGCTGAAGATTGGAGTGCTATTCAGGAGACTTTGTATCTGCTTGCGGTTCCAGGTATGCGCGAATCCATCAAAGCTGGTATGGCTGAACCGTTAGCAAAGAGTGCGAAGGCACTAAAGTGGTGAGTTGGGAAGTCGTTTTTGCCAAGCACGCACTCAAAGATGCAAAGAAGCTTGCCGCCAGCGGGCTCAAGCCAAAAGCGCAAGAACTGCTTGCGATTCTCGCGACCAATCCATTACAAAATCCGCCGCCCTATGAGAAATTGGTTGGAGACCTCACCGGTGCTTACTCACGCCGCATCAACATTCAACACCGCATTGTGTATGAGGTATTCACCACAGAAAGGGTCGTTCGTGTCTTGCGAATGTGGACTCATTATGAGTGAACGGGCTAACTGGTCGGCCCACACGGACACACCGCTACAGGTTGCCGCTGTGCGTCGCTCGCTTCGTGCTGGTGGCCTCCTACGTCAGGCCGCAAAGTCGAAAAATTGAACCACTTGAAAGACAGAGCAACACCATGCCATCTTCACCCGAGCAAAACTGCCTTAATGCGATGGCCTTCTACGAGATGATGTTCAA
>JANMTF010000126.1:0-3308 GCA_031390175.1 Polaromonas sp.
ATTTTGCTGCGCCAAAATGACAAGTCATTGGCCATCCCCGTAGACAGCCGCGTGGCCGCGCTGATCCCCTTTCGAGGCGAGGGCAATAGCACCGGCGGATCATTCCAATATGTTTCAGCCGCCGATGTCGTAGCCCAGCGCATAGCCCCCGGCGCTTTGAAAGGCAAAATCGTCTTGCTCGGAGCTACTGCGCCAGGTTTGCTGGACCTGCGGGTCACCCCGGTCGGCGAGACCTACCCCGGCGTGGAAGTGCATGCCAACATGATCTCAGGCCTGCTGGACGGTCGGCTGTTTGTGCGCCCCGACTACGCAGTGGGTTTTGAAGTGGTGATTCTGGTCATTGCGGGCCTCCTGCTGGCTATTGCCTTGCCACTTTTGTCCGCCCCCAAGGCCGTGGCCCTGAGTTTGGCTGTGCTGGGGGCATTGATCGGCTTGAATTTTTGGCTCTACCTGGGTTTTGGCTTGGTGCTGCCTTTGGCAGCGGCCTTGGTCATGGCCCTGACCGCGTTTGCCTTGAACATGAGCTATGGCTATTTTGTCGAGAGCAAATCCAAGCGCCAAATTGCCAATATGTTCGCCGCCTATGTGCCGCCCGAGCTGGTAGAAGAAATGTTCAAAGACCCCGACAGCTACAACATGAAGGCGGTGAACAAAGACCTCACCGTGATGTTTTGCGACATGCGCGGATTTACCAATTTGTCTGAAAAAATGGAGCCTACTGCGCTGCAAGGCTTGCTTAACCACTTGTTCAGCCGCCTCACAGAAATTATCCAGGCCAACCGAGGCACCACCGACAAATACATGGGCGACTGCGTGATGGCGTTCTGGGGTGCCCCGGTAGACACCCCCAACCACGCCCACTTGGCCGTCAAAGCCGCCATGGAGATGTGCATCGCTGTGCGCAAAATCAACGACGAGCACCGCGCCCAAGGCATTCCAGAGATCGGCGTGGGCATTGGCCTGAACACCGGCATGATGTGTGTGGGCAACATGGGCTCGGACATTCGCCGCAGCTACACCGTCATTGGCGATGCGGTCAACCTGGGCTCGCGCCTGGAAGGCTTGTCCAAAAACTACGGGGTAGAGATTGTGGTGAGCGAATCCACGCGCAAACAAGCCATTAACTTTGCGTGGCAAGAGCTGGACAAAGTACGGGTCAAAGGCAAGGAACAGGCCGTCACCATCTACTGGCCGGTGAGTAGTGCAGACGACCTACCCAAAGAACAAGCCGATGAGCTCAAAACTTGGGCCATGCTACTTAAGGCTTATAGAAGCCAGGATTGGGACCAATGCGACGTGCAAATGTTGAACATGCAGCGCCTAAATGCCAAAAAGTTCCTTTACCAACTCTACTCAGACCGAGTAGCCTCTATGCGTATGCTGCCAATGGATCCCACTTGGGACGGTGCAACGAATTTTGACAGTAAGTAAATTGGACACAGAACGATGAAAGTAAGGGTTTTAGGCTGCTCTGGCGCCATTGCAAAAGACTGCCGCACCACGTCATTCTTGATGGACTCCGATTTGCTGGTGGACGCAGGCACGGGCGTGGGCGACCTTAGCCTGCATGAGATGCGCAACATTGACGACGTGTTGCTTACCCACTCTCACCTGGACCATATTGCAGCGCTGCCGCTGATGTTGGACTCGGTAGCCGCCCTGCGCAGCGCACCTTTGCGCATACACGCCCTGCCCGAGACCATCGCGGCGCTGCAAAAGCATATTTTCAACAACACCATTTGGCCTGATTTCAGCCAAATACCTTCTGCTGAAAAGCCCTTCCTCACCTTTCACCCCATCCACATTGGGCAAATACTGCACATCGGCGGCAAAACCATCGAGGTACTGCCTGCGGTGCACACCGTCCCGGCCGTAGGCTACGCCATCAATGCGGGCCAAGGCAACTGGGTGTTTACCGGCGACACCGAGCGCAACCCCGCCTTCTGGGCCCGCGTAAACGCCTTGAACGTAGCCATGCTGGTGATTGAGACGGCATTTAGCAACCGCGAGAAAGAGCTGGCCAAGCGCAGCTTGCATTTGTCGCCCAATGTGCTGGCCGAAGAGCTGGATAACATCGACCGCGAAAAGCGCTTTCCCATCTACATCACCCACACCAAGCCCGCTGAGACCGACCTCATCATGCAAGAGGTGCAGCACTTTGACGAGCCCTTGGCCACTGGGGAAGATGTGCTGCACGACATCCGCTGGCTGGATGCTGGGCAAGAGTTTGAGCTATGAACGCCGTGGTGCAGCGCACCGCCGCTGAGCAAGCTTTTTTTGACTCGCAGGTGCTACCGCCTGAAAAGCGTGGCGTCACGTTTGAGGTGCTGTTCTACCGCCAGCTGCAGCAGGTCACCACCCGCATTCACGATACTGAGAATATTGACCAGCTGATGCTGGAGTCCAGCCAGGACATTTGCCGCCTGCTCAACGCTGACCGCCTGACGGTGTATGCCCTGAGCGACGACAAAACCTCCATCATCTCCAAAATCAAAACCGGCCTGAACGTGGCCAAAGATCTCAAGCTACCTCTGAGCGTGCAGAGCATTGCGGGCTATGCGGCGATGAAGCAAGAGATGGTCAACATTGCCGATGTGTATGAGGAAGACAGCCTGAGGCGCATTCACCCGCAGCTGACTTTTCTCAAAGAAGTCGACAAGCG
Organism: Polaromonas sp.; assembly: GCA_031390175.1. Taxonomy (GTDB): domain Bacteria; phylum Pseudomonadota; class Gammaproteobacteria; order Burkholderiales; family Burkholderiaceae_C; genus JAAFIP01. Next base: position 2,663 of record JANMTF010000126.1, read on the forward strand.
CTCGGGCTACCGCACCAAGCAGATGCTGGTCGTGCCCATCCTGGATGGCACGCAGTTATTCGGCGTGCTACAGGTCATCAATAACAAGAGCGACACTCCTTTTGGCGAGCTGGAGATAGAGGGTGCCACCCAGCTGTGCAAAACCCTGGCCACCGCCATTCGCCAGCGTGAGCAGCGCGCGCAAGACACCCAGCGCCGCAAGGCCACCAAATACGACGGCCTGGTAGCCGAAGGCGTGATGACCGCCGAAGATCTGGCGCAGTGCGTGCTCAGTGCGCGTGAGCAAGCCAAATCGGTCGAACACCTGCTGATGGCCGAGTACCGCATACGCCCCGCGCAAATCGGCCCGTCTTTGGCCAAGTTTTTTGGCGTGCCTTACGAGCCGTTTAACACGGGCCGCATCCGCTCCGAGATGCTGCACGCCTCCCTCAAGCTAGACTTTATCCAGGAGCAAGGCTGGATACCGCTGGAAGAATCCCCCGACGGACTGCTGGTCATGTGCCTGGACCCTGAGGCCACGCGCGGCGCACGCGTGGTGCCGCAAGTATTCCCGCGCCTGCACAAGTTCAGCTACCGCGTCACCACCCATACCGAATTTGAAGAAACCTTGGCCCAGCTGTTTGGCGCGGGCAACGACGGCGGCTCG
>JANMTF010000166.1:0-1818 GCA_031390175.1 Polaromonas sp.
GCGCGGCAGTTGCAGCGCGCCGCCCAGCCCTGCCAAAAATGCGCCCAGTGCAAACACTGCCGTGAACAGCCAGGCTTGGTTCACGCCCAGTGCACTGACCATCTCGCGGTCTTGCGTGGCGGCGCGCACCAAGGTGCCCCAGCGGGTTTTGGTCAGCAACAGCCACAGCAGGCCCAGCATGGCAGGGCCTGCCACAATTAAAAATAAATCGTAAGAAGGAAACTGCCGCCCCAAGATCATGACCGAGCCGGTAAGGCCTGGCGCGCGCGGCCCGAGCAACTCCTCTGGCCCCCAATACCATAGCACCGCGTCTTTGATGACGAGGCCCAGCGCAAACGTGGCCAGCAACTGGAACAACTCGGGCGCGCGGTAGATGCGGCGCAGCAGCAAAATTTCAACCAAGGCACCCAGCACGCCCACCGCCACTGCAGCCAAAAGCAAGGAGGGCCAAAAACCTATGGAGCCACTGAGGTGCGCCACCAATGAGTAGGCGATGTAGATGCCCACCATAAAGAAGGAGCCATGGGCAAAATTGACAATGCGGGTGACGCCAAAAATCAGCGACAGACCCGCCGCCACCATGAACAGAGATGCCGCCCCCGCCAGGCCGTTCAGCAGCTGGACGATCAGGCCTGAAAAGCTCATGCAGCCTCTTTCACGGTGCTTGCTTAACTATTTACTTTTTATTCAGCAGGCCGAAGTTTTTTCACCTCAGCATCGGAGGGCTGTACTTTGGAGCCGTCCACATAGCGGTAGTCCACCATCGTGCCTTTGCCGCCTTCGTTTTTGGTACGGCCTACAAACGCTCCCATGGTGGACTGCTGGTCTTGCGTGCGGTACGTCACTGGGCCAAAGGGCGTGGAGACTTTCAGACCACGGAAGGCGGCGATCATTTTTTCAGTGTCAGTCGATTTGGCTTTTTTCATGCCTTCAGCCAGCGACTTGATAGCGCTGTAGCCCACGACAGAGCCCAAGCGTGGGTAGTCTTTGTATTTGCCGTGGTAGGCCAAAAAGAACGCCTTGTGCTCAGGCGTTTGAATGCCATACCAAGGGTAACCCGTCACCAACCAGCCGTTAGGCGTTTCTTCTCTCAAAGGGTCTAGGTACTCCGGCTCACCCGTCAGCAAGCTCACCACATCACGCCCCTGGAAAAGGCCACGGGTATTGCCTTCGCGCACAAACTTGGACAAGTCAGCGCCAAACAGCACGTTGAACACTGCGTCGGGTTTCGCATCGGCCAGCGCCTGCACCACACTGCCCGCATCGACTCTGCCCAGCGGCGTGGCCTGCTCGGCCACAAACTCCACATCGGGTTGCGCCGCTTTGAGCAGGGATTTAAAACTGGCTGCTGCCGACTGGCCGTACTCGTAGTTAGGATACACAATCGCCCAGCGCTTTTTCTTCATCGCAGCGGCTTCGGGCAACAGCATGGCCACCTGCATGTAGGTAGAGGCGCGCAGGCGGAAGGTGTAGCGATTGCCGTTTTGCCACACTATTTTATCAGTCAAAGGCTCCGCAGCCAGGAAGAAAAACTTCTTCTGTTTGGCAAAATCAGTCAATGCCAAACCGATGTTGGAGAGGAAGGAACCCGTGAGCACGTCTACCTTCTCGCGCGAGATCAGCTCTTCCGCTGCGCGCACGGCATCACCTGGATTGGCGTTGTCGTCCCGCACAATCAGCTGGATTTTTTTGCCGTTCACACCGCCGGAGGCGTTGATCTCTTCTACCGCCAGCTCCATGCCTTTTTTGTAGGGCTCCAGAAAAGCAGGTTGGGCTTTGTAGCTGTTGACCTCCCCGATTTTGATGACATCTTGCGCC
>JANMTF010000174.1:0-5662 GCA_031390175.1 Polaromonas sp.
ACCAAAACCCGTGACGCGGTAAAACATGCGGCTGCGGTTATCTGCCTCAAAGGCTTCCAGCGCAGCGTAAGGCACGCGCGGCACCACCCGCATCAGAGCGCCCTCGCCTTGCACGTCCAGTTGCTCACCGATGGTTTTGGCCGAAGCCAGCAAGGTGCGGTCATAGGCCAGATTGACCGCTGCCAGCGACTGGCGGTACAAAATGACGGTATCGACCACTACAAAGAGCAGTACGGGTAGCAAAATGCCCCACAGCAAATAGCGCCGCAGGGACATTGCGCTGGGCGCGGAAGGGGCTTGCAAAATGGCCAAAAGTTACGCCTCCACTTTCAGCAGATAACCCAGCCCGCGCAGCGTGACCAGCTTGGCACCAGTGCCTTGCAGCTTTTTGCGCAGGCGGTAGGCCACCACTTCAATAGCCTCGTACTGCACATCTACCGCGCCGGGGAAAACGCGCTCAAACAGCTTTTCTTTGGTCACTGCGTGGCCCGCCCGCTCGAACAGCGCGGTGAGCAAAGTCGCTTCGCGGGTGCTCAGCTCCATGGGCAAGCCCTGGCGGTAAAAAGCGCCACTGTCTTTCTCAAAACTGATGCTGCCTATTTCGCGGCGGCTGGCGGCCAGTTGCGCATCGGACATGTCGGGAAACTTCTCGTTCGCATCCAATGCGCGCTGTCCGCGTGCTGCCGCGCGCCCCAGGGCCCGCACGCGGGCTTCCAGCTCGTCCAAATCAAAGGGTTTGGGCAGATAGTCGTCTGCCCCCGTATTGAGACCCAACACACGGTCGCCCACGGTGCCGCGGGCTGTCAGTATCAGCACCGGCGTGGCCAGCCCCAGCTTGCGGGCCTCACTCAGCACCCGCAGGCCATCGCGCCCGGGCAAGGTTAAATCCAGCAGCACCACATCGGGCACGGTGCTCTGCCAGACAGCCAGCGCTAGGCTGCCATCGGCGCAGGTGCTCACCTGCATGCCGCGCAGGCCCAGCGTGCGCGCCAGGGTGGTGCGCATGGCTTCGTCGTCTTCTACCAGCAAGATTTTCATAAAGGTAGAGACTAGCACTTTCCCTAGTGTTTTTGGACAGCCAACTGACAGCCAAGGCCTGCAATATGCACTTATCCATTTTTTAGGAGTTTCCCATGCGTCGCAATGAATTTCTCAAATCTCTGGCGGCTTTGGCCGCAGCCGGTGCCCTGCCACTGTCTGCGCAAGCTGCAGCCAACCTCAAAATGATGATCCCCGCCAACCCCGGTGGTGGCTGGGACAGCACAGGCCGCGCCCTGGGCAAAGCGCTGATGGACGCCAAAGTGGCCGACACCGTGCAGTACGAAAACAAAGGCGGCGCAGCCGGTGCCCTGGGGTTGGCCCAGTTTGTCAACAGCGCCAAAGGCGACCCCAATGCGCTGATGATGATGGGCGCAGTGATGCTGGGCGGCATCATCACTGGCAAGCCGCCTGTGGGCTTGGACAAAGTGACTCCTATTGCGCGCCTGACCAGCGAATTCAACACCTTTGTATTACCGGAAAATTCACCCCTGAAGAACATGAAAGACGTGGTCGAGCAGCTCAAAAAAGACCCCGGCAGCGTGAAGTGGGGCGGCGGCTCGCGCGGATCAACAGAGCATATTGCTGCCGCCATGCTGGCACGCGCAGTGGGTGTAGACCCGAAGAAGATCAACTACGTGGCCTTTCGTGGCGGCGGTGAGGCGACTGCGGCTATTTTGGGTGGCAACGTCACCGTGGGCGGCAGCGGCTACAGCGAGTTTGCCGAGTACATCAAAACCGGCAAGATGAAACCCATCGCCGTGACCTCCGACAAGCGTTTGCCAGGCATTGACGTGCCCACCATGAAGGAGCAGGGTTATGACGTAGTGCTGGGCAACTGGCGCGGCGTGTACGCAGGCCCTGGCATCACGCCAGAGCAGCGCAAGGCTTTAACAGACCTGGTCGTCGCGGCCACCAAGTCCAAGGCCTGGCAAGAAGACTTGGTTAAAAACGGCTGGACACCGGCACTCTTGACCGGCAAGCAGTTTGATGAATTCGTCGACTACGAGTTTGCCAGTCTGCGCGCCACGATGTATTTGTCTGGCATGCTGTAAATAGAACACAGGGGACGCACATGGCGACTACCAAAACTTTGGAAAGCGCCGTAGGCGTAGCCTGCCTTTTGCTGGGCTTGGGGATTGCTGCGGGCGCTACGCAGATCTCCAGCGATGCCGGTTACGGCGGCGTAGGCCCTAACTTTTTACCTTGGGTGGTGGGCATTGCGCTCACCCTGTGCGGCGCGGGCATGGTCTGGCAGGCCCAGCGCGGCGGCTGGCATGCGAGGGGCGAACCAGACGGTGCAGCCCAAGGCGATTGGCTGCCCTTCCTGTGGGTGTCGGCTGGTATTTTGCTCAACGCCTTGCTGATCACCCGCATCGGCTTTATCTTGAGCTGCACCCTGTGTTTTGTATTGGCGGTGCGCGGATTTCACCAGTCACAAGGCAGGCTTGACCTGTCTGCCCGCGCTTGGGTGCGTGACGTGCTCATCGGTTTTGCCATAGCCGCCCCGGTGTACTGGATGTTCACCAAACTGCTGGCCATCAACTTGCCAGGCCTCACCTCTACCGGCTGGATGTGATATGGATATTTTGAACCAACTGATGGCCGGTTTTGCCATCGCCATCACGCCGATCAATTTGCTCTGGGCTTTGGTCGGCTGCACTATCGGCACCGCAGTGGGTGTGTTGCCCGGCATCGGCCCCGCAGTGGCCGTGGCCATGCTGCTGCCCATTACCACCAAGGTCGATGTCACGGCCTCGATGATATTTTTTGCCGGCATTTACTACGGCGCGATGTACGGTGGCTCGACCACCTCTATTTTGCTCAATACACCGGGCGAAGCGGGCTCGATGGTGACCGCCATGGAAGGCAACAAGATGGCCAAAAATGGCCGCGCGGGTGCGGCGCTGGCCACGGCGGCGATGGGCTCTTTTGTGGCGGGCACTATTGCCACCGTGGTGGTCACCTTTGCCGCGCCGATGATTGCCGACTACGCTGTCAAGCTGGGGCCACCCGAGTATTTCCTGCTGATGGTGCTGGCGTTTTGCACCGTCAGCGCGGTGCTGGGTGCCAGCGCTCTGCGCGGCGTGACCGCCCTCATGATTGGCCTGGCCATTGGCTTGGTGGGCTTGGACCAAATCTCTGGCCAAGTGCGCTACACCGGCGGCGTGAGCGAGTTTTTGGACGGCATTGAGATTGTGTTGATAGCGGTGGGGCTGTTTGCCGTGGGCGAGGCCCTGTACAACGTGATCTACCAGGGCCGTGAGAGCGAGACCCAAAACTCCATGAGCAGCGTGCACATGACCAAACAGGAGTGGCGCAGGTCATGGCCCGCTTGGCTGCGCGGCACCTTCATTGGTATTCCGTTTGGCACCATCCCCGCTGGCGGCAGCGAGATACCTACGTTTTTGAGCTACGCCACAGAGAAAAAACTCAGTAAGCACCCGGAAGAATTTGGCACCACTGGTGCCATCGAGGGTGTGGCCAGCCCGGAGGCGGCTAATAACGCAGCCATCACAGCCACGCTGATCCCCTTGTTGACGTTGGGCATCCCCACCTCCAACACCACCGCCATCTTGCTTGGTGCATTCCAAAACTACGGCATCCAGCCCGGGCCACAGTTGTTCCAGACCTCGGCCGCTCTGGTGTGGGCGCTGATTGCGTCGCTGTACATCGGCAACGTGATGCTTTTGATTTTGAACCTGCCGATGGTGGGCCTGTGGGTCAAACTGTTGAAGATACCCAAGGCGCATTTGTATGCGGGCATTTTGATTTTCTCCACCGTGGGTGTGTACGGCATGCGCCAAAGTGCGTTTGACCTGCTGCTGCTCTACGGCATTGGCCTGGCGGGGGTGCTGTTCAGGCGTTTTGACATTCCGACTGCGCCTGTTGTGGTGGGCATGATTTTGGGCCCACTGGCTGAGGCGCAGCTGCGCAATGCGCTGAGCATTGGAGAGGGCAAATGGACTGTGTTTTTAGACCGCCCGGGTTCCCTTACTTTGTTAGTGGTCATCGTTAGCATTTTGGTGTTGCCGCGTTTGTTTAAGCTGCGCAAGTAGCGTTGTTTGGGCTTTTTTTAGATGCCAACAGGGCTGAAGGCTAATGGAATATAGCGCAAGCAGCTATTGATTAGATAGTGTGCGTTGGCTTTATGTGACGCAGCACGGGTTTGGAATGGGCACTGGGTGCTTGTACGCCCCGGCGATTGGATTGGACAGCCACGCAGCTGAGTACACCGTCGGCAAGCTTTTGTACAAAACTGAACCAGTGTCTGCAGCCGGATAAGCACAGAACATGGACAAGACAAGCTAAGATAAGCCCATGACCTACGAACACATCCTCACCAAAACCGAAGGCAAAGCCGCCATCATCACCCTCAACCGCCCCAAACAGCTCAACGCCCTGAGCGGCGCGCTGATGGAAGAGCTGGGCTCGGCGCTCAAAGGCTATGACGCAGACCCCGAGATCGGCTGCATCATCATCACCGGCAGCGAAAAAGCCTTTGCCGCCGGGGCCGACATCGGTGCCATGGCCACCTACAGCTTTGCCGACGTGTACAAAAACGACTACATCACCAAAAACTGGGAAACCATCCGCTCCATCCGCAAACCTGTGATAGCGGCGGTAAGCGGTTTTGCCCTGGGCGGCGGCTGCGAGCTGGCGATGATGTGCGACTTCATCATTGCGGCGGACAACGCCAAGTTCGGCCAACCCGAGATCAAGCTGGGCATCATCCCCGGCGCGGGCGGCACCCAGCGCCTGCCGCGCGCGGTGAGCAAGTCCAAGGCCATGGACATGGCGCTGACTGGCCGCATGATGGACGCAGCTGAGGCCGAGCGCGCTGGCTTGGTCAGCCGCATCGTGCCGCTGGACAAGCTGATGGAAGAGGCGCTGGGCGCGGCGCTGATGATCAGCGAGTACTCTCAAATCGCCGTCATGGCGGCTAAAGAATCGGTCAACCGATCCTACGAAAGCTCGCTGTCCGACGGCATCATGTTCGAGCGCCGTCTGTTCCACGCGATGTTTGCCACGCAAGACCAAAAAGAAGGCATGGACGCGTTTGTAGGCAAGCGCAAGGCCGATTTCAAGCATCTGTAAGCAACCCAAGCGCATGTTTTGGCGGCTCTGGCTGCCAAAACGGCTATAATTCCGGTCTTCGGTGGTATAGCTCAGTTGGTTAGAGCGCAGCATTCATAATGCTGAAGTCGGTGGTTCAAATCCACCTACCACCACCACACACCTCAGCCTCTGGATGTACACCATGAACCGCTGCACCCCTCCCGCCATGCCAGCTCACACGTTGGCACTTGCGGCACCCCTAGATGCTCCCCCTTTGCAGGCTATAACTACTCCTAAAAAAGTAGCCGCTTTCTCTATATTCCATTGGGCTACAGCACTATTCTCTGTCAATTTACTGGTTGGTATGCCATTGATAGCCCAGGCGCAGGGCGACGCGGTTCTGACGGCACCTGACCAGGTAGTCAACATTGGCGCTGACGCCGGGCGGCAGTTTCCACCCAAAGCGCAGCGCGGCAAGCTGCAGGTCGTGCAGGGCGCCGACGTGCTGATCGACGGCAAACCCGAGCGCCTGTCACCCGGCGCGCGCATACGCGGCCCGCAAAAC
>JANMTF010000238.1:0-3475 GCA_031390175.1 Polaromonas sp.
CATGCGGACGAAAGGCTACGCCCAGCGCGCTCATGCGGGTTTGCATGCGTTCAATGTTGCGTTGCATGCGCTGGGTGTCTACCAGCGCGGCGGGGGTGGGGAGGTCTTGTAGGTGCATGGCTTACCATTGTGCAATATGTCTTCCCATTTTGCACACCGCTGGGCCTTAGCGCTACTTTTCATCACACCAGCGCTATGGGCGGTGAACTATCTGGTAGGGCGCACTGCCCCGGGCGTGGTGGCGCCGCACATGCTGGCCCTGCTGCGCTGGGTGATAGCGGGGCTGATATTGGCTGTGTTTGCCTGGCCAGAGCTGCGGGCAAAGCGCTCGCTGCTGGGGCGCAATGCTTGGCATTACCTGGTATTTGGCGCTTTAGGCATGTGGATATGCGGGGCCTGGGTGTATATCGGCGCGCGCTCTACCAGCGCCACCAATATCGCCCTGATTTATGCGCTGTCGCCCGTATTTGTAGCTTTTGCCTCGGGGCTGTGGCTGCATGAGCGCTTGGGCAAGCTGCAATGGCTGGGCATTGCCATGGCGTTTGCCGGGCTGGTGCATGTGGTGATCAAAGGCCAGTGGCAGGCGCTGGCGCAGGTGCAGTTTGTAGCTGGAGACCTGTGGATACTGGCCTGCACGCTGAGCTGGACGCTGTATTCCATCTTGCTCAAGCGCTGGCCTACAGACTTCTCGCCGATTGCGCGCTTGGTGCTGATCATCTCGGGCGGCGCGCTGGTGCTGCTGCCCATGGCCCTCGTCGAAGCTTGGTCAGGCCTGCCGATGACGCAAACCCTGTGGGGCTGGAAAGCGGTAGGGCTGGTTGTGGCGGCGGCCATTTTTCCAGGGGCTGCGGGCTATTTGGCCTACTCCACCCTGCAAAAAGAGCTGGGCGCCGCCCGCGCCTCGCTCACCTTGTACCTGGGCCCTTTGTATGCCGCCGTGGTGGCGTGGGCGGTCTTGGGTGAGCCCATTTTGGGGTACCACGCGGTGGGCGCGGTAGTGATTCTGCCAGGGATTTATCTGGCCTCGCGCAGCGAGGTTTGAGGCGGTGCTGTTCGCTTGAATATGGTGTTGCGCCACTTTAGGGTGCCAGTTTAAAACCTCGATCGCAGCTTCAATCGACTTCACCATGCTGCCCCAAATGCTATATATTAAATAGCTTCTCCCGCAACATTCTATTGGCTTGCTGCCCGATTGGCACTTCAAAAGCAGGTGAATTTTGTGAGTTTTAGGCGTTTGGACGGCATAAGCAGCCTGCACACCAGTTATACACCGCATTTTTGCCCATTTTTGAGCTTTTTTAAGGTGCAAATCTGGCAGCAAGCCAATAGAATGTTGCGGGAGCAGCTATAAATTAAGTAGTGCTTTTTTATCGACCAATGGGTTTACCAGCGTGCGCCGGTGGGAGATGGCCCACCCGCCTTGGCTACGAAGCGGAAACCCAGCTGGTTGTCACGGCGCTGGGCATCCAGGTTTTACGGGCCGCTTAATTTTGCAGCTTTGCCTGTACGCTCTGGCGCAGTACGGCTATCATCCGCTTCATATCTTTTCCACTACTGGAGGTTTTTCATGGCGCTTATGGATTTCATCAAGAAACAGTTTATAGACGTACTGCAATGGACCGAAGAGGGCGACGGCACCCTGGCTTGGCGCTATCCGATGGACGGTATGGAGATTCAAAATGGCGCTGCGCTGACGGTGCGCGAGTCGCAGATGGCGGTGTTTGTCAACGAAGGCAAAGTGGCCGACGTGTTTGGCCCGGGTAACCACAAGCTCAGCACCAATACGCTGCCAGTGCTGACGTATTTGAAAAACTGGGACAAACTGTTTGAGTCGCCCTTTAAAAGCGATCTGTACTTCTTTAGCACCCGCCAGCAGCTGGACTGCAAATGGGGCACGCCCCAGCCGATCACCATCCGCGACAAAGACTTTGGTGCGGTGCGCCTGCGTGCGTTTGGCAACTTTGCCTTCCGCATCAGCGACCCCAAACTGTTCCACACCGAAATCTCGGGTACGCGCGACATCTACAGCGTGGCCGATGTAGAGGGCCAACTGCGCGGCCTGGTGCTGCAAAACATCAGCAACGCGATAGCCTCCAGCGGCATTGCCTTCCTGGACTTGGCGGCTAACCAGCAGATGTTTGCCAGCGCGCTGACCAAAGAGCTCGAACCCGCCTACGCTGCCATTGGCCTGAAACTGGAAGGCATGACCGTGCAAAACGTGTCCCTGCCCGAAGAGCTGCAAAAAATCCTGGACCAAAAAATTGGCATGGGCATGGTGGGCAACGACATGGGCAAGTTCATGCAGTACCAAACTGCGCAGGCGATCCCCAAGTTTGCCGAAAACTCTGGGGGCGGCAGCGGCATAGCAGGCGACGCCATGGGCATGGGCGCAGGCTTGGCGATGGGCCAGATCATGGCGCAAAACATGCAGGCCGGCCTGGCCGGTGCCAGCCCAGCAGCGGCTGCCGCTGCGCAAGCTGCGGCTGCCCCCGTGGTGAAACCCGATGATGTGATGGCCATGCTGGAAAAGCTGGGTGAGCTCAAGGCCAAGGGGATCTTGACGGATGAGGAGTTCAGTGCGAAGAAGGCTGAACTTTTGAAGAAGCTGGTGTAGTGTTTTAAGGGCTTTGAATGCGGGGATTTTTTGAACGCAGAGGGCGCGAAGGTTTCGCAGAGAGCGCAAAAAAGAAAATACAAAAGGAAGACAAAAATGAATGCAAAAACTAAAAATTTGAATATAAATTGAATGGCGATTTCGTCTTCAATTTATGTTCTTTTTGGTTTTATTTTTTTTGTCTTCTTTGTCTTCTTTGTCTTCTTTTGCGCCCTTTGCGAAACCTTCGCGCCCTCTGCGTTCAAAAAATCCCCGCATTCCCTTCAGCCATAAACCAACCCAATAAATAGTGGCAACAGAAACACAACGCGCCTACACCGCTGCCTGCCCCGGCTGCGGGGCGCCGGTTAATTTTGCTTCGATGGCCAGCACGCACGCGGTGTGCGGGTTTTGCCAGAGCACCATTGTGCGCGAGGGCGAGGCGCTCAAGCGTATTGGCAAGATGGCCGAGGTGTTTGACGACTACAGCGCTTTGCAGCTCATGGCGCAGGGCAAGCTGGACAAAGTCAACTTCACCATCGTCGGTCGCCTGCAATTCAAATACGAAGGCGGCAGCTGGAACGAATGGCTGGCCGCACTGGACGACGGCAGCACCGTTTCGCTGAGCGAAGACAACGGCAGCTTTGTGTGGACGCGCGCGCAGCCCAACACGCGCGAGATGCCCAAGCCCGCGCAGTGGGTGGTGGGCAACACCACGGCCATAGGCGGCAAGCCGTTCAGCGTGGCCTCGGTGCAAGAGGTGTCGCTGGCAGCCGCGCAGGGCGAGCTGCCCAAGCTACCGCCCTTGGGGCAAAAATTCTTTGTGGTCGAGCTGCGCAGCGCCGAGGGCGAGGTGATATCGGTGGACTACAGCACCCAGCC
>JANMTF010000253.1:0-3735 GCA_031390175.1 Polaromonas sp.
GTAGGCGCGACCAGAGCGCACCAGAGACAGCACGGCTTGGGCACGCACGTCATTCAGTGGTGTGGCATCTGTCACCATGGCAAAGTGGTCCAGCACGACGGGAACGGCCAGGCTTTGAAGGATAGGAGCTAAGGCATACAGCGCATCGAGCGAGGCGTAGATTTGCAGATGCCAGCCTAGCGCGGCGATGCGGCCTGCCCAATACGTCAGGGCAGCACTGATGGCTTGGATGTCGCCATGTCCTGAGCTTTCCACGTTCAGCCGCAGGCCGCGTATGCCTTGGCTATGAAGCGTGCGCAGGGCTGCGTCGCTAGCGCCTTTGTCCACCACCGCGACACCGCGCCCAGCGCCTTGCAGCTCATGCAGGGCTTGCAGCATGCAGCGGTTGTCGCTGCCGTAGAAGCTGGGCTGGATAATGACAGTACGCTCTAGCCCGTTACGTGCCAGATGGCCCTGCAGATCGTTGACCGAAGCCGGACCAGGTGTGTAGTGTCGCTCGGCCACCATAGGGTAGTCCAGCGTGGTGCCGACGACATGCACATGGCAGTCGCAGGCACCTGGCGGCAAAGTTGGCAGATTTGTCACGCGCTCAATACGCCAACAAACGCTGCACAAACGCCGCGCCCGTCTCGCGCGTACCCAGCGCACCGCCGACATCGCGCGTCACTTCGTGCGCCTGCACCGCAGCCGCCGTCACCCTCTCTATCGCGGCACTGGCCTGCACAAAAGCGGGCAAGCCCTTGCGCTGTCCGTGCCAGCCCAGCAGCATACCTGCAGACAAAATCAACGATAGCGGATTAGCAATGTTTTGCCCCGCAATGTCAGGAGCCGATCCATGCGCCGCCTGGCCCATGGCATGCTGCGCACCGGCGTTGAGCGAGCCGCCCAAGCCCAAGCTGCCGGACAGTTCAGCAGTCAGGTCGGACAAAATATCGCCAAACATATTGGTGGTGACGATCACGTCAAAGCGCTGCGGTGCGCGCACCACATGGGCCATCATGGCATCGACAATAAAGTCGTCTACTTTGACCTGCGGGAACTCTTTGGCCACCTGCTGGCACAGGTCGATGAACATACCATCGCCCAGTTTGAGCACATTGGCCTTGTGCACGATGGTCACATGTTTGCTGCGCGCCATGGCCAGCTCACAGGCGCTGCGGGCAATGCGCTCGCAGCAACGGCGGGTGATGCGGCGCAGCGAGATCACTACGTCTTCGGTGATCAACATCTCACTGTTGCCCGACTCGATGTTGCGGTCGGCATAAAAGCCTTCGGTGTTCTCGCGCACTACCACCAAATCAAAATCGCCAAACCGCCCAGGCATGCCCGGGTAGGTGCGGGCGGGGCGGATGTTGGCATGCAGGTCTAGGCTTTTGCGAAAGAACTTGGACGGGTTGATCTCGCCTTTGGCCTCGTCTTTAAAGTCATACGTGGCCATGGGGCCAAGCATCAGGCCGTCGGCGGCGCGCACTTTGGCCAGTAGCTCGGGCGTGACCGTGGAGCCGTGTTGTTTAAGACTGTCGTGGCCTGCGATGTCGTAGTGCAGATCGAGCTTGAGGTCAAAACGCTTAGACACGGCTTCCAGCACGGCGGTGGTGGCGGACATGGTTTCGGGGCCGATGCCGTCGCCGGGAATAACGATAATTTTCATGACGCGGAGGGTTCAGGTTGCAGGAGACAGGTTACAGGGGACAGGGAGAAAAAGAAAACGGGGAAAGGAGCGCGGAAGACGCGAAGGTTGCGCGAAAGACGCGAAAAAAATCAATGGCTTATTGCAGTTTGAGGCCGGAGGTTTTGATGACTCCGCGCCACAGTGATAGCTCGTTGGAGAGTACGCGCTGAAAGTCTGCGGGGCTACCTTTGATGGCATCGGCTCCTTCGTTGACCAACCTGCTGCGCACCGGGTCTTGGGCTGCAGTTTCGTTGATGGCGATATTGAGCTGGTCGATGATGCGCTGCGGCGTTTTGGCTGGGGCTAGTACACCCCACCAGGTGGTGACGTTAAAGTCATTCACGCCCGCTTCGGCCATCGTCGGTGTATCGGGGAAAAGGGTGGAGCGTTTGCTTCCTGTGACGGCCAACAAGTCCACCCGGCCTTCGCGCACATGCGGCAAGATGGTGGGCACGGTGGCGAAAAATAACTGTACCCGTCCCGCCAGCAAATCCATCGTCGCCGGGCCGCTGCCCTTGTAGGGCACATGGGTCAGGTTAAGCTGCGCTTTTTGGCGAAACATCTCGCCCGCCAAATGGTTGATACTGCCAGCGCCTGCCGAGCAGTAATCGAGCCCTTGCGCGCGAGCTTGCGCCATGGCGCGTACTTGGGTGATGTTTTTGGCCCCGAGTTCTTTGCTGGCCACCACCAGCAGTGGCCCCCGGCCCAGCATGGCAATGGGCGCAAAATCTTTCTCCACGTTGTAGGGCGACGCGGCCTCCATGGCTGCATTGGTAATGAAGGTGGAGGTGGCAAACAGCAGCGTGTAGCCATCAGCCTGCGCCTTGGCCACGGCATTGGCACCAATACTGCCGCCGCCGCCGCCTTTGTTGTCCACAATGACGGGCTGGCCCAGTTTTTCAGACAGCGTTTTTGCCACATCGCGGGCAATACTGTCGGTGCCGCCGCCTGCTGCAAAAGGGATGACCAAGGTGATGGTTTTGGTGGGGTAGTTTTGCGCCCAGGCTAAGCAGGGCAGCAAGGCCAGCGCAGCCAGGGCTGTGCGGCGGATAGGAGGGAGATGGCGCATGGTGGTTGCAGATGAGTGAGGTGGCGGCATGGGGGATCATACCGTTCACGCTGCGTCACAGGTGCGACTCGTCGTGGTGTGTTGCATACTATAAAAAACGTAGCTGCTCTCGCAATATTTTATTGGGCTAGAGGGCTAAACAGCATGCAATAATGATGCCTGCATGCGTCACTGAACAGCACCACGCCGCTCACTTCACCAGGGCACCATACACCAGGTTTTTGTACAACATGCGCGTCTGCACCCGGTTAGACGGGCTTTGCGACATCAAAATGCCCACCAGCTTTTCTTTCGGGTCAATCCAAAAGCTGGTGCCCCAAGCGCCTGCCCACATGGCGTCGCCCTTCGAGCCGGGCACCCAGCCCATGCCTTCGTCCAGGCGCACGCCATAGCCCAGGCCAAAACCGTAGCCCGGCCCGGTTGTGGCAACCGTCGTGCCGCCCATGCCCACAATGTGGTTGGACAGCATCAGCTCCACCGTTTTGCGCGACAGGTAGCGCTTGCCGTCTAGCTCGCCACCGTTGACCATCATCTGCGCATAGCGCAGGTAGTCTGATGCCGTACTCACCATGCCCGCGCCACCCTTGAAATAGCTTTTACCCAAGGGGTTGTAGCTTTGGCGGTAAGACTTGAGCATGTCAGGCTTGAGCGGGTCGCTATTGAGCGCCTCGGCCATGCGGTGCGTTTGGTTGGGGGCCACCCACCAGCTGGTGTCCTTCATGCCCAGCGGGTCGAGCAATAGTTCTTTGACGATGGCATCCAAGGGCTTTTTCTCTACCCGCTCCAGCACCAGCCCCAGCACATCTACCGCAATGGAGTATTCCCAAAATGTGCCTGGCTGGTGCACCAGCGGAATCTGCCCCAGGTTCTTCAGCATGTCTTCAGAAGTAATGTCTACCTCGCGCGATTCAATATTCAAATCCTCATACAGCTTTTTGACGCGCGGCGACTTGGTTGCGCCGCCGTACACAAAGCCTGCCGTGTGGCGCATCAC
>JANMTF010000264.1:0-7581 GCA_031390175.1 Polaromonas sp.
CATGCAGCTATGGGAAACCACCATGGACCCCACCGTGCGCACCCTGCTGCGCGTGCAGATAGAAGACGCCATCGAAGCAGACCGCGTGTTCACCACCCTGATGGGCGACGAGGTAGAGCCGCGTCGGGCGTTTATTGAGACCAATGCGCTGCGGGCGGCGAATATTGATGTTTAATATCGGCGTTTGATAAAAACGCCAATCCCGCTAAACTTGCGATACATTGACCCAGGAGAACCTTATGGACGCTGTAGTTTCTGCTCAAGGCTTGACCGTACCCAAGCGCATGCTGCGCGGCGTGCAGCGTGTGCATATCGAGAAAAAGCATGGGGTCATCATCATTACGCCGCAAGAGTTGAATGATCCGTTGCTGGGCTTGGGCACATCGCCTACGCGCGACAGCCTAAGCACGGGTGCTAAAAAGCACGACCAGCATATCTATAGCGGACGTTAAAGCCTAGCCGCGCTAACGAGCCTATGGCACTGTTTTTAGATACCAGCTTTGTCATAGCGCTGGAGATGGCGCGCGACAACCAGCATAAGGCGGCTGCGCAGTACTGGCAAAGCTATATTCAAGACCCACAACCTTTGGTCACCACCGATCTGGTGTTTGCAGAAATAGTCACCTTTTTCAATGCACGCGGCCTGCACGGCAAAGCGGTAGAAGTGGGCGACCGATTGGTCAATAGCCAATTGGTAGACATCGTGAGCACCACGCCAGAGCTGCGCAAAGAGGCGTGGGCGTTTTTTAAACGGCATGCAGACAAACAATACTCATTGGCAGACTGCGCATCCTTCATTGTGATGCGCAAACGCCGCATCCATTCGGCGCTGACGTTTGATGACCATTTTGCGCAAGCGGGGCTGATCGTGGTTCCTGCGCAGTGAGATTTAAACGCGCCGATACCCCCACCATCACCAAAAG
Source organism: Polaromonas sp. (assembly GCA_031390175.1). GTDB lineage: Bacteria > Pseudomonadota > Gammaproteobacteria > Burkholderiales > Burkholderiaceae_C > JAAFIP01. The sequence goes on from JANMTF010000264.1 coordinate 924, forward strand.
CATGCGCATCGCCATGCACGACCTGAAGCTGGACGCGCTGTATGTGGTGTACCCCGGCCTGCACCGCTACACCATGGGCGAAGGCGTGGAGGCGGTGCCGCTGTGGGCGGTGTTGCCTGCGGTAGGCGCTGTTTAAGGGTAGACACTGTGTAGAATGAATTGTGCTTGTGTGACGGTGCGCAGCTTTAATGAATGACGACATACGGCAGTGCTGACGTATAGACAAATTTTGAAAATGCGGGAATATTTAAAACTCACGGCGAAAACTTCTCTAACAAACCGAACACCAATTGAGATTGATTAATGGACTATCACAAGGCGCTAAATGAGGCTAAAGAAAAAAGCGTGCCGGTTGAAACAGTCGCTCGCATGGTCTATTTGTCATTCCCAACTCATGTTTTTTCTTCAGAGCCGCATTTAGAGTTTGATTTAATCGATAAGATTGCTCGTTTTTTTAAAATCCCGTTTTCTGCTGTACAAATAATCGGCTCTGCGAAAACCGGGTTCAGTTTAATTTCAAAGCAAGAGTTTTCTCAAGGAAAATCAGATCTTGATATCGCGTTAGTTGATCGTGATCTTTTTTCAAAATATTGGGAAATTGCTTTTGTAAGATCCAAGGCTTTTGAGGTTGGTGCTTTTCAAACGAGCGGAACAGAGCAAAAGAAAGCTTTAGAAAATAAAAAGCGCTTCTTAGATTTTTTGCATCGAGGAATTATTAATCCGGCGCTTTTTCCGCAATGCCCTGAACGCAGCGAATTGGAAGAGCATTTCTACAAACTATCAGATGGTTACTCAAACTACTTTTCTCGTATTTCTGCTTTCATATATGCAAGCGAGTCTTTTCTCGAAGCCAAGCAGGCTAGCGCAATAAACCACTATTGGTACAGGTGAAATAATGCAAGCATTCCGCTATCAAATACGATCTGTTGCACTGCTTAATGTGGTGAACGATATAAAACTTAAACGGCTAGTGCCGGATGCGTACTTTCAACGAAACCTTGTATGGCGCGATTTACACAAGCGCGATTTTATTGAAACGATTTTGTTGGGCTATCCTTTTCCTCAAATGTTTTTTTCTCGCGGGAAAATCGATGTCAAGTCAATGTCTTCAGTCGCCTGCATTGTTGATGGCCAACAACGAGCCAACGCTATTCTTGAGTATGTTGATGGCGATCTTGCCGTCAAGGGAAAACACTTTATTGACTTGTCAGAGGAAGAAAAAGCACGCTTTCTGAAATACGAGATAGGCGTTGTTGAGTTGGATATGGATAACGACGACCCAAAAATCAAAGAGATTTTTAAACGGGTAAACCGGGCGTCAAACTCACTCACAGCGATCGAGAAGCTTGCATCCGAGTACGGTGCTACAGATATGATGCTTACGGGTAAGCTCTTGGCCGGTGACTTGGGCTTTCTCGATGAAGAGACAGACGAAGCATTGAAGGCTTTTAAAATAGACCCCTCTATTGAACCAGAGCAGATTGCTTGGCTCAAGAAAAGGAAGGTAGCAGAATATCAAGCGCTTCTATTTAATGAGAACACCTTTAGTGCTCAAGAAGTTACTAGAAAAGTTCCCTTGATGTATACGCTAAATATCATAGCGACACTGAAGGTGGGTTTTTTTAATAGAAATGATAAGACACTTCAGATGCTTGATGATTACAAAGATGCGCTACCAGAAAAGGATGCCATCGTACGGCTATTTACAAAAACTGCAAAATCAATTAAGCAGCTAGATTTACCAGATGACTCGTTGTGGAATAACAAGGCAAATTTCTTTTCGCTCTTTGTTAGAGTCGCAAAGAACGAAGGTGTGATTGGGGACGTTAGAAAGTCGCGTGCGGCGTTGCTGGATTTTCAAAAGGCGGTGCCCGATGATTTCGCGCTTGCCGCACGTGAGGCCGTAAATAATAAACAACAACGCGAGATACGAGACAGTCATATCAAAAAGTTGTTGTGTTGAGACGAGGATGTTTACACCTGCGGCAACCCCTGATGATTAGCCATAAATCCGAAGCGCCTTGCATGAATCGCAAGGAATTCTGGTGCAGGTCGAAATCGCTCAGGCAAGTTGATAGGTTGCAAATCAAAGCGCAGCAGCGCGTCTGACATGTACGAGTTACTTGCATATTTTTTTAATGTCTTGGACACTCTCACCGTGTAATCCGGCATCACTGTAATCAGCCCTTGGTCATACGCCTTGTCATGCAGCGCCGACAGGCACAGGCCGTTGTGCGGATTGAGGCGATTTTGTTTGTCTTCGCTCCACGGCACGATGTGGCTGGCGATGACTAGCTTTTCATGTTGTAGGCCGCTGATGCAGCAGGTGGCGTTGTAAATAGCCAAGATGCCTTTGCGGAAGCGGGCTTGGTTGACGCGCACTTCTACGGTGGCTAGGCGGGTTTTGCCTTCGGCTATTTCAAGTATTTCGGGCAGCTCGTCAATCACGTCTGCGTTGGCGGGTAGGCCGTGGCTGGTGGCAAGTCTCTCGTATTCTGCTGCGGCTTCTAGCGCGACAGCGTCCCAATTGCCTTGCAGCTCTTGCCAGATGGCTTTGTCTTGGTTTGATGCTCTGTCCATTCCTTTGCGTCCACGGGCAATAATTTGTGGATCTAGGCTGGCTATGTTGGTTAGCTTCATTGCTGCGGAGCTTGGGGTGCGGCCAATCCAGTTGGCGAGCTGTTTGATTCTGGGTTGACCCTTATGAAGCTGCCCAAAGGAGAGCTGAAAGTAGATGTGCAGCGCGGCTAGGGTTTGCTGGCGCGTCCAGTTGGGGGATGCGGGGCTGGGCGCTGTGGGGGTGGCTGGCATGGCGGTTTTCCTGTTTTTTCACAGTATGCCTTGAATGCTGGGCGGGACTATTCGCGGCGATGCGCGTACATAGTGCGCACGGGGCGGGGTGACTGCCTGAAGGCGTCTTCGGGTGGGCGCACATCGCACCCCGTGGCGTAGAACACCGTCCAGTCGCCGTAATAGCAGTCTTGGTAATGCACCATGTCGCCGTTGATCGTCAGCATGGGCATGGCTTGTGTGGGAAAGTACCTTTTCTCGTCCACTGCGCTGATAAAGCCCAACTTGATGACGTTAGTGTAGGTAGTGTGCACAAAGCTTAATGGGCCGATGAGTGGGCCGTGAAAGCCCCATTCAATCATTTGGTCGTCTGGGTCTTTGCGGCCATGGAATAGGCCGAGGTACAGGCCGGGTTCGGAGGGCTCGCTGCCGTAGACGGGCATGGGGCTGGGGGTGGATGAATGCATGGGGCACCTTGTTTGGTTAGGCGTTAAAGGTGCGCCATTGTTGGGTGATTTCTGGCTGATGTGACCCAGGGCTTTGCCTGGGGTGACAAGATGGCGTAGCGTGGCCATAATCGTGCGGCGGGCCGCGGGTTTAGTGCCAAATTGGCTGCTAGCCCAATAGAATATTGCGCGACTAGCTATAAAAATAGTAGTTACTACTAGTGTAAGGAGCGCATATGCCCACAGCCACATTAACCAGCAAAGGCCGGATTACGCTACCGCGCGCCGTGCGTGCAGCGCTGGGGCTGACTGCTGGCCAGAAGATTGAATTTCTGCCCGAAGGCGACAGCTTTCGCGTCGTCGCGTTGCGCACGGATGAGTCTGTGCTGCGTGGGCGGTTTGCCGGGCGGGTGAAGAAGCCGGTCAGCATTGCAGAGATGGATGCCGCTATCGCTGCGGGTGCCACGGCGCGCATGTGATGGCAAGGCGGCGCTGCGGTTGGCGGGGATGGTGGTGGTTTAAATCTCCATGAAATTCGAACATGAGATGTTGGAATTTCATGGAGATTGAAATGCGCGCAAGCTTGCCGGGTTAGTTGTTCGGCGGAGGGTTTGTATGCCAAATAGGCCGCTAGCCCAATAAAATATTGCGGGAGCAGCTACTAAACTTGAAGCGCAATCGTTAACTTTAGCAGTGTATTTACTAAGCCGCCTTGACGGTGGTGGCTTGCAGTTGTACATGCAGCGAGTCTTTGAGTGACTGGAATATGGCGGCCAGGTTGCGCGTGGTGAGGTTGCCTGACTGGCACAGCATGCGGCGTACGCTTTTGGGCGGCTTGGCCACTTGGATGGCCAGCTGCTCAAAGCCGACGGTGGCGTTGACCAGGTCGCGCAGGATGATTTTGGCTAGTTCTGCCTCGCCGTTTAAGAAGAGTGTGGCGGCTTCTTGGAGCAGGGCTTGCGCATACAGCGGGTCTGCGCTGGCGCGGGCGACGATGGTTTGTTGGACATCGCGGGTGAGGGGCATGGGGTTACCTTTTGCGGTGGGCTGTGGGTGACGCTAGTGCAATGGTTGCACTATACAATGGTGCATGCCCACTTTGAAGCGACTCCCAGAGTGCCGTATTTTGATGTACTTTGGCGACCACCCGATGCCGCATGCGTTCCTTTTGAATGAATTGCGGAGGTGCCAGTTATGAGTGAATTCTTTTCCCCCAAATTGCTGGCGGTTCAGGCGCTGGCCCCCTACCAACTGCGCACGACGTGGAGTACCGGCGAGGTGCTGGACGTGGATGTTGGCCATGTGATGCAAGGCGCTGCGTTTGCCGAAATTCGCAAACCCGAGGTGTTTAGCACGGTGCATACGGACGGCTTTAGCATTGAATGGTTTGACACCGAGCTGGGGCCGGACAACGTGTATGCGTGGGCCAAAGAGCAGGCGGGCGAGGTGAGCCACGAGATGTTGGGTGCCTGGATGCTACGCAATGGGCTGTCGCTGTCAGGCGTGGCACAGGCGCTGGGCATTAGCAGGCGCATGGTGAGCTATTACCGCACGGCGGCCAAAGCCATTCCTCGCTCGATATGGTTGGCATGCCTGGGCTGGGAGGCTACGCGGCCTTCGGAGCAGGCGCTTCCACGGGCGTTGCCCACGGCGCGTGAGTACGCCGCAGCGCATGCTTGATGGTGGCGACTTAGGTGCTAAATTGGCTGCCAGACCAATAGAATATTGCGGGAGCAACTATTAAGTTTGTAGTGAATGCAGAGTGTTATCAGACTGCCAGGATGCTTCTATGCAACGCAAGGTGACCCGTTTTCATCTGCACGATGCCGCTGGCCAGCAAGCGGCTGAGTTGGCGTATTGGTTGGCGCAGCCGGTGCAGGCGCGTATTGCCGCTGTGGAGGCTTTGCGTGAGCTGCAGCATCGCAATGATTATCGGGGCCAGGCTTATGCCGATCTGCGGATGAAAAGGGTGTGCAGTGTTCGGCCGCTCAAACCTACTGGATCGCAACAACCACCTATAGGTTGTGAAAACGAGGTGAAATAGGGGGTTATAGGTTGTTTTATTCCATATATGTCAAGTATATTTGACAAGTTGATCGAATATGCCTAATCTGCAAGCCATGAACGACTTACTTTGGATTGGCCCCGCAGTGCATAAGCGCAGGCAAGAGCTGGGTTTGACGCAGGCTGCTTTGGCTGGGCTGGCCGGCGTGTCGCGGGCGACGGTGAATGGGCTGGAGCGGGGTAGCTTGGCTAACCTGAGCTTGGGGCGGCTGGGGCAGCTGCTGCAGGTGATGGGGCTGCGGTTGCAGTGGGAGCCGCAGCGTGCGCCGAGTGGCAAGGCTTTGGCGCAGGCGGCGCAGATGTGCAGCGTGAGCTATACCGATGCGTTGCCGCCCAGTGTGCTGGCGGCGGCGCTTGCCAGCGGTGTGCTGCCCGAGGCGTATGGTGCGCACATGATTACCTTTGTGGACGAGGTTCCGCTACAGGTGGTGGTGGGGGCTGTAGAGGCGGCTGCCGCGCAAGGCGGTGTGCCTGCGGCCAAGGTGTGGAAGCATATTGGCGCTTGGGCGCGTGCCCAGCAGTCGCCGCGTAAGGAGTGGTATGGCCTTTGATGCAGAGCAGCCTGGGGCATGGCGCAGTTTGTTTGTGCATGGGCTGGTGCTGATGCGCGAGATGCGCTTGCGCACGCGGCCAGATGCGTTGTGGACGTTTGGTGGCGGCACGGTGCTGATGCTGCGCCACGGGCATCGGCTGAGCAAAGATATTGACCTGTTTGTACCTGACCCGCAGTATTTGGGCTTTGTAAACCCGCGCCTGAGTGATGTGGCTGCAGGCGTGAGCGATAACTACATTGAGGCGATGGAATACGTCAAGCTAATGCGGCCAGAGGGCGAGATTGACATTGTGGCGGCGCACAACCTGACAGCGCAGCCCTGGACGCTAGAGGCCATCATGGGTGAGGCGGTGCGGGTGGAGACTGATGTGGAGATTGTGGCCAAAAAGATGTGGCACCGAGGTAACCAGGCCACTGCGCGCGATTTGTTTGATCTGGCGTTGGTGTTGCAGACCGATCCTCTAGGCATGGCGCGTGAGGCGCAATGGATGGTGCGGCACCGAGATGCATTCTTGGAGCAAATAAGTGGGCGGCGCGTGGCGCTGCTACAGACTTTTAATGCGATTAATCGGCTGCCTAATCCGAAGGTGGTGGTGCCGGGGTATGACGAATGTGCTGCGATGGCGAAAGAGTTTTTACTCTCGGTTTAGCGCTGCAAAGAATGCTGCGGGACAACGTGATTCTCAACAAGTTTTCGAAGTTATTTAGGCCTGTAGCCCAACTAAAAAACTGCGGGAGCAGCTACTGTAAATATAGCAAGTGCGGCTGCCTATTGTGACGAACGGGGAGCGTGCGCCGCTGTTAT
>JANMTF010000275.1:0-4851 GCA_031390175.1 Polaromonas sp.
GATTGCATTGGTACGCGCCGAGCCCGCGCGGGCAGAGGCGGTGCTGGAGGACTTGGCCGAGCTGTTTCGCAGCGCGCTGGTAGACCGGGGGGACGCGGTGCCCTTAGCCCAAGAAATCGAGCTGGCCCAGCGCTACCTGGCGATTGAGAAAGTGCGCTTTGGCCAGCGCCTGCGGGTGCAGTGGGTGGTAGACGAGGCGGCCAACCAGGCCATGGTGCCGCCCCTGCTGCTGCAACCCTTGGTAGAAAATGCGGTGAAGCATGGGGTAGAGCCCAGTGCGGACGGGGCCGACATCAAAATCAGCACCCAGCGGCGCGGCAGCACGGTGGTGGTGAAGGTGACCAACACGGTGCCAGCCGGGCATGGCGAGCATGGCCACGGCGTGGCGCTGCGCAATGTAGAAGACCGCTTAAAGCTGCTGCATGACCTGCAAACCGCTTTTCGCGCCACCATGGTGGACGGCATCTACCAAGTACGCATAGAGGTGCCTGTATGACGGTGTTGACTGCTTTGATCGTAGACGACGAGGCGCTGGCCCGCTCCCGCATGCGCACCCTGCTGGGCGACTGCAAACAGCCCGCGTGCAGCGTAGCAGGCGAGGCGGCAGATGCCATGCAGGCCATGGCGCTCTTGCGCACCACGCCCTGCGATGTGGTGCTGCTGGACATCCACATGCCCGGGGCCGACGGCATGCAACTGGCCAGAGAGCTGCGCAGCCTGCGCCCCGAGCTGGGCATTATTTTTGTGACGGCGCATACCGAGCATGCCGTGGGTGCTTTCGACCTGGAGGTGGTGGACTACCTGACCAAGCCTGTGCGGCTGGAGCGGCTGGAAAAAGCCTTGGCCAAAGCGCTACAGAAAAAAGAGCTGCTTCCGCAATTAAATAAAAGGCTAGAGCCCGGTTTAGCGCAAGAAGTGCTGATCATCCAAGACCGCGGCCGCACCGAGCGGGTGCCGCTGGCAGAGGTGCTGTACTTTAAAGCCGAGCTGAAATACGTGACCGTGCGCACGATAAGTAAAAACTATATTCTGGACGGCGCGCTCAACGACCTGGAGGCCCGCTACGGCGAGTACTACCTGCGCATTCACCGCAACGCTTTGGTTTCCAAGCGCAGCATGCGTGTGCTGGAGCGCTACGTAGAGCGCGCAGGCGAGCGAGACGACGACGAAGATGGTGCCGACGTAGAAGGCTGGGCCGTGCGCCTGCGCGGGGTGGACGACGCGCTGCTGGTCTCACGCAGGCAGTTGGCCGCTGTGCGGGCTGCAATAGCGCAAACCGCGTAATCTAGCTTGTAGCGGGTGGATTTAGCGTTCGTACTTACTTTAGAACGCTACATATACAGTAGCTGCTCCCGCATAATTCTAAAGGGCTACAGACCGATTGGTACCTTAAAAAGGCCTCCAAACAACCCATTTTGAAGCTTTTTCGGGTTGCGGATGGCGTTTGCAACTGCTCGAAAAGTCTTAAATTATGCGTATTTATGTACCTACGTGTATTTATGTCAAAATTTGTGACTTATTTAACGAAATTCAATGGTTTTAAAGGGTGGTTTGGTAAAAATTAACCATACTTTTATGTTTGACAGGATGGTGCCATGCTGCGCACCGTCTGACCATCCCGCCCACACACTACGGTGCCAAGCGCTCGCGCACCCACTCACCTTGGGCAGCCAGCCGGTAACGCAGCCGGTCATGCAAACGGCTGCGCCGCCCTTGCCAAAACTGCCACTCATCGGGCACCAAGCGGTAGCCCCCCCAGTGCGGTGGACGTGGTGGTTTGTCGCCGTACAGGGCTTCAACCCGCTGGGTTTCGAGTTCTAAAACCTCGCGGCTGGCGATCACTTCGCTTTGCGGGCTGACTATCGCGCCGATGCGGCTGCTCACAGGGCGGCTGTGGAAATACACGTCGCTTTCTTCTGCGGATACCTTCTCCACCCGCCCCTCAATACGCACCGTGCGCTCCAGCTCTACCCAGTGAAACTGCAGCGATGCAAACGGGTTACCCGCCAGCTCGTGCCCCTTGCGTGACTGGTAGTTGGTAAACCACACGATGCCGCGCGCGTCGAGGCCTTTGATGAGCACGATGCGCGTGGAGGGGCGCAAATTGCTGCCCACGGTGGCCAAGGTCATGGCGTTGGGTTCAGGGATTTTGGCTTGTATCGCCTCTTGCAGCCATGTATCAAATTGTTGGTACGGATCGACCGATGCGCTAGCTTCCAGCAGCTCGGCCAGCTCGTAATTTTTGCGCAAAGCGGCAATAGATTCGGGTTTGTTTTGCATCGTGTCAGTGTAGCCGGATCCCGGTTTCCACTTCGTGCTGAGGATATCGACCGGATGCTGTCGGCCACGTGACAGGAGGTTCGGCGCGCGTGTTCCAAAGTGAGAATATTGCGGCAATCTAGGGTTGTTACTAGGGCATTTGGCTACACAACGTTATATGGTTGCAAGGTTTTAAACAAGGAGACTCCTCATGAGCGTTAATTTCACCATCAATGGCAAGGCCGTAGCGGCCACTGCTGAGGCCGACACCCCTTTGCTTTGGGTTATTCGGGATGAACTGGGTATGACCGGCACCAAGTTTGGTTGCGGTGCAGCCCTATGCGGCGCCTGCACAGTGCACGTCAACGGCCAGGCGGTGCGCTCATGCCAAACCCCACTGTCCTCCGTGGCCGGTGCCAAGGTAGCCACCATCGAGAGCCTGGGCGTAGAGAACAAACACCCCCTGCAAATGATGTGGATCAAGCACGATGTACCGCAGTGCGGCTACTGCCAGTCGGGCCAGCTCATGAGTGCAGCGGCGCTCTTAGCCACCAATAAAAACCCGAGCGATGCGCAGATCGACTCGGCCATGAGTGGCAACATCTGCCGCTGCGGTACCTACCCCCGAATCAAAGCTGCCATCAAGGATGCAGCCACGATGATGCGCGCTTAAGGAGAAACACCATGACCAAAACCATTGCTTCCACCTCACGCCGCACCTTCATCAAAACCACTGCCATTGCCAGTGGCGGCCTGATGATCGGCCTGTCATTTCCTACCTCCAAAGTGCAAGCCGCTGGCACACTGCACACGCCCAACGCGTGGGTGCACATTGCCGACGACAACACCATCACCTTGATCTCGGCGCGCTCTGAGATGGGCCAAGGCGTGTACACCGCCATGCCCATGTTGATCGCTGAAGAGCTCAACGTCGACGTGAAAACCATCAAGGTAGCGATTGCCCCGCCTAACGCGGTCTACGTGAACGCACTGTTGGGTGCGCAAATTACGGGTGGCTCTACCGCTGTGCGCGACGGCTGGGAAAAGCTGCGCGTGGGCGGTGCCCAAGTGCGCGAAATGCTCATCAGCGCCGCCGCTGCCAAATGGAATGTGGACCGCAGCACGCTCACTGCCGATAACGGCAAAGTGATGGGTGGCGGAAAATCTGCCACCTACGGCGAATTGGCCGAAGCAGCAGCCAAAATCCCGGTGCCTGAGAAACCAAAACTGAAAGATCCGAAAGATTTCCGCATCGTAGGCCAGCGCGTCAAGCGTTTGGATACCCCTGCCAAAACTAATGGCACGGCGGAGTTTGGTATCGACGTGAAAATGCCTGGTATGGTGTATGCCAGCTTGGCTCAGTGCCCAGTCATCGGTGGCACGGTCAAGAGCTTTGATGCCGCCAAGGCCAAAGCCATGCCCGGCGTGCTTGACGTGGTGCAAATTTCCGACGGTGTAGCCGTAGTCGCTAACAGCTTTTGGCGCGCCAAAATGGCACGCGATGCACTGACCATAGTGTGGGATGAAGGCACTGGTGCAGCACTCAGCGACAAGGGCATGCTGGCCGCCATGAAAAACGCAGCCGCCACTGGCAAAGTAATCCCCATTATCAAGCCAGTGGGCGACGTGGCTGCCGCCATGAAAGGTGCCAGCAAAGTGATCGAGGCCGAGTACATCAGCCCGATGCAGGCCCACGCCGCGCTAGAGCCGATGAACTTCACTGCCAACTTCAAAGATGGCAAATGCCAGCTCATTGGCCCCACACAGTTCCAGCAAGGCGCGCAAGGCGCCGTGGCCGGTGCGCTGGGTATCAAACCTGAAGATGTCACGGTGCAAACCACCTTCTTGGGTGGTGGTTTTGGCCGCCGTATTGAGCTGGACTTCATCATCCAGGCTGCGCAAATCTCCAAGGCCGTGTCCAAGCCCGTCAAACTGGTATGGACGCGCGAAGACGACATGACGCACGACTACTACCGCCCCATGGGTGTCAACCAGCTCAAAGCGGGTGTAGATAGTGCAGGCAACCCGGTAGCCATGCACTTTAAAGTGGCATCGCAGTCGGTCACGCAGCGCGCCTTTGGCCTGCCCAAAGACACCCTGGATGCCTTCATGGCCGAAGCCGCCGTCACTGCGTACGATGTACCCAACACCCAGCATGACCTGATCATTTATGACACCGGTCTGCGCAACGGATACTGGCGCGGCGTCAGCCACAACATGAACGCTTTTGCCAACGAAAGCTTCATGGACGAGCTGGCCAAGTCTGCTGGCAAAGACCCGTATGCCTACCGCATGGCCTTGCTCAAAGACAAGCCGCGTTTTGCCAATGTGCTGAAACTCGCAGCCGAAAAAGCCGGCTGGGGCACCGCAGCACCTGCGGGCCGTGCGCGCGGCATTGCGCTGATGGAAGGCTACGACACCTACATGGCGCAAGTGGCCGAAGTGTCGATTCAAAACGGCGAAATTCGGGTGCATAAAGTGACCGTGGCCGCCGATCTGGGCATGATGGTCAACCCCGACATTGTCGAGGGCCAAATCCAGTCCAGCATTGTGTTTGGTATGGGCGCTGGCTTGATGCAGCAGATCACGGTG
>JANMTF010000309.1:0-44304 GCA_031390175.1 Polaromonas sp.
CGATAAAGGCATTGTGCTAAAACGTATTCGTCCTCGTGCAAAAGGCCGTGCGGGTAAAATCATTAAACCAACCTGCCACATTCATGTGACAGTCGGTGATGGCTCTGATAAAAAGGCTGGGGCATAATATGGGACAAAAAATACATCCAATCGGCTTCCGTCTAAGTGTCCAAAAAAATTGGTCATCACGTTGGTATGCTAATAGCAAAAACTTCCCAGAGATGTTGCAAAGCGACATTAAAGTGCGTGCGTTTTTAAATAAAAAATTAGCCAGCGCAGCAGTAAGTAAAATTATCATTGAACGCCCTGCAAAAAATGCAAAAATCACCATTCACAGTGCCCGTCCAGGCGTGGTGATAGGTAAAAAAGGTGAAGATATTGAATCTTTACGTTCAGCATTGCAAGGCCTGATGGGCGTGCCAGTGCATTTGAATATTGAAGAAGTGCGTAAGCCGGAAATTGATGCCACATTAATCGCGCAATCTATTGCTCAGCAATTAGAAAAACGTGTGATGTTCCGCCGTGCCATGAAGCGCGCCATGCAAAACGCGATGCGTTTGGGCGCACTTGGTATCAAGATCATGTCTTCCGGTCGCTTGAACGGTATTGAAATCGCGCGTTGCGAATGGTACCGCGAAGGTCGCGTGCCACTTCACACCCTGCGCGCTGATATCGACTACGGCACCTCAGAGGCCTCCACCACCTACGGCATTATTGGCGTGAAGGTGTGGGTCTACAAAGGTGACACTTTGGGTCGCAACGATCTGCCAGCCGTGGTGGAACCCCGCGCCGAAGATGAGCGCCGTCCTCGCGGCCCACGCCGTGATGGCCCTGGTGGTCGTCCATCGGGTGACCGTCCAGCCGGTGATCGTCCACCTGCACGCGGCCCTCGCCGCGCGCCAGGGTCCAATACCGGCCCTGCTGACGGCAGCGACAAGCCAGCAGAGGCCACCGCCCCTGCTACCACTACCACCGTTAAGCGCGTACGTAAAGTCGCGCCCGCAGGGACAAGCAGCACAAGCGCTGCGGCCGCTGCGGACGGAAAAGGAGAATAAATATGCTGCAACCCGCTCGTCGGAAATACCGCAAAGAGCAAAAAGGCCGTAACACCGGTGTCGCCACCCGTGGCGCAACCGTTGCTTTTGGTGATTTTGGTCTCAAGTCCACCGATCGCGGCCGCCTCACGGCGCGCCAGATCGAAGCTGCACGTCGCGCGATTTCGCGCCATGTGAAGCGTGGTGGCCGTATCTGGATCCGTGTCTTCCCAGACAAGCCAATCTCCCACAAGCCTGCTGAAGTGCGTATGGGTAACGGTAAAGGTAACCCAGAGTACTACGTGGCTGAGATTCAGCCAGGCAAAGTGCTGTACGAAATCGTTGGCGTGTCAGAAACCCTGGCGCGCGAGGCGTTCACCTTGGCCGCTGCAAAGCTGCCCCTGCGTACCACCTTTGTGGCCCGCTTGCTTGGCCAATAATTCAGGAGAAATAAGAAATGAATGCTACTGAACTACGCCAAAAAGACGCCGCTGGCCTGCAAACCGAGATCAAAGAGCTGCAAAAAGCCCACTTTGGTATGCGCATGCAAAAAGCCACGCAACAGTTGAACAATACCTCGCAGCTTAAAGTGGTGAAACGCAGTATTGCCCGTGTTAAAACCATCCTTGCACAAAAGCAAGCTACTAAATAAGGAGCACCCAGATGACTGAATCTATATCTCTGAAGCGCACCATGATTGGTAAAGTGGTGAGCGACAAGCGTTCCAAAACCGTCACGGTGTTGGTCGAGCGCCGCGTCAAGCACGAGCTGTACGGCAAAATCGTTGGTAAATCCAGCAAGTACCACGCCCATGACGAAAAGGGCGAGTACAAAATGGGCGACACCATCGAGATCACCGAAAGCCGTCCCATCTCTAAAACCAAGAACTGGGTGGTGACCCGTTTGGTTCAAAAAGCCGACCTGGTTTAAGTTTTTTTAGACCCCGGCCTGCAAGGCTTCAAAAAACGGCTCACAATGTGGGCCGTTTGTACTTTAAAAAAGGAAAATTACCATGATCAAAATCGGCGACACCATTCCCGCAGGCACTTTGATGGAATTCTCAGAGGTGGAGGGCAATGGCTGCAGCATCGGCCCGAATGCAGTTGACGTAGCCAAGGCCAGCTCAGGCAAGACCATTGCCCTGTTTGCCCTGCCTGGTGCCTATACGCCTACTTGCTCGGCCAAGCATGTCCCCAGCTATGTCGACAAATTCGACGAACTGAAAGCGGCTGGCGTGGACGAAATTTGGTGCGTGAGCGTGAATGACGCTTTCGTGATGGGCGCTTGGGCGCGCGAGCAGAAAACCGGTGCCAAAGTGCGCATGCTGGCTGACGGTAGTGCTGACTTTACCAAAGCCACTGGTTTGACCCTGGACTTGACCTCGCGGGGCATGGGTCTGCGCTCGAACCGCTACTCCATGTTGATCAAAGATGGCAAAGTAGCCACCTTGAACATCGAAGGCCCAGGCAAGTTTGAAGTCAGTGACGGCGCTACGATGCTGGCGCAGGCTAAGGCTTAAGCCCGAGCAACCTCTCGCCGCAGTTGGATGAGTAAAATATGCTATATATTTAGCAGCTAATCCCGGCATACTCCATTGGGTTAGCAGCCTAAAATGCTTAAAATACCAACCTCCAACGCGCATGTCGCATTGGAGGTTTATTTTTTTGAATCGTCCAGGCTCTCGTCCTTGGAGTCTGCGCGCAGCTCGCCTTTATTGCGGCCAGCGAACATCGTCCACCAGACAATCAGCACCAGAAGTAACAGTGCGCCCAGCGCTTCGAGTATAAGAAGAGTCATGACAAAAATCCTGATGTTGTTGGCTATTGTAGGAAGCTTGGTGAGCTGCACCACCCCGCCTCATCAAAGCCCCCCTATTCCTCCAAGCTTGCCTCAGGGTGTGCCGCCTGCCACCCTGCCACCAGCGCCAGCTATTGCGCTGCCCATGCCACTGCAAGATGCTGCCCCCATAGGCCCCAGCATCCAACAGGCAAAAAGCCGCTGGACACCGGTGCGTTGGACCGAGCTGCCAGGCTGGGAGCAGGACGCGCTGCACGAGGCATGGAATGCCTGGCTCAAAAGCTGCGAGCGTCCCACCACAGCATTGGCCCAGCTGTGCCCCGAAGTACGGCGTCTGAGCATTGGCACTGGTGCACAGCAGCGCGCCTGGATGGTACAGCGCCTGCAGCCCTACCGCGTTGACCCGCTAGAGGGCAGCAGCGAAGGCCTGCTCACCAGCTACTACGAGCCGGTGCTAGCGGCCAGCCGCTTGCCCACTGCGGGCAGTGCCGCGCCACTCTACCGTCCGCCGGCCAGCTTGGCCACCCGCAAGCCTTGGTACAGCCGCCAGGAGATGGACACTCTGCCGGAGGCCAAGGCGGCCATGCAGGGCCGCGCTATCGCTTATCTGGCTGATCCGGTGGACGTGCTGGTACTGCAAATTCAGGGTTCAGGCAGGCTGCGCCTTACCGAGCCTGATGGCTCGCAAAAAATTGTGCGCGTGGCCTATGCCGCCACCAACGACCAGCCGTACAAGTCGGTAGGCCGGTGGTTGCTGGACAAAGGTTTGATCAAAGATGCCTCTTGGCCGGGCATCAAGGCCTGGATAGTGGCCAACCCGCAACGCGTGAACGAGTTGCTGTGGAGCAACCCTCGGGTGGTGTTCTTCAAAGAAGAGGCCTTGCCAGAGCTTGACCCCGGCGCAGGCCCCAAAGGTGCACAGGGTGTGGCGCTGACCGCTGGGCGCTCCATCGCCGTAGACGCAGGTAGTATTCCTTATGGCACCCCCGTCTGGATGGCCAGTAGCGGCCCCACCGCGCAATTGCAACGCCTGGTCATAGCGCAGGACACGGGCAGCGCCATTTTGGGTGCCGTGCGGGCGGACTACTATGCTGGCAGCGGCGTGGAAGCGGGTGAGCTGGCAGGTCGGCTCAAGCAGCCGCTGCGTTTATGGGTTTTGTGGCCCAAGCCGTGATGCGGCATAACTGCACAGTCCGTGGTGCGGCCTAACTGCCCAGTGCAAGAACAGTTTTTGGAGTATTTGTATGAACAATAAACCTCTAGCCCAATGGAATATTGCGGGAGAAGCTATTAAATATATAGTGCATAAAAAACCAGGGTTTGCCGTGTGGGATGTACTGGCGGTGGCAAAAGTCAAAACAAAAGTCAAAGCGTTGGCGCTGGTTTGTGGTGCGGCAGCCGTTGCAGGCTGTGCCGGTGGGCCAGCCCCTACAGCGCCTTTGCCTTTTTACCGCTGCGAATATGGGCTGGAATTCACCGCCAAATTCTCTGGCGACTCGGTGGTACTAGACAGCACACGCGGCTACGACGTGCTCTACCGGGGCGGTAAAAATGCCAACCCCGAAGTGGCAGCGAATGCCAAGGGCAAGCCACATGAGTACAGTAATCTCCGTATGAGTGCAGAGTTCAATCTGGGTGTGCTGGAGCGCGATGCTATTGTGCGTTACCCCCTGCTACCACTGACATCGCGTTGCGTGCGTGACAATTGATGAAGCATTTTGGTTCTATATTCAGACAATTAGAGCAATATTTGTTCAGCAAGTGACCCTCAGAGAGAGATAAAAGCAAAGACTTACCCGGCAATCAAGCATACACTTTGCGAACACTTAGGAAGACAAGTCTATGAACGCCCCCCTACCCGAGCACATCCGCAAAGCGCTGGAAACCGTCACGCTGGACGATAAATACAGCCTGGACTACGGCCGCGCGTTTATGAGCGGGGTGCAGGCCCTGGTCAAGCTGCCGATGTTGCAGCGCCTGCGTGACCAGCAGGTGGGCAAAAACACGGCGGGCTTTGTGTCGGGCTACCGCGGTTCGCCCCTAGGCGGCTATGACCAAGCCCTGTGGGGCGCGGCCAAATACCTCAAGGCGCAAAACATTGTCTTCCAGCCCGGCGTGAACGAAGAGCTGGCTGCCACGGCGCTGTGGGGCACGCAGCAGTTGGGGTTTGCGCCTGCGGGCAGCAACAAGTTTGACGGCGTGTTTGGCATTTGGTACGGCAAGGGCCCGGGGGTGGATCGCACCAGCGATGTGTTTAAGCATGCCAACATGGCGGGCACCACGCCCTGGGGCGGGGTGATTGCCGTGGCGGGCGACGACCATGTGGCCAAAAGCTCCACCGCCGCGCACCAGAGCGACCACATTTTCAAAGCCTGCGGCCTGCCGGTGTTCTTCCCGGCCAGCGTGCAGGAGATATTGGACCTGGGCATCCACGCCTTTGCGCTGAGTCGCTACGCGGGCGTGTGGTCGGGCATGAAGACGATCCAGGAGATTGTGGAGTCGTCTGCCACCGCGATGATTGACCCGGACAGGGTGGAGATCAAACTGCCCACCGACTTTGTGATGCCCGCAGGCGGCGTACACATCCGCTGGCCCGATGCGGCGCTGGACCAAGAGCAGCGCCTGTTTGACTACAAGTGGTACGCCGCGCTGGCCTACATCCGCGCGAATCGGCTGAACTACAACGCGATTGAAGGGAAAAACGACCGCTTCGGTTTGATCGCCAGCGGCAAGGCCTACAACGACACGCGCCAAGCCCTTCTGGACTTGGGGCTGGACGATGCCAGCTGCCAACGCCTAGGCATTCGCCTGCACAAGGTGGGTGTGGTGTGGCCGCTGGAGGCACAACTGACGCGCGAGTTTGCGACCGGGCTGCAAGAGATTTTGGTGGTGGAAGAAAAGCGCCAAGTGATTGAGTACCAGCTGAAAGAAGAGCTGTACAACTGGCGCAGCGATGTGCGGCCCAACATCTTGGGCAAGTTTGACGAGCAAGAGGGCGACCAGTCTGGCGGGGAATGGTCGTGGCCTAACCCGAGTGGCCACGCGCTGCTGCGTGCCAATGCCGACCTGTCGCCTGCGCTGATTGCCAAGGCGATTGCCAAGCGGCTTAAAAAGCTCGGCGTAGATGCCGACACCACCGCGCGCATCGACGCGCGCCTGGCCATCATCGATGCCAAAGAGCGTGCGATGTTGACGATTGAGGTGAAGGCAGAGCGCCAGCCTTGGTTTTGCTCGGGCTGCCCACACAACACCTCCACCAAGGTGCCCGAGGGCTCGCGCGCCATGGCCGGTATTGGCTGCCATTTCATGAGCATCTGGATGGACCGCAGCACGGTAGGCTATACGCAGATGGGTGGAGAGGGCGTGCCCTGGGTGGGACAGCAGCCCTTTGTCAACGAGCAGCATGTATTTGCCAACATAGGAGACGGTACCTACTTCCACAGCGGCACCCTGGCCATCCGCCAGTCGGTAGCGGCGGGTGTGAACGTGACCTACAAAATTCTGTACAACGATGCCGTGGCCATGACCGGCGGCCAGCCCATTGGCGAGCGTGCTGAGGGACATACGGTGATACAGATAGCCCAAAGTATGCGGGCGGAAGGCGCTACAAAAATAGTAGTGGTGACGGACGAACCCGAAAAATACGAGGGCCAGCAAGAGGCGCAGGGCCGACGCTTCCCCGAAGGGGTAGAGGTGTTCCATCGCGACGAGCTAGACCGCGTGCAACGCGAGCTGCGCGAGGTAAAAGGCTGCACCGTCATCATCTACGACCAAACCTGCGCCACCGAGAAGCGCCGCCGCCGCAAACGCGGCAAGATGATCGACCCCGCAGTGCGCGTCGTGATCAACGAGGCCGTGTGCGAAGGCTGCGGCGACTGCGGCGTGCAAAGCAACTGCGTGAGCGTGGAGCCGCTAGAGACCGAGCTGGGCCGCAAACGCACCATCAACCAAAGCACCTGCAATAAAGACCTGAGCTGCGTGAAAGGCTTTTGCCCCAGCTTTATTACCGTCGAGGGCGGGCAACTGAAGAAAAAGTCCAGCACCGATGCCAAGGCTAGCCCGTATGAACTGGGCACGTTGCCCGAGCCCACCTTGCCCAGCACCGCAGTGCCCTACGGCATAGTGGTAGCAGGCGTGGGCGGCACGGGGGTGATTACCATCGGCCAACTCTTGGGCATGGCCGCGCACATGGAAGGCAAAGGCATCGTCACGCAAGACTCCGCAGGCCTGGCGCAAAAGGGCGGTGCCACCTGGAGCTATGTGCTGGTGGCCAACACGCAAAACGACATCCGCACCACACGCGTGGGCATGGCCGATGCCGATGTGATCTTGGGTTGCGATCCCATCGTGTCGGTCAGCAAAGAAACCATGCTGCGCATGCGTGCAGGCAAAACCCATGTGGCTCTGAACGCGCATAGCACGCCCACCGCCGCCTTTGTGAAAGATGCCAACTGGCACAACCCGGCCGAGCAGTGCCTGGCCGCCATCACCGACTGCGTAGGCACAGCGGGTGTGGGTGCCTTCAACGCCAATGCGGTCGCCACCAAGATGATGGGCGACAGCATCTACATCAACCCCATGGTGCTGGGCTATGCCTGGCAAAAAGGCTGGGTGCCGCTGGAGCTGGCTTCCATTACCCGGGCCATGGAGCTGAACAATGTTGCGATAGAAAACAACAAAACCGCCTTCGCCTGGGGCCGCCAAGCCGCCCACGACTGGGCGCGGGTAGAAAAGCTGCTCACCCCGGCACAGGTGATTGCCATGCCTGTTAAGCGCGATAGCCTGGACACGCTGGTGGCACGCCGCGTAGAGCTGCTCACCGCCTACCAACACGCCGCCTATGCAGCAGAGTACAAAACCTTCGTAGACCGCGTAGCCGCTGCGGGTAACAAGAGCCTCACCGAGGCCGTGGCCAAGTACCTGTACAAACTGATGGCCTACAAAGACGAGTACGAAGTCGCCCGCCTGCACACCGACACCAGCTTCCTGGACAGGATTGCCAGCCAGTTTGAAGGCGACTACATGCTCAACTACCACTTGGCACCGCCAATGATCGCCAAAAAGAACGACAAAGGCCAGTTAATCAAGCAAAAGTTCGGCCCGTCCATGCTCACGGGCTTCAAGCTCTTGGCCAAGCTCAAAGGCTTGCGCGGCACGGCGCTGGACATCTTTGGCTACACCGAAGAGCGCAAGATGGAGCGCGCTTTGATTGGCGAATACAAGGCCAGCATGGAAGAAGTGCTGCGTTTGATAACCGCCGAGAACGCTGCGGTAGCCGTGGAGATTGCGCGGATTCCCGAGATCATCAAAGGCTACGGCCATGTGAAAGAGCGCAACGTGCAGGCCGCGCGGGTGAAGTGGGCGGCGTTGATGGCGCAGTTGCGAGAGCCAGTGGTGCAAAAATTGGCGGCTTGAGAGACGGGCCGACGCAATGTCCACTGATTTTAGGTTCGAGTAGATACTACTAAATTTGTAGCTGCTCCCGCAATATTTCATTGGGCTAGAGAGCTAAAAGGCTTGAAAATAGTCACTGTTCACGGCGCTTTCGTTTTCGGTTAGCGGGTGCATTGTGAACGGCCTGGCGCTGTCACTGTACGCACGCTAGGTGTTTTTCAGCAGCCCTCATGCTGGAGTACCAGAAATCGGTCGGCTGACAAACACCTAAACGTGCAGCGACCAAGTTAGCGCGCTACCCGTAGTCGCCGGTCAGACTTTCCGACGACTACGGGTAGCGCACAACCATGTGTGAAGGCGATAGAGCGTTTGCCGAACGACCGATTTCTGGTACTCCAGCATGAGGGCGTTTGGCAAACGCTCTATCGCCCGCGAAGCCAAGCAAGCCCAAGCGCTCAGCGGTGAAGCCTCCCGAGGCAAAATCACAGTACAGAAGCTTACGGCACTGCCGCGCCTAAACGGTACCCACTTCCCCCTCACGCTCACAAAGGCACGCCAAAAACCAGCGCCAAACCACAAAATCAAATCAACGCCCTCTTGAAATTTCCAAGCCACAGGCGACATACAATGGAGAGTTACGCCCATCCCGGGGCAAACCTAGCTATATCTGGAGATATTTGTGTTTATTTCGACCGCTTTCGCCCAAACCGCCCCCGCAGCCGCAGCATCCGGAGGCATGGAGTCCAGCCTCATGAGCATGTTGCCCCTGGTGCTGATGTTCGTTGTGCTGTACTTTGTGATGATCCGCCCGCAGATGAAAAAGCAAAAAGAACACCGCAGCATGATCGACGCGCTGGCCAAAGGCGACGAGATCGTCACCGCTGGTGGCATGATCGGCAAGGTCACCAAGCTGGGTGACAGCTACGTCAGCCTGGAACTGGCCCAAGGTGTTGAAGTCCAGCTGCAGCGCAGTGCTGTGGTGCAGGTGCTGCCTAAAGGCACAGTCAAGTAATGCCACTGCACCAGCCCTGCACACAGCAAGGTGGTGCGGTCAAAGCGGCGAACTCAGTGGTTCGCCGTGTATGTATGAATTAAGAGATTGAGCCCGTATGAATCGTTACGCTTTGTGGAAATACATCGTCATTGCTGCTGTGCTGGTGATATCGGCGCTGTTCACGCTGCCCAACTTTTTTGGCGAAGCACCTGCTGTGCAAGTCTCCAGCGGCAAGGCCACCGTCAAGGTCGACAGCCTTACACAAAACCGAGTGGAAGAGGCGCTGCGCGATGCCAACATCAGTCCTGATCGCATTACCTTCGATGGCAACTCCATCAAGGCCCGGTTCACCGACACCGACACGCAACTCAAGGCCAAGGACGCGATTCAAAAAGCCTTGATTCCTGATGCCAGCAACCCCTCGTATGTGGTCGCCCTCAATTTACTGTCGCGCTCGCCCAACTGGCTGTCCGCCTTGCGCGCATTTCCCATGTACCTGGGCTTGGACTTGCGCGGTGGCGTGCACTTCATGCTGCAAGTGGACATGCAGGCCGCGTTGACCAAAAAAGCTGAGTCTCTTACAGGTGATATCCGCAGCGCTCTGCGCGATAAAAATGTGCGGCACAGCGGCATCAGCCGCAACGTGCAAAGTATCGAAGTGCGGTTTCGCGATTCAGCTACTTTGGATGCCGCCAAAAAAATTTTTCAAGACCAGTTTGCTGATCTGCAAACCGTGGATGTGCCCGAAGGTACCGAATACAAGCTCACCGCCACCATCAAGCCCGATGCTGCGCGTAAAGTGCAAGAGCAAGCCCTCAAGCAGAACATGACCACGCTGCACAACCGCATCAATGAGCTGGGGGTGAGCGAGCCGGTGATCCAGCAGCAGGGCCTAGACCGCATTGTGGTGCAACTGCCTGGCGTGCAAGACACCGCCAAGGCGAAAGATATCTTGGGACGCACCGCCACGCTGGAAGTGCGCTTGGTGGACGAGTCTACCGAGGCCCAAGCCGCAGAGCGCGGGCAGGGCGCAGTGCCATTTGGCGCGGAACGCTTTTTTGACCGCAACCAGCAAGCGGTGATTGTGAAAAAGCAGGTGATTTTGACGGGCGAAAACCTGACCGATGCGCAGCCCGGCTTTGATAACCAGACGCAAGAGGCGGCGGTGCATTTGTCGCTCGACGCCAAAGGCTCGCGCATTTTCAAAGACATCACGCGTGAGAACATCAACAAGCGCATGGCGATTTTGTTGTTTGAAAAAGGCAAAGGCGAAGTGGTGACTGCGCCGGTAATTCGCAGTGAAATTGGCGGCGGACGGGTGCAAATCTCCGGTCGAATGACCACCACCGAAGCCAACGACACTTCTTTGCTGCTGCGCGCGGGCTCGCTGGCCGCACCGATGGAAATTGTGGAAGAGCGCACCATCGGCCCTACCTTGGGTGCAGAAAACATCGACAAAGGCTTCAGGAGCGTGACCTACGGTTTCTTGGTGATCTGCATTTTCATGTGCCTGTACTACATGCTGTTTGGCATGTTTTCCAGCTTGGCGCTGGGGGTGAACCTGTTGATGCTGGTCGCTGCACTGTCCATGCTGCAAGCCACGCTCACTTTGCCTGGCATGGCGGCGATGGCGCTGGCGCTGGGTATGGCGATTGACTCGAACGTGTTGATCAATGAGAGGGTGCGCGAAGAGCTGCGCAACGGCGCTTCGCCGCAGGCGGCTATCCACTCAGGCTACGACCGCGCGTGGGCGACGATTCTGGACTCCAACATCACCACCCTGATTGCCGGTATCGCCCTGCTGGCCTTTGGTTCTGGCCCAGTGCGCGGTTTTGCGGTGGTGCACTGCGTGGGCATTTTGACCAGTATGTTTTCGGCGGTGTTTTTCTCGCGCGGTTTGGTTAACTTGTTCTACGGCAGCAAAAAGAAACTCAAAAGCATATCGATTGGCACTGTGTGGCGGCCCGATGGTGGGTTGGCTACGCAAGGCGCAGGTGCAGGCGCGCTGACGGTGGGCGATGGCGATGAAATGCCTGGGGCGCCCTCCAAGACCTCCGCCAAGCCAGCGGCCAAGCCTAAGAAGTAAGCGACAAAGAAGCGACAACCAAGCGAACCTGACCACCATCGAGCACGACCATGGAATTTTTTAAAATCCGCAAGGACATCCCTTTTATGCGCCACGCGTTGATTTTCAACGCCGTGTCGCTCCTCACATTTTTAGCCGCCGTGTTCTTTTTGTTCTCGCGCGGCTTGCATCTGTCGGTAGAGTTCACTGGCGGTACGGTGATGGAGGTGAGCTACTCGCAACCCGCTGAGTTGGAGAAGATTCGTGGCGTAGTGGCCAAGCAAGGCTTTACCGACATACAAGTTCAAAACTTTGGCTCAGCGCGCGACGTGATGATCCGCCTGCCAGCCCAAAAAGGCGTCAGCTCAGCCCAGCAGAGTGACAAAGTGCTGGCCGCGCTGAAAGAAGCTGACGCAGGCGCGACACTGCGCCGCACCGAGTTTGTCGGCCCCCAAGTGGGTGAAGAGTTGGCTACCGATGGCCTGAAAGCGCTGGCCATGGTGGTGGTAGGCATCATGATTTACTTGGCATTTCGCTTTGAATGGAAATACGCGGTAGCCGCCATCGTTGCCAACCTGCATGATGTGATTATTATTCTGGGGTTCTTCGCCTTCTTCCAGTGGGAGTTCTCGCTCTCGGTATTGGCGGCAGTGCTGGCAGTGCTGGGCTATTCGGTGAACGAATCGGTGGTGATTTTTGACCGAATTCGAGAGAACTTTCGCCGCTTCCGCAAGATGAGCACGGTGGAGATCATCGACAACGCCATCACCTCGACCATCAGCCGCACCATCATTACCCACGGCTCTACGCAAATCATGGTGCTGTCTATGCTGCTGTTTGGCGGCCCCACGCTGTTTTACTTTGCCTTGGCGCTGACCATCGGTATTTTGTTTGGCATCTACTCGTCGGTGTTTGTGGCGGCCGCCATTGCAATGTGGCTGGGCATCAAGCGCGAGGATTTGATCAAGTCAGTGGGTAAAAAAGACGAAGACCCGAACGACCCCAACGCGGGCGCGACAGTTTAATTGGATTCAAAGGTATAAAAATAAGCCTGTTCTGCATTTTGCGGGTATAGTTTTCGCTTGCTTACCTAAAATTGCGTTTTTAGACTTAACTACACACACTTCTTGGCGTGGCTACCGTTCCTCCCTCCTCCTCTCTTGCCAGTGCCGCCTTGGCCAGGCACGCGCGCGAGCTGTTTGTAGGAAAAACCATTGAGATTTTTAATGAAACCGTAGTGACGGTGCGGCAGAAACTGACTGCCTTATTGGAAAAAAGCGCCAACGCCAAAGAGGCGCAAGACAGGCGTGATGCTTGGGTGACTTTCCAAAAGAGTGAAGCGGTTTGGACTGGCACCGTCGCGGTGGCGCTTAAAAAAGCCATGCGTCCGCCCACTGCGTCAATGAGCAGCAGCTTTAATGCCTTGACCTTTGAGCTGATGGGCAATGAAGTAATGGAGAACAAGATACTCTCCTCTCGCTTAGCCCTGCGCATCCTGGACAAAGCTTCGTGGGAGTTGAATGACCTGACTTTGCGTATCCGCCAATTAGATAATCTCACTGAATTGGACAAGCAAGATGTTTTCAAGCCCGAGGCCTGCGCTCAGATAGTGGTAGAAAATTGGATGGCGTCAGGTCTGACGCGCGACGCATGGTTGAGTGTGCAAGACTTGATCCACCAAACTTTTGGCGAACGCATGGTTGAGGCCTACCATGTCACCAATGAGTTATTGGTTTCCAAGGGTGTGATGGCAGAGATTGACCTGCGTGCGATGGTCAGAAGAACCCCTAGCGCCGTAGCAAGCAACTCAGGATCGGGCTCGTTGCCCACGGAGAGAGCGGGTCTGGCAGATTCCAACGCAGGCGGCCTGGATTCTGCACAAAGTCGCTACGGTGCACCGTCAGGGGGCAATTCTGGCTTTGCAGGAGGCTCTCAGGGCGCAGCGCGCCAAGGTAACGGTCAAGGTAACGGGCAAGGTCAAGGGCAGGGTCAAGGTCAAGGTCAAGCAGGGCACGGTATGGGTAACCCAGGCCAGCCGGGACACGGTGCTGGTCCATCAGCAGGGCAACAACAAGGTCAAGTGCAGGGGCAGGGTGCCCGAGCTGGTAGTGCAGCCGGCAATGCGGGCGGCAGTGGCGGCAGTAGTGCGCAGCAAGCCGGAGTGGCGCGCGCTGGCAGAGCAGCAGTAGCCCAATACGCTGAAGCCTCGCATGAAGAAACCCGCATGATGACTTCAGCGACCCCCTTGGCGCGCGCCAAGATGCGGGCGCAGGGAGTTATCGGCCAGCTTAAACGCATGCTGACGGATAAGGTGGCTGGTTTTGACGATACACGCTCGTATACGCCCTCCCCGCAATTGGCGGCAGCCATGGCGCCCAAAGCAGGCTATGTGCGCACCCAGCAAGGCGGCCCCTTGGCTACGGGCGTGGGTGGAGCCATGCAGGGGGGAGGTGGCGCAGGCGTCGCTTTTGCCGGTTTTTCTGAAGGCATGCAGCCTGCCCAAGCGGCAGGTGCGCTGCGCAAAGAGACCGATACACTTAAGAAAGCCGCGTCCACGACGGCAGAAAAAGCCACTATCGAAATCGTCGCCTTGATGTTCCAAAGTATCTTGGCCGAAGACCGGATTCCTCCGGTGGTGCGTGTCTGGTTTGCCCGGCTGCAAATGCCCGTGTTGCGTTTGGCTTTGTCAGAGCCAGAGTTTTTTGGCAGTTTGCAGCATCCCGCCCGCCGCTTGATTGACCGCATGGGTTCGTGCGTATTGGGCTTTGAAGCCGATGTGAGCAGCGCAGCGCTAGAGACTGAAATCAAACGCGTGGTGCAAGTCATTGAGCAATACCCAGAAACTGGGCGGCGCGTGTTCCAACTGGTGTATGACGAATTTCAAAAATTCCTCTCCAAATTCTTGACGGAAGGTGCGGTTACCCAGCGTGTGGTGTCGGTGGCGCAGCAGATGGAACAAAAAGAAACGGCGGCGATCCAGTACATCATCGAGCTGCGCAAAATGTTCGGCGATATGACGGTGCGCGACGAGATCCGCGAATTCATTTTCAAAGTGTGGGCGGAGGTTTTGGCAGTCGCCACCATTAAGCAAGGCGCACAGCATGCAGAGACCATCAGCCTCAAGCAAGTGGCAGCTGATTTGGTGTGGGCAGCCAGTGCCAAACCTCACCGTGCAGACAGAACCAAGGTCATCCATGAACTGCCTGCCCTGCTCAAGCGCATGCGCTCGGGCATGGCCTTATTGGGTTTTGATACGGCCAGGCAGGACGAGCACATCAAAGTCATCAGCGACACGTTGGCCGACGCCTTCATGTCCAAAACCGAAACCGTAGACGCCAAACAAATTGAAGAAATGTCCAAGCGGCTTAAAAACCTGGAAGACTTTGTGTCTGAGGACGATGACGTGGGTGATTTGCCCCTGGATGCAGAGAGCTTGGAGCTGATGCTGGGCATAGACACGACGGGCATTGACATCATCACCACCGGCGGTAGCGATCCCACGGAAGGCATGCGCGCCTGGGCTATGGAATTGGACGAAGGTAGCTGGTTTAACCTGGACCACAACAACAAAAACGCGCGGGTGCAATACGCTTGGCGCAGCAAGCGCGGGCAGCTGCATTTGTTTGCCTCGCCGGGTGGCAAAACCTACCTGTTCCAGGTGCGACGTTTGGCATCGTATTTGCAGGCGGGTTTGATATCGCCAATAGAAGACGAAGCCTTGACGGTACGTGCTACCCGCGACGCGCTGACCAAGATCGATGCCAATCCGGAGCGTTTGTTAGCTACTAACGCGTAAAAATCGCTGCCATACTTTGGCCTTGCGCGCGTCAAGCTGAGGACATGTATCCGTCAGCCAGGCACCACTTAAGCCAAGATCAGTCTTTGGTACAGGCCACCAGGCAAGCGAGTGACCTGGCTGGCCATTTCCAGTTCAAACAAATGGGCTTGTAAACTGGCTGCGTCCATGCCCGTGCGGGCGATCAGCGCGTCCAAGCTCACCGGATCATGCCCCAGCGCTTCTATCAATGCATGGTCTGGTGCTGCGTGTGCCGCTGCATGCGGCGAAGAGTCGCTACTTGCTTCATCAATGTGCGCGGCGGTAGAAGGTTTTTTAGTTCGTTTAGGTAAAGGGCGGGCAGTAACTAGAGGCGCGGTAACAGGGTATTGCAGCTCTTCCAGCACATCTTGCGCAGACTCCACCAACTTGGCACCTTGCTTGATGAGCAGATGGCAACCTTTGGACAGGGTTGAATGGATCGAGCCCGGTATAGCAAACACGTCTTTGCCTTGCTCGGCAGCCAGCCGCGCGGTGATGAGTGAGCCCGAGCGCACAGCCGCCTCGACCACCAAGGTGCCTTGGGTGAGCGCCGAGATAATGCGGTTGCGCCTGGGAAAATTGGCTGCCACTGGCGGCGTACCGATCGGAAATTCACTGAGGATAATGCCGTGCGTTGCAATCCGGTGGGCCAGTTCGTAATGCTGTTTGGGGTACACACGGTCTAGCCCCGTGCCGACCACGGCCACGGTGCTGCCCGCAGTGCTGGGTGAGGCTTCATAGGCGTCCAGCGCGCCCCGGTGCGCGGCGCCGTCCACACCCAGTGCCAGCCCGCTGACCACGTGCATGCCCGCCTGGGCAAAACTTTTGGCAAAACTGTGCGCGTTGGCTTCCCCCTGCGGCGTGGGGTTGCGGCTGCCTACGATGGCCAAGTCATTGGCGATTTCTTTGCAGGCCATCTGTGCAAACACAGTGTGGTTGCCCGTCACATACAGTACCAAGGGCGGATCGTCCAGCGCCAGCAGCGAGCGCGGATACAGCGGGTCAGCCAAGGTCACGATGCTGCGCTCTATGCCGTCGCGCTGGGTGCCTGAGAGCCAGTCCAAGGTGGCTTGGGTGAGTGCTGCTAGCTCGGGGGGCGTTATTTTGAGCGCCTGGGCTTGCGCCTGGCTCACAAAATACTGTAGCGCGGTGGGGGTTTGTTCAAACACCGCGTCGGGCAAGCCAAAAGCGGCCAGCAGTTTGCGCGCCGCAATATTGCCTATGCCCTCAGCCAGGGTGAGGCGCAGCCAAGCGGCGAGTTCATCGCGTGGCATGGCCATTTTCAACCGGTGCTTAACGCGGGTTAATCAAATGATCACCGACACGCACGTTGTCAGTGATTTGCAATACCAAACCGTAGGATAACTTATCAAAAGTCTTAAACACCATGAGCAAACCGTTGCGCTCCTCTGGGAGCTTGATCAGAGGTTTAGCGGGGTCGGTGCGGTCTTGGATCGATTCACCATCTTTCTGGATCGCCAACACGTGGCCGGTTTCCAAACCATCAGCCTTGCCACGGTTGATGGAGACCACCTGGTTTTGGGCTGCGTTTACCACCGCGCTGCCGTAAATGGACACGATGCGCGCGCCCTCAATACGTTTTTCTGGTGCCCGAGGGGTGTAGGTTACAAACTCCCGCTTCGGTTCGGGTAGCAAGCGATCACCCACGCGCATTTCTTCTTTGCTGTTGGTAATGTCGATGGTGGCTGGCACGATCTCTTTAAAGTCTTTTCCGGCTTTGTCTTTGCTGTCACGCAACGACTCGCCACGTACCAGCTCGGCATTGCCCACGTACTGCGCCTCATACGCGATGATCAAACCCGTATTCGGGTCTTTCAGCGGGGTAGCATTGCGGAACACGCGGTATTTATCTGACACGCCTTTGGCCGTGCTCAAATTACCCTCCAAATCGCCCTCGGTGTCACCAACGGATTGTGAGCGGGCATACGCCCGGTCTCCTCGGGACAGCAATATGCGCAGTTCTTGGGTTGCCACAATGCGAGGCGCTTTAAGCAGCGTTGCCTCGTCAACGATCAAAGGCTCGGCCAAAAACGGTTCAATAAGATGCGCTGGCAAGGTAGGGATAGATGCATCGGCCAAGGTGCTAGTGCGGGTGCGTGGCGACACTCGCACGGTATCAGTGGGCGCTCCAGCGCCGGCCTGCGTGCGCAGCACGGCGCGCCCGCTGCTCTTGTCCAGAAACAATTGCTGGCCAGGGTAGATGAGGTGCGGGTTACGAATCTCGTTCAGGTTCATGCCCCACAGCGCAGGCCAGCGCCACGGGCTTTTGAGGAAGATGCCGGAGATGGCCCACAGCGTGTCACGCGGTTTGACGGTGTAGCTGTCGGGCGCGTTGGGGCTGAGCTCGCTCAGGGGGACGCCCGCTTGGGCTACCTGCTGAGCGGTGGCCTTTTGGGCTGGGGTGGTTACAAACTGGGCCCAAGTGGCCGTGCTGGCTGCAGCCAAGACCACCCCCAAGGCGGCTGCCCCAATGGTGGAAAATGCTAAACCAGAAATGCGCTTCGTCATGAAAGCCTCTCGCCTAAAAAACCTATAATTCACTGTCAATTCTCGATTTAAGCTGTTGATTTGGCAAGGATAAATGCAAAATTTGTATCCTCAGGTGCCACAGAGGCTTGAAAATTAGCGAAAATACATCAGTTTTGCAATATCCCCGCTCTCAAGCGGCATTGCGGCACCCTCTTTGACCTCTATCTGCACCTATTAGACCCATGACCGCCGCCAAACTTTTGCCCATTTTGCGCTACCCCGACCCGCGTTTGCACACCGTCGCCAAGCCGGTCGGCAATATCGACGCGCGCATCGACCAATTGATTGAAGACATGCTGCTCACCATGTACGATGCCAACGGCATCGGCTTGGCCGCCACTCAAGTGGACGTTCATGAGCGCCTTGTCATCATCGATGTGAGCGAGGAGCGCGATGCCCCGCTGGTGCTGATCAACCCCGAGATCACCTGGGCCAGCCCCACCAAAGAAAAAGCCGACGAAGGCTGCCTGAGCGTGCCCGACATCTATGACGGCGTAGAGCGCAGCATTGCAGTGAAGGTGCGCGCTCTGGATGAGAACGGCAACAGCCGCGAGATCGAAGCCGAAGGCCTGCTGGCCGTGTGCATCCAGCATGAGCTGGACCACCTGATAGGTAAGGTGTTTGTAGAGTATTTAAGCCCGCTCAAACGCAACCGCATCAAAACCAAGATGGTCAAAGTTGCACGCGAAGAAAAAAGCTAGTATTTAAGGCCTTTAAAGCCACTAGCCCCGTAAAGTATTGCGGTAGCAGCTCCTAAAAACATAGTAATCAGTATGCGAATTATTTTTGCAGGCACGCCGGAGTTTGCCAAAGTGGCGCTTGATCAGCTTTTGGCCGCAGGCCACACCGTGCCGCTGGTGCTTACCCAGCCCGACCGCCCCGCCGGGCGCGGTCTTAAGCTGCAAGCCTCCCCCGTTAAGCAGTGCGCCCAGGCGAACGGCATCCCCGTCGCCCAGCCCCGCAGCCTGCGCCTGGAGGGCAAGTACCCCGAAGATGCCGCCGCCGCGCGAGATGCGATCCATGCCGCCCAAGCCGACGTGATGGTGGTCGCCGCCTACGGCCTGATCTTGCCGCAGTGGGTGCTGGATGCGCTGAGCGGCGACGGGCCGCCCCGAGCAGTGAAAGCCCCCGTGGGGGGCAGCGCCGCACACGCAGTGGCAAGCGTGGGGGCTGGTGGCTTGGGCTGCCTCAATATCCACGCCAGCCTGCTACCTCGCTGGCGCGGTGCAGCCCCGATCCATCGCGCGGTTGAGGCGGGCGACGCACTCACCGGCATCACCATCATGCAAATGGATGCGGGCCTGGACACTGGCGACATGCTGCTGGTAGAGCCACTGCCCATCGCCGCCAACGACACTACCAGCAGCCTGCACAACAAACTGGCTGCGCTGGGTGGCCGCTGCATCGTGCAGGCCCTAGTGCTGCTGGAGCGTGGCGGCCTCACGCCCACCCCGCAGCCCCGCCTAGCCACCGGTGCGAGTGATGCAACCCAAGCCGCAGCCTTAGGCATCACCTACGCCCACAAAATAGACAAAGCCGAGTCGCGCATCGACTGGAGCCTTAGCGCCGCTGAGATTGAGCGCAAAGTGCGCGCGCTCGACCCCTTTCCAGGCTGCACAGCGCAGATACTCGGAGAAACAGTCAAAATAAATAGCTCCGAAATAGATAGCTGCTCCCGCAATATTTCATTGGCTTGCGGTACTATCTCACATATAAATACGAGCGGTATCGGCGTGCAGTGCGCGGACGGCGTGCTGCTTCTCACCCAGTTGCAGCGCGCGGGCGGCAAGCGTTTGCCCGCAGCAGAGTTTTTGCGCGGCTTTGCCTTGCAGGTAGGGCAGCGCTTTGAGTAAACCGATTTGGCGGCACCCCGAGTTCGCCCAAGGTGCTCGCGACATGCTGCCCATAGCACCGGGCATCGCCGCCTGGGGCCTGATGACCGGCGTTGCCATGATGAAGTCGGGTCTGAGCCTGGTCGAGGCGCTCAGCATGGCGCTGTTTGTGTTTGCAGGCAGCTCCCAGCTAGCCGCCATGCCGCTGATGATCGCCGGGGCTCCCATGTGGGTGGTGCTGGCCACCGGCTTTTGCGTCAACCTGCGCTTCGTCGTCTTCAGCATCCACCTGCGTCCGTATGTCATGCACCAGCCGCTGTGGCGCAGGCTGATGAGCGGCTACTTCACTGCGGACTTGAGCTACGTGATGTTTACCAAGCGGTATACGCACCCTGCTGCGCGCGATGATGCAGCCCTGCTGCGCGCTCAAGACGCTTACTTGGCAGGCAACTGCTTTGTGAACTGGTGCAGTTGGGTAGGGGCCAGCCTGGTGGGCATTGCCCTGGCCAACGCCATTGCTCCGCAGTGGGGCTTGGGCTTTGCGGGCATCTTGGCCCTGCTGGGTATCGTTTGCTCGCTGGCCAGCTCGCGGCTGCGCATGGTGTCGTGCGCCATCGCGGGCGCAGCGGCAGTCGTGGCCTATGCGCTGCCGCTCAAGCTCAATATTCTGGTGGCCATTGGGGTGGCGGTGGTGGTCTGTTTGTCGCTAGAAAAACTGCGCCCTGCGGTAACTGCAAGGAGTGACGCATGACCCCGGGCGAGACCGACGGCTGGACGCTACTGACCATCACCTGCCTGGCCTGCGTCACCGTCATCACCCGTTCGTTCTTTTTCATTTCCAAGAGCGACTGGAAGCTACCCCACTGGGCCGAGCGCGGCTTGCAGTACGCCCCCATCGCCGCCTTGGCCGCCGTCATCATCCCCGAAATCGTCATGTCCCAGGGCATGCTGATCAGCACCCTGAAAGACGCCCGCCTGTACGGCGCAGCTGCGGGCGCTGCCGTATTCTTCTGGCGCAGAAGTACGCTGGGCTGCATAGTGGGCGGCATGGCGGTGTATGTGCCGTTGCATGTGGGGTTGGGGTGGTAACTCCCTCAGTTTTGTAGCTTCGCCTGTCGCAGACCACGCGGCTTCGCGGCAGAGCGTGCGCTATGGGCATGCGCCCCGCACGTAGGCCCCTTCGGGGAAGCATCTGCGGTACTTGAAATTTGGGTCAATGTGCAAACTCGCTGCGCTCAAACAAGCACATTGCCTGATCCAAATTTCTCCGTTCCTCGAGCCCGCAGCCCTGATTGGGGCGCATACCCATAGCACACGCTCTGCCGCGAATATTAGGGTTTTGGTTCGGAGATGTTCGACGCTTAGCTTCGCGCCTTTTGTAGGCGTATTTGCCCACAATTCAAGAGGGTTTTTGCGCTAAACCCGGCGTGGAAAACTACCGTGTCAACGTTTGAGATGAGAGGCGCCGACAGGATTGTCGAGTGACGTGCTATCGAGTGAAGAGGGAGACATCGCAACAAGTTGATTGCGCCACTTCCACTCTAAACTCGCCAGACCGCCGACAAAAATAGCCTCGCCGACCAGGAGTCCGATACCGAGAAAGGTCGCTGTTTCAAAGAAATGGATTGCCAGTCCCAGGCAGATGAAAGCCCAAGTTCCATTTGCCGCCGCCAATAAGATGATCAGCGCCTTGGGTCTTGCGCGACGTTTGGCAAGACAGAACGAATAGGCGGCGTAGAGCAGGTTTGCCAAGCCCATGAAATACAGGATTCCTGGGGGTAATGAATAAAGACGGCTTAGCCATTCGTTAAACGAAAGAACCAACACGCCTGCAAAAGCGCCAGCCATGCAGTCGATCCAGAGCAGGTTTCGAATGATTAGCATTAGGATGAGTTCTAACGGCCATACACAGCGGCACCGCCAACGTTGGCGGTGGGCGAGGGGTTAGGCCGCACTTTGCCAGCGCCATGCGCCCCAGACTGCTAGCATCGCGAGGCCATGGTGGGTGAAGTCGAGTACGGACTGAAGACTCAGCGTCTCACCACCCAGGAAGTGCACGACGTTGTGAGCAAGAAAAAACAGGCCATAGACCACGCTTAGGACAAAGATGGATATCTTGGCGGTGCGACAAGACCGCGCGTGGACGGTGACCTGAACAATTGCATTGAGGCACAGCAACACAATAAGTACTTGCAGCCCAACCGGCCCGGGATCTTTACGCAATAGCGAAGTCAGTGCCTCATACCGTCCATCCATCGCGTACCGCAGTGGTTCGAGGATGAGCATGGCAAGCAGAAGAACCAGCATGCCTCCCCAAGAAGTTGCGACGACAGCGCGATAGTTGGTTTGTTGTGTGGGCATCGCGGATGGGGGCATGCTTAACGCTAAGTTAGACATCGCAGCAGAGAGGGGTGGTTGATGGGCGGCCATTTGAATGCTTTTAACCTTTGATTATGGATTGGCGTTGTTAAAACCGTACCATAGTGCCACTAACGATGAGCACTCCCAGCGCGGCCATTGCGAATAAACTAAATAAATCGAAAGCAAGAATTCCCTTTATTGAGCTTGGAACCTTGATCTCGCTATTCAGTTGGAAAGATGTGGAATTTCTAAAGAATATTTTTGTACGAATGATGAAAACACTGGCCACCACAAGTAGCGCGATCTTTAACCAAAACAGGCCATTGTTACCGTAGAACCAATACCCTTTAGGACTCAGGTAAAGCATGCCGATGCCACTAGCGATCATTAGCCCAGCCGTTGCCCCAGAAACCCGGTCTGCAACCCTGCATTTATGAATAACATCTGCCGGCACTGATGCCTTACGGACCAAGAAGTTTTTTGTAATGCTCGATGCAATCAGGAGAAGAAGCGACAAAAGGTGGATAAATTTTACGATGGTGAAAAGCATTTCCTGTTCCTCTTCTAACGAATGTATGCCGCAAAACCCTCAGCATCGTGCGGCGAATGTTGGGCGCGAGGGCGATGCGGAATTGAGTGGGTGCGGTGTAGGTGCGCGACAGGGCATCCAGAAAATCATTGTGGTAGCGTCTGCCCAGCCCGGCTTGCGCTTCTTCATAGTAGGCCACCTGTTGTTTGTGTTCTTCGGCGGCCTCGGGGTGGAGCCAATAGTTCACTTGAAGAGGGCTTGGACTTGACGCTCTAGATCTTCACTACTTACCAGTTTGACCTTTCCGCTATCAATCTCATCAGCGCGGCGCTTTGCGGCGTTCAACCACAACGCCTGAATATCCGTGTCAGACGGATCATCCAGGCTATCGGGAAGCATATGAACCAGGTGCGCCCTGTCCGGCTTGGGCAGGCGCAGCACGGATTGTTCGATGGCAGTTGAGGTCATGGCGGCATCGTAGCATTGAAAAGCGCGGGGTTCAACTTGCCCACTCAGCAGGAGCGTCGTTTGAACAAACCGCGACTCCTTCGAGCGACATTCCAGCCGATTGAAAGCACGCTGCTACGGTGCAGTGCCTGCGCCACCCAATAAGAGCACCGGGCTCGAAGCACGGAAGAATTTGGGATCAGAGCCGGGCGCTGTTTGAGCGAAGCGAGTTCGCCCGGATCCCCAAATTCTGAGTACTGCAGATGCTTCCCGCGAAGCGGGCCGGGGCTCGGGTGGCGTGGGCACTGCGCCGTGGCAGCGCGCGTTGCAGGTACAACGAGACAAACCTTGCTCACCCAGAGCGCGTACCAAACCACTCCTTCACCACCGCCCGCATCTGCACCGCATCCCCCTGCGCCGCCCGCCACACCAGCTCGGGTGCGGCCACCCAGGTGCCTTTGGGGAGGTGCTGCAAGGCGAGGTCTACCAGCTCGGCTACTTTGCTGGCGCGCACGGGTTGTTCGCTGCTGGGTACCATGAAGCTTACGATGCTTAGCATCCATGCGGCTAGTTTTTCCAGGCCGTTTTGCCCGCTGGCAGCCAGTGGCTTTTCAGCGGTGCGCACGATCAGCAGACGCTCGAAGCCCAGTGCTGCCAGCGCATGCTCGTCCAGGCTGGCCAGGCCGCGCTTCAATGCCTCGGGCAGGGTGCCTTGCGCATGGGGCAGCACCACGGCCAGGGTGTGCACGCCGCAGGATTTGAGCCACGCGCCCACGGCGGCCAGTTGCTCTGGGGCGGGGGTGCACAGCGCGCGCTCGCGGTGGTAGAACATGCGGGGCGGGTCAAACATCACTACCGCTACATCGGCGGCCGTGCGCGGCCATTGGGCTACCTGGCCTGCTACCTCATGCGCGCTCACATGGCGCATGCCCTGGCCCAGCGGCAGGCTGGCCAGCACCTGGGTGTGGCTGTGGCGCTGCATGCCTACCAGGCGGCGCAGCACGGCGTTGCCCAGCGCGCCCGTGGCACCGGCTATCAGTAGGCGCGGCAGGGCTGGCGGCGGCGCGCTGCGGTGCTGGCTGGCGGCGAGGGCTTGATTTGTGGAGATTGGCATCCATCTATGCTACCGTGTGGGGTGTCATATCGGCAGCTAAATTTTTACAGGAGTGCATATGCTATCTACAGGTTTACAGCGCGCAGTAGGTATTTTGATCTTGGCCGCCAGCGCCATGCTCACGGGCTGCGGGTACAACGACTTTCAACGGCTGGACGAAGAGAGCAAAGCCGCCTGGAGCAATGTGCTCAACCAATACAAGCGCCGCGCAGATTTGATCCCCAACATCATTAGCACCGTTAAAGGCGAGGCTGGGTTTGAGCAAGACACGCTGATCAAGGTGGTAGAGGCACGCGCCAAGGCGACGTCCATCACCGTGACCCCAGAAACATTGAACAACCCCGAAGCGTTTAAAAAGTTCCAGGACGCGCAAAGCCAATTGGGCGGTGCATTGAGCCGTCTGCTGGCAGTCAGCGAAAATTACCCCAACCTCAAAGCCAACCAAGGCTTCAGAGACCTGCGCGTGGAGCTGGAGGGCACTGAAAACCGCATCACTGTTGCGCGCGACCGCTATATCAAGACCATCCAGGAGTACAACGTGCTGGCCCGCAGTTTTCCTACAAACCTGACGGCCATGGTGTTCAGCTACGGCACCAAGCCGACGTTTGCGGTAGAAAACGAGGCCCAAATCAGCGCGCCGCCCGTGGTTGATTTCACCAAGAAGTAACCCTGGTTTACAAGCTGTTTAGGCCGCTAGCCCAATAAAATATCGCGGGAGCAGCTATGAAAATAATAGTTTTTGTGGTGTGGCTGTGCGTTGCCCTGTTGGGCTTTGGCGCGCAGGCGCAGAACCTGCAGCCGGTACCTGCGCTGACTGCGCGCGTGGTGGACACCACCGCCACGCTAGACGCTGCTGCACGCCAAACGCTAGAGGCCAAGCTGGAGGCTTTAGAAAAACGCAAGGGTAGTCAAGTAGTGGTGCTGATCGTGCCCACCACCCAGCCCGAAGACATTGCCAGCTACGCCAACCGGGTGTCCAACGCGTGGAAGATTGGCCGCAAAGAGGTAGGTGACGGCGTGCTGGTGATCGTGGCCAAAAATGACCGCAAGGTGCGCATCGAAGTGGCCAAAACGCTGGAAGGCGCGCTGCCCGATTTGGCGGTCAAGCAGATCATGGACGAGGCCTTGGCCCCCGGCCTGCGCAGTGGCGACTACGCGGGGGGCCTATCGGCCACCATTGACGGCTTGACCAAACGCATTGATGCCGAGAGCCTGCCAGAAGTCGCTGCGAAGGAGGCCGGTGGCCTGAACACATTGGGCGAGGGTTTTCAGTGGATGGACATTGCCATCTTCATGCTGTTTGCTATTCCCATTGGCGGCGCCATAGCCAAAGGCATTTTTGGCAACAAGCTGGGCTCCTTGGTGACCGGTGGCGCGGTGGGCGGGCTGGCGTTTTTTGTCACGGCCAGCATGGCGCTGGCGGGTATCGCTTTTGTCGTGGCCTTGATTTTTACGCTGATGTCCAGCTTTAGCCGTTTAGCCACGGGTGGGCGCGGGTACGGGGGTGGCAGCTATGGCGGGGGAGGGTGGTCGTCAGGCTCAGGGGGCTTTGGCGGCGGCGGTGGGGGAGGCGGCTTTAGCTCCGGCGGCGGCGGAGATTTTGGTGGCGGTGGTGCCAGTGGTGATTTTTAAGGTGGCTGTGATGAACCGAACTACCCCCGCATCTACCTCAGTTCGCATCGGCTTCTTTGCCCGCTTGCA
This sequence comes from Polaromonas sp., assembly GCA_031390175.1. Classification (GTDB taxonomy): domain Bacteria; phylum Pseudomonadota; class Gammaproteobacteria; order Burkholderiales; family Burkholderiaceae_C; genus JAAFIP01. The sequence continues at coordinate 25,636 of JANMTF010000309.1, forward strand.
GCGCATCCTGCGCCACCGCTGGATGGACGACGGCGATACCCGCCGCGCAGTGCCGCCGGAGTTGCTCAAGCGCCTGGAAGGCTACGTGAACGCCAGTGAGGCGCGCCACACAGGTGAGGTGCGCATCTGCGTCGAGGCAGGCATGCCCAGCAGCTATCTGTGGCGAGACGCCACACCGCGCCAGCGCGCCATCGCCATGTTTGGCAAGCTGCGGGTGTGGGACACCGAGCACAACAATGGCGTGCTGATCTACCTGCTGCTGGCCGAGCACGCCATCGAGCTGGTGGCTGACCGCGGCCTGAACGCCAAGGTCAGCGCCACCCAGTGGCAAGCGGTCACGCAGCATTTGTCGGCGGCGCTCAAAGCGCAAAAGTTTGAAGAGGGGCTGACGCAGGCCCTGCAGGAGGTCTCGGCCCTGCTGGTGCAGCATTACCCACTGCAAGAAGGCCAAGTGCGCAGCAACGGTTTGCCTAACGCGCCAGATATCCGCTGAGCAGCGCGGCGCGTGCGGCTCTCCTTCTGCGCACGAAGAGCCTCTTGCACAGACCTCGCGCGCCGGAGACTACGCAAAAGGGGTCAGCAAAATTTCGCGATGGCGTTGCACGCTCCGAACCGAGGGTCTTCCTGAATGTTGATCTGACCCCATTTGCTTCAGACGCGCAAAGCTGGATCAACCTGCAAACCCCTATAGGCTTTGAGGGATGTTGCAATGCAAGACCCAACGCTCAAGATCCAAAACTCCTTCCCTTGCATCCGTAGCAGACGCGGGAATAATTCGGCCATCCAAATCACGGAGTTCAGCGCAGCGGGTTTGCCCCTTGAGAAGGATGCTGGTTCCAATGCGCCTAAGGCTGCACATGCCACTTTTTACCTACAAATGGGAGCGTGATTTTTTGCGCAGTACATTGCTATTTTCACCGGCTTCGCCACTACCCCACAGTTTGAGCGCTACATTGAAAGGTCATCGAAATGATGGACAATTTTGTCCATAGTTTCGAATCATTTTAAGAACGGCGCGCTTTGAGGCATATTTTGTTTTACCTGTTGTGGTGCTGCTTGGGGCTGTGTGCACCGGCAGGCGTGGCTGCGCAGGAAATGGCCAAACCGTTCAATGCCAGTGCCGTCTCACCGCTTGCCGCCCCCTTGCAATGGCTAGCGGTACCCAAAGGCGCGGTAGTCAACCCTACTGACTTTAACGATGCGGCCAAAGCCCATGGCTTTGCCGATTTGACTCCTGCTGCCACACTGCCCACTGCCCGTGAGCGCGATGTGTGGCTGCGGTTTTCCCTAGCTGCGACGCCAGACCCTCAAACTTGGTATCTGCGCATTCCGCAGCTGCGATTGGAGCTGGCTACGCTGTACTTTCTGGACAGCCAGGGCCGCTGGATGACATTGAGTGCGGGCGACAACGTCGCCGCAAGCCGATGGCCTGTGCCCGCCCGCGCCCCCAGCTTTCCACTGGCCACGCGCACAGACCGCACGCAAACCTACTACCTCAAGCTGGAGCACCGCCGCGCAGTGACCGAGCAGCCTGTGCTGGTTTCCGTGAACGAATACATCGAAATTACCGCGCGCGTCGGTGGCCAGCTTGGCATCATGTTGGGCTTGTTCAGCCTATTGATTTTGCTGAGCCTGCTCACGGCCTGGCTGTACCGCAACATGCATTTTGTATGGTTTGCCTTATTGGTCTTTATGCTGCTGATCGCGCAGTTGGTATTGATGGGGTTTGCCAATCAACGGTTATGGCCCCAGAGTATGTACCTCAATAAAATCATGACGGTGGTGATACCTTTTTGGACCTTGGCCGCCAGCACCTGGTTTGTGCTGCAAGTCAGTTACGCCAAAGAGGCCTTTGCCCGCATACACACGCTGTCGCTGGGCTTGATTGGGTTGTTGGTCGTTACGTCGATTGCCTATGCCAGCATGCAGTCGTATTTTTCTAGTGATGTCATCAATGGCCTGGCTGCATTGGCACTGCTGTGGACACTGGCCATCGTGGTGTGGATGGCGCTGCACAACCAAGCCTGGTTGTGGTTGGTGGCGGCGGGCTTTGCACCACTGACGCTGTCAATGTTGGCTCGGGCGGCCTACAACCTGGGCTGGATTGCGCGTTTCGATATCGCTCAGTTGTGGAGCCTGGTGACAGGCATCGTCGGCATGATCATGCTGTATACGGGCTTGATTATGCGTAACCGCGAGACTTTTGCGGCCATAGAGCGTGCATCTGGCCAAGCCCTCACCGATCCCACTACCAATCTATCCGCAGCCCATATTGCGCTGATGCGTTTGCCCAGAGTATTGGATCGCAGCGCACGCTCCAAAGAGCCCTGTGGGGTCATCATGCTGCGCTGGTTGGACTACGAGAAGCACCTTGTGCCACTCTCCCTGGAAGCAAGAGGCGCTATGCTGTCGCACTTGGGTGCGCGGCTGCGCCAGCAGGCACGCCACATCGACACCGTGGCACGCCTGGATGATGACCATTTTATGTACCTGCTGGAGTCGCCTATCTCGCGCGATGCCGTCAATGCGCTGGGTACCAAAATTCTCGTCGCCTGCATGCGCACGGTAGCGTCCATCAAAAGCGGTGATACGTTCAACGTGCATATCGCCATCTGGACTCCCACCCAAACCAGCATGCCTGCCGATGCTGTCATTGAGGCCCTGCGCACGCGGCTCGATCACATGGGTCATGGCACCACGCGCAAGGTGCAATTTGTAGATGTACCCACCAGCACGCAGCCAACCGACTGGCACACGGACGCAGCTGACCAGCAGCGCAGCCAAGCAGTTTTAGTCAAAATCAAGGCGCTGGAGGCAGACCCATTTCCGCCACATCAGAAGCTTCATATTCCATAGCTGCTTGCGCATGTGTCTAGAGGGCTACAGACCTTTATGAACCTGCACAAGCAGCTGCGAAAACTACTGGGCTGACAATCCATGCTGTAGCGGATGGGGCGCTAGTTGCCCGTAGCCGTCACTTGGCAACTTAACACCACAGTCACGGTGCTGCCCGATGGCAGGCTGGGCAGCACATGCCCGCCTGCGCTGGTGAAGGTGGCGACTGTCATGGCTCCGCACAGTGCCCCGCTAGTCGGCGTACATACCAGGCTGATGCAATTGAGCCCCGCAGACGACACATCTTTGACCACGGCTCCATCTGCGGGAGAAGGACCTGCGTTGGCAAAAGTCACGGTGTAATTGAGCAGGTCGCCGCTGCGGGCGGTTGTCACACCATCGGTTTTGCTTACCGATAGCAGCGCCAATTTATTGACAAACACCAATACGCTGGCCGTGTTGTTATTGAGGTTGGGGTCGGTATACAGCGTGCTGGTGCCCACCACAGCAGTGTTGGTGACAAAGTTGCTGAACACGCTGGGCAATGCCGCAACGATGTAATTGACTACTCCGCCAACCGGTATGGTCATGGTCGCGGTGATGTTTGTGCTTGAGCTGGTAAACGCCGTCACGGTAGCGCCTCCAGCCACGGTCCGCGTCACTGCGCCCACAATGCTCAGGCCATTGAGCACATCGCTAAACGGCACGTTGGTCGCAGCGGAGGGGCCTATATTGGAGACAGTGACCGTGAAGATCACCGTCCCAGCGGGATCGGTACTGCTGGCACTGGCTACTTTGGTGACTTGCACATCGGCAACGGTGGCTATCGTCAGTGTGGCAGTTACCACGGAAGAATTGGTGCCCAAGCTGGTGCTGAGCGAGCCTGCAGGGATCGTGTTGATGTAAGTGCCATTGGCCGCGCCGCGCACGTTGACTGTCAGTTCGCATTGGCCTTGTGCGGGTATGACGGTGTTCACTGGCATCGTAATTTGATTGCCACCGGCAACAGCCGTCGGGTTGCCACCAGCGCAGGTGTCCGCTGAACCGGGTGTAGGGGAGTTGACAATGCCAGCAGGGTACACATCGGTAAACACGGCGTTCAGCGTTGCAGCCGTGGGCAATGGGTTGAAGAAGATAATTTTCAGCACCGAGTCCGCACCCGCTTGCACTGCGCTGGGGGTGAAAGACTTTTCTACTCGGGGGCGGTCAGCCAGCAACGAATCCGTGGCGGTGGAAAAGTTGCTGCCTACTGAAGTCACCAAGCCACCTATGGCTATGGTATTGGTATAAAGCCCCACCGATGCAGCACTGACAATGACGGTTACCGTGCAACTGCTGTTGGGCGCGATGGCGCGGGTGGACGGAACGGTCAGGCTATTTCCACCCGCAGCAGCGACGACCGCGCCTGTGCCAGCGCAGTTGGTTTGCGGATTGGGTGTGGCGGCATTGAGCAGGCCCGCGGGATAGGTGTCCACCAGATTGCTGGTCAAAGTGGCGGTAACGCTGGAGGGATTAGACAAAGTTAGCCGCAATGTAGCGGTTTGGCCTGGGGCGATGGCATTGGGTACAAAGCTTTTGATCACCGAGGTATTGACGGGTGTGGCCACATAGCTGGCAGTGACCCCCACAAAACTGTTGCCCACCGAGGTGACCAACGCGCCCGCCGGGATGTTGTTGTCGTAAGTGCCTTGGTTGAGTAGTTGCACCACCACTGTGACGGTGCAACTGCCGCTGATGGCGATGGTGCGCCCAGCAGGCACGGTAATGCTATTGCCTCCCGCTACCGCTACCAGGCCCCCCGCACCGCCGCAACTGGTTTGGGGGTTGGGTGTGGCTGCGTTGACCATGCCTGTAGGGTAAGTGTCCACCAAGGCAGCTGTCAGGCTAGCCACCGTGGTGGTGTTGGGGTTGACCAAGGTCAATACCAGCAACGTGGTGTTACCCGGCTCACCTGAGGAGGGTGCGAATGCCTTGGACACCGAGGGTGTGGGTGAAATCAGCAGGTTGGCCAGCGCTTCGTCATCTTCGGTAGGCGTATAGGCCCCAGATTTATTGTTGGGGGTGGAGTTGGGGTCGGGCATGGCCACGCAGGCTCCCGTGGCGCGGGTACAAGATTGAGTGACCTGGGCGCGGTTGATGGCGGCAGTATTGGGCGTGACCCCCAGCGTGCTGACGACAAAGGTCAACGTGATGCGCTGGCCCAGCAATATTTGGTCTATCGACCACAGACCACTAACCCCATCAAACGAGCAACTGGTGCACGTGCCCTGGATGCTGCTGGACAGCACGTTCACACCAGCGGGCAGGGTATCGAGCACGTTCACCCTGAATGCGGGGTCAACCCCCGCATTGAACAGGCCAAGGGTGAATGTTGCGGTGCCACCGGGCAATACGCCGGCAGGCGAGACTGACTTGGACAATCGCAGGTCGCTGCGCTCGGGCAGGGAGTTGCAGCCCAATGACTCATAGTCCGCTACACCGCCAATATTGGGCAAGTTGTATTGGAGCGTGCTGGCACCCGTCGTGGTGTTGAGGGTGTAGACGTTGCGGCTGGTGGCGCCATTGTTGGCGCCCATCACCATGCGGATCGTGCCATCCTGGTCCAGCGAAAAGCCCTCGGCAAAACTGGTGATGGGCACTTGGCCCGTAGCAAAGCCGGTGGCGAGATTGATGTTTTGGTGCAGCACGGTTCCGGTGCTTATAAACAGTTTGCCAGTCGCGTCAAATACCAAATCTTCTGTCGGGTTGATTTGCACCCCTGCAGCATTGCGTAAAATCAAATAGTCATTGCCACCAAAAGCACCGGGCACAAACACCCCGGTGTTGGGATCGATCTCAAACAAGAAGCCCTCCAGCCTGGCCACATACCATTTGTTGGTAACGGGGTTGCGCGTTAAACCGGTAATCCGGTTTGCCCCATTGGTGGTACCTACCGGGATTGCGGTGGGTACAGCGGTGGTGCCCATACCCGTGGCTGGAGAAATTTGAATATACGTGTCCGTCAGCGCATCGACATAGCCCAAAGTGTTGGGCGTGGTTTGCCTGACGATGTAGTAGCGGTTATTAACCCCATCAAAGTAGGCAGACTCTACCTGGTCGCCGCCAAAAGTGGGGATGATGACGGTTTTGCGGATGGTCAGCGGTGCCGTTTGGTCAAACACCACCAGCGATCCGCTGGTGTCATCAAACGCAAAACAGGTTGCCGCGCGTGCACCACCTGCGATGCACATGAGAATGCATAAAAGCAGTACCAAACTTGCTCTTGAAAAGATGCTCTGCACGATGCCCACTTTAATGAAAGGTTAAATATGTAAACATATGTTATAGCGCAAATGCCGTGCAGAAGTCTATAGTGATAACCATATAGGCCTCAATCAACTGGATCTTTAGAGGACAGAGTCCAACCTTTTATTACAAGTTCTGTAGCAATTGCATCAAGGTCTCTGGCATGGTGATATGCGGATTGTGGCTAGCCTCCAGCTCTGCATATTTCCAACCCGCCTCGGTTTGCGCACGCTGCGCAAATTGGTCGAACACGTCGCCAGGGCCGGGCAGTTTGCAATAAATGTAGGCGCGGGGCAGGGTGTCGATGGCGCCTGCGAGTTGGATGGCTTGCTCAAAGGTTTTCAGGGGTTGCATCACCCGCCGGGGCGTGGCCCACGCCAAGTCTTCGGCGCTTGTGTCCGCTGGCATGGGGTTGGCTGGGACGCGCCAGCCCTCGCCATGTTGCTGCACGGCAGCCAACACGCGGCCACGGTTGTCTTCGGTTTGCAGGCCCAGTAGGGACTGGCCGTGGCGCGGGGCAAAGGCATCCAGGTACACCACCTGGGCCATGCGCTCGGGAGCGCGGTCGGCCACGCCGGTGGCTACCATGCCGCCGTAGCTGTGGCCTAGCAAAATCACGTCGCTCAGGTCTTCGTAGTGCAGCAGGTTCAGCACGTCGTTGATGTGGGTGTCCAGGTCAATGCCCGGGTGGGCCAGGTGGGCGCGCTCCCCTAGGCCGGTATAGCTGGGCGTGAACAGGGTGTGCCCCGCTTCGCGCATCAGGGGGCGCATTTTTTTCCAGGCCCAGCCGGAACTCCAGGCTCCGTGGGCTACGACGAATGTGGACATAGGGTCTCCAGCTCAGTTGGCTTCCATGATGGCAGCGGTAATGGCCATCAACGAATATATATTCGCTATGGTTTAAATAGCTGCTCCCGCAATATTCTACTGGGCTAATGCCTTAAATGGCATCAAACTAACCTTGAAAACCCTTGTAGAACATATACGCTGCTAGCAAGTACAGCACGCAGGCAAAGATGCGTTTGAGGCGTTTGATGTTCATCGAATGCGCTACTTTGGCCCCCAGCGGCGCGGTCAACACGCTGGCCATTGCGATCACCAGCAGCGCAGGCAGCCAGATGTAGCCTAGCGCGCCCACGGGCAGGCCGGGAATGCCCCAGCCGCTGGTCACATAGCCCAGCGCATTGGCCAGGGCGATGGGAAAGCCCAGTGCCGCCGACGTGGCTACGGCGTTATGAATGGCTACGTTGCACGCTGTCATCAGAGGCACGCTGATAAACGCCCCTCCTGCGCCTACCAGGCCCGACATAAAGCCGATAAAACCACCCGAGGCTACCTTGGCCAGGCCCACAGGCATTTGCCGCGTCGGCGGTGGTTTGCCTTTGTCTAAAAACATTTGCGTGGCGGAGAAGCTGACAAACAGACCAAAGAAGATGGCCAGCCACGCGCCTTTAAGCAGCGAGAACACGCCCAGGCTGGCGATGGCCGCGCCCAGCACAATGCCGGGGGCCAAGCCTTTGACAATGTCCCAGCGCACTGCGCCACGCTTGTGGTGCGCACGCACGCTGGAGATCGAGGTAAACACGATGGCCGCCATCGACGTGGCAATGGCCATCTTCACGCTCAGGTCGGGTGAGACACCGCGCGCTGACATGATGAGGGTGATAAACGGCACCATGATCATGCCGCCACCGATGCCCAAGAGACCGGCTAAAAAGCCGCTGGTCATGCCCATTAAAAGCAGTTCTACGATCAGCAGAGGTTCGAGCGTCATGGCGTGTGGCTTATAGTTTTTTTGTCGCAAACGCATGCAGCACAAAAAAGAAAAGGTGTCTGCGGCTGGGTGGCCAGACCGGCATCCTGAACCATGGTTCAGGTGGGAAAGGGCAGCCCCACATTGGGTTCATCTAACGCGAGACGATCACGCCTGTGGTGCAATGTTCCTAACCCTTGCTCTAAGAGCGTTGGTACAAGGAATATAAAGCCCAGCGACGGCCGCAGACAGTTTTATTCTACGCTCTATCTGCTGCGTAAAACAGTCGCCTGTGAGAATAGACGTAACGCGCAGTGAAGAAATTTCAAACCGCCTGCCCAGTGACTGCGCAGGGAGCCCAAGTCGCGCTAGAGCAACTGACCGTCACTGCCCAATGCCAGGTCTAGCCGGTGCACCAAAGTGGCCCAACGTGGATCGTCCTGTCCTGCATCAGCTTGCGGGTTCGATGCAGGTGAGGCTTTGGCCGCATTGGCTTGGGAGGCGCTATGAGCCGACGGACGGTCTGTTTCAAACGCCAAGTTCAAAGCTGCCAGCACAGCAATACGGTCACGCGCCTTGACTTTGCCTGCGTCGCGTATCTTGCACATGGCAGTGTCTACTTTTTCAACTGCAGTCAGAAGCTGCTGTTCGCCGCCTTCGGGTGCACCCAGCAGATAGCTTTGGCCCATGATTTGGACTTCGAGTTGTTTCAATGTCATGGTAGTTGCCGAAAACTAAACCGATTCGTGTTGGCTGGAAGCAGACTGCACAGCCTCTGGCAGCCGCTCTAACAAAGCATCCACGCGTGAGCGGGCAGCAGACAGACGCGACTTGAGTGAATCACGCTCATGGCTTAGGGCCTGCACCTCGGCGCTGAGCAGCGCGTTGGTACGCGTCAGCTCTTCGTAGCGCAATAACAGGCGCTCTACGCGCTCGGTGACTTGCTCAATGGGGGGGGTATCTGCCATGGATGGGGGTAGTTATGCCCTTGATTCTAAAAGATATTTTTGCAATTGCGCAAGAGGGTGGATGGCCATTGTCAGTATTTAGGCAGGCAGGGCGCTTAAAATACACGTGTTGGTGCTCGCGGTGTGGTTCACACGCCGCAGTTCAACGGGAAGCTGGAGGGTGCCGTCTGTCTAGACGCTTGCCTAACCAGCGCTGCCCCCGCAACGGTAAGTGGACGGTACGTTTTTGTTTGAATAGCAAAAAGCGCACCTGCTTTCATCTACACCACTGAAGCCCTTGGGTTTTGGGAAGGTGATGAAGGTAGCTCCATCAGCCCGGATACCGGCCAACACGGCGGCTGTGCGCGTTTAAAACGCACAGCCAATTCGCCCACACCAGCGGGGAGGCTGGTACCGGGCACCTTGTTCGTGTCTTATCCATTATGAAAAATCATTCGACGACTTTGCGTCTTTCTGCGCTGACGTGCGCCTGCCTGTCTGCTGGTGCAGCGTCTGCCCAAACTGCATCTATCCCACAACTCAAGGAGGTGGTCATTACCGCTACCCGCAACGAGACCCGTAGCGACGAATTGGTCAGTGAGGTGGTGGTGGTCACGCGCGCTCAAATTGAGCAGTCCACAGGCAAAACATTGCCAGAATTGCTCACGCGCAGCGCGGGTGTGCAGTTCTCCAGCACAGGCGGGTTGGGTAAAACGGCCAACATTTACATTCGCGGTGCCGAGGCGCGGCACACTATTTTGTTGATTGATGGCGTGCGTTTTGGTTCTGCCACTACAGGAACGCCTGGTTGGGAAAATATTCCGTTAGAAATGATTGAGCGCATTGAAGTGCTCAAAGGCCCTGCGTCTGCACTGTATGGCAGTGATGGTGTGGGCGGTGTGGTGCAAATTTTTACGCGCACTGGCGTACAGGGTTTCTTCCCCAATGCGGCGGTCACGCTGGGTAGTCGCGGATATTCTCAACTCTCGGCAGGATTGACCGGTGGAGTGGAGGCCCTTTCCTATTCCCTCGGTGCCCAGCGTACCCGCGACGGTGGGTTCTCTGCAACCAATAGCCAAGTGCCCTTTGGTAGCTTTAACGCGGACGATGATGGCTTCAAGCAAGAAGCCATCAATGCATCACTGCGCTGGAAATTTGCAAAAGACTGGGCGCTCAATGCCAAGCTGATGCAGTCCAACGGTAAAAACCAGTTTGACGATGGTCCAGGGGTGGATACCCGTGGCAGTTTAGGCACCTCGCTCACCTCACTCGGGTTGGAGGGCAAGTTGCTGCCCGCATGGCAATCCCGCCTGACCTACGCCAAGAGTCAGGATAAATCCACACAGCTCAGCTCAGCCAGCACGTTTACCACCATACCGTCCAATTTCGACACTGCGCAAACGCAGTTGGCTTGGTCAAACGAGGTAGCTACACCTGTTGGCATCGCGTTGCTGGGTTTAGAGCAGCTCAAGCAGGAGGTAGACAGTACAACCCGGTACACCGTCAATTCACGCACTGTCAATTCACTGTTTGCAGGCCTCAACGGCGCTGCCGGTGCGCACAGTTGGCAGGCTAACCTGCGCCGAGACCGAAATTCGCAGTTTGGTAGCAGCACCACAGGCTTTGCGGGCTATGGGTATGCCATCACACCGCAATGGCGTGTCAATGCGTCGCACGGCACTTCGTTTGTGGCACCGTCGTTTAACCAGCTTTACTTCCCCGGATTTGGCAATGCAGCCTTGCAACCCGAGAAGGGGCGCAACACGGAGTTGGGTATCACCTACAAGCAGGCAGGTCATAGCCTGAAGGCGGTACGTTTTGACAACAAGATTCGCGGCTTTATCACCGGCTCCACCTTGCCTGCAAACGTGCCGCAAGCGCGCATCAAAGGCTGGACGCTGGGCTATGACGCGCAACTGGGGTCGTTGGCTCTGCACGCATCGCATGATAGTTTTGACCCGCGTAACGAATTGACGGGCAAACTGCTGCCACGGCGCAACCGCACGCAAACGAATGTGGGCGCAGATTACAGCGTGGGTAGCTGGAAAATGGGTGGCCAAGTGCTCAGTGCGGGCTCACGTTTTGACAATACCAACAACACAACCGAGCTGGGTGGCTACACCACCTTGGATTTGCAAGCCGAGTACAAAGTGGGCAAAGACTGGGCGTTGCAAGCCAAGCTCAACAATGTGACTGACCGCGACTACCAAACCATTCTGGGCTACAACCAGCCTGGCCGCGGCGTGTTTATGACCTTGCGCTACCAGCCTAAATAAACGCTGGTGAAGCTGGAACCAAACCCATGGGCAATGAATTGACTCTCCCCCGTAGCGAGCTGATTTTGGGTGGCCAGCGCAGCGGCAAGTCGGCGCGGGCAGAGCGGCTTGCTGCGCAGTGGTTGGCGGCATCTCCTTCACACGGGGCAGTGCTGCTGGCCACAGCGCAGCCCCATGACGAGGAGATGCGCCAGCGCATCGCACGGCACCAAGCCGACCGGGCGGCCCGCGTGCCGGGCATGCGTACTGTGGAAGAGCCGCTGGACATAGCCAGCGCTATCACTCTCCACAGTACGCCCCATACGCTGCTGGTGGTGGATTGTTTAACCCTGTGGTTGACCAACTGGCTGATGCCTAGTGCAACATTTGGTGCCGTACCCGATTCACAGCCAAATAGGTCAATAGCCAATGAATATAAAGCGCAAGCAGCTATGGTTTTTGCAGCTATTGCCCATGCCAAGGGTCCGGTTGTGATCGTTTCCAATGAAATCGGTTTAGGGGTCATCCCGCTTGGAGCGCAGGTGCGTGCCTATGTCGACGCGCTGGGGCGACTCAACCAAGACACAGCGCAGGTGTGCCAGCGCGTGACGCTGATGGCGGCGGGTTTACCGCTGACCTTGAAAGGTGCAGCATGAGAAAAGGCGCGATACGAATGGGCTTATCAGCCGCTTGGCTGCTGCTGGCCTGGCACTTGCCTGTGCAGGCCTTGCAGGTAGTGGACGACCGCCAAATCACTGTCACGTTTGCGCAAAGCCCGCTGCGCATCGTGAGCCTGCTGCCCTCACTGACTGAGAGCGTGTGTGCGCTGGGCCAGTGCCAGCGCCTGGTGGGGGTAGACCGCTATTCCAACTACCCGGCCTCGGTGAAACAGTTACCGCAAGTGGGCGGTGGCTTGGACCCGAACATCGAAGCCATCGTAGCGCTGCGCCCCGATGTCGTGTTGATGGCGGTGTCCTCGCGCTCGCACGAGCGTTTGACGGCGCTGGGTATCAAGGTGATTACGCTAGAGCCCAAGACCCATGCCGATGTCAGGCGCGTGCTGGGCAAGGTGGGGCAGTTGCTGGATATTCCAGCCGAGCAGGGCGCGCAGCAGGTGTGGCGCGTGATAGATGCGGGGGTGGCGGCGGCGGCGCAGTCCCTGCCTGCTTCGGTAAAAAACACCAGGGTGTATTTTGAGGTCAACAGCGCGCCATTTGCAGCGGGCGAATCGTCTTTCATCGGCGAGACGCTTAGCCGCTTGGGAGTGCGCAACATTGTGCCAAGGGAGCTCGGGCCGTTTCCCAAACTCAACCCCGAGTTTGTCGTGCGTGCCAATCCCGATGTGATCATGGTGGGGGATCGCAACTACGTAGGTATGACCGACCGGCCCGGTTGGGCCGCGATGCAGGCCATCCGTGCGCAGCGGGTATGCGTTTTCAAGCCAGAAGACTCCGATGTGCTGGTGCGCCCTGGCCCGCGTATGGCCGAGGCCGCGCGCATCATGGCGCAGTGCTTGGTGGATAAACTGCCCGCCAGCACAGGGCCTGCAGCGCGTAAAACCAGCAGCACACCGCATGTCCACTAAACCGTCCTTTGTTGCTGCATGGCAGTGGCCGCGTGGTAGCTGGTTTGCAGCCAGCCTGCTGCTAGCCAGTGTCTTGCTGCTGGTATTGGGCGCGGGTGTGGGCAGCACCGGTTTTGACAGGTTGTGGCGCACGCTGGACGACCCTTTGTCTAGCCAAATCGTCTGGCAGATTCGCCTGCCGCGCACTTTAGGGGCTCTGTTGGCGGGTGCCTTGCTTGGCTTGGCCGGGGCGGTGGCCCAGGGCTTGTTTCGCAACCCATTGGCCGATCCGTATTTACTGGGTAGCGCCTCAGGTGCCTCAGTAGGCGTAGCGCTGGCGCTGGCTTTGATGGGGGTGAGCCCGATGACGCTGCAATGGATGGCGCGGCTCGGTTTGACCGGGGCTGCGTTCGCTGGGGCTGCTCTGGCGGTGATGTTGACTTTGCTGTTGGCCAAAGGCGTGGGGCACACGCTGCGCCTGCTATTGGCTGGAGTGGTAGTGGGTGTGGTGCTGGGCGCGCTCACGTCCTTGATCACACTGGCATCGCCCGATATTTTGGAGGCCATGCAGGCATTTATGCTGGGCTCTACAGGATTTGTAGGCTGGGCGGCTTGCGGCATCATGGGCGCTGCGCTGTTGGCTTGCCTGTCGGTGGCGGTGGTATTGAGCCGTGTGCTGGATGGTTTGAGTTTGGGCGAAGCCACCGCGCAAAGCCTGGGGCTACAGTTGCCGCCGCTGCGCGCAGCCTTGGTGGTGGTGTTGGCCTTGGCCACTGGCACGGCGGTCGCACAAACTGGTTTGATTGCGTTTGTGGGCTTGGCCGCGCCGCATGTGGTGCGCGCCGCAGTGAAAGTACGCTCTGCTGCGCTGCTATGTTTGTCGGCGCTGATGGGCAGCGTATTGCTCGGCACAGCCGACCTGTTGGCCCGTTGGGTGATGGCACCGCAAGAGCTGCCCGTGGGGGTGCTGACCGCTATCTTGGGCGGCGGTTATTTGCTGTGGCTCATGCACCGGGGGCAGGCCTTGGGGCAGCGCACCAGTGATGGGCGAATGCTATGAAAAAAATAGCTGTTCACGCATTGAATATTTCGGCCAAGCTTGCCAACACCTTGGTATTGCATGGCGTGAATGCCCAGCTAGAGGCCGGGCAGTGGACAACCATCGTCGGCCCCAACGGTGCTGGCAAGTCCACATTGCTGAAGGTGCTGGCGGGCTTGCTGCCGTATGCCGGAGAGGTGCAGTTGCTGGGGCAAGACCTGGCGCACCTGCCTGCCCGCACACGGGCGCAGCGGCTGGCATGGCTAGGTCAAAACGAAGGTGGCGCAGACGATCTAACGGCTTACGATGTCGCCATGCTGGGGCGCTTGCCACACCAGGGCTGGCTGGCTGCGCCCAGTGCGGCCGACCATGCAGCGGTAGAGCAAGCTTTGAAGATGACGCAGGCTTGGGACTGGCGCGCACGCGCGCTGGGAAGCTTGTCAGGTGGCGAGCGCCAGCGCGTGCTGCTGGCGCGGCTGCTGGCGGTGCAGGCTGATGTGCTGCTGATGGACGAGCCTTTGGCCAACCTGGATCCACCACACCAAACCGACTGGCTGCACACCGTGCGCAGCCTGGTAGCCCAAGGCAAAACCGTGGTCAGCGTATTGCATGAGATATCTGTGGCCTTGCAGGCCGACAGCATGCTTATCATGGCGCAAGGCCAGGTGCTGCACCACGGTGCTTGCGTGCATACCGCTACGCACCGCGCCCTGGAGAGCGTGTTTGACAAGCGGATTGACGTGCAAATGGTGGGCGCCATGTATGTTGCGCTACCTAAAATGAACTGAAAGAAAAATCGATGCAAATAGAAACTCCCCCTGTTCACAAACCCTATGACAAACCCGAGGGCGAGAGGCGTGGCCTGGTGATAGTCAACACCGGCGACGGTAAAGGCAAAAGCACGGCCGCCTTTGGCTTGGCACTGCGTGCCTTTGGCCGCACCCATGTGCATGGCAAGGGTGTCAAAATTTACCAGTTCATGAAAGTTCCCAGTGCCCGTTTTGGCGAGCACCGCATGTTTGAGCAACTGGGTATCGCCATTGAAGGCCTGGGCGACGGCTTTAGCTGGAAGAGCCAAGACCTCGAGCACTCAGCGCAACTGGCGCGTGATGGCTGGCAAAAAGCCAAGGCCTCTATTTTGAGCGACGACAACTTCATGGTGGTGCTAGACGAGATGACGTACCCGCTGACCTACGGCTGGATGCCGTTGGACGATGTGCTGGACACCCTGCGCGCCCGGCCCAAGCATGTGCATGTGGTGATCACGGGGCGCCGTTGCCCGCCCGAGATCATCGAGCTGGCCGACACCGTAACTGAGATGACCAAGATCAAACACGCCTTTAACGCAGGCATACCTGCGCAGCGCGGTATTGAGGACTGAAAATTGGTATCTACCGACCCACTGTGCGTACAAGCGGATGCCTTTTGTGCTGTTCAAAACCTGTGGCTTGCCGCGCGCGCTGAGGGTTTGGGCATGGGCTGGGTGTCTTTGTTTGCGCCGTCCGATGTCGCGCAGTTGCTGCAATTGCCCGACGGTGCGGAGCCCATCGCGCTGCTGTGCCTGGGGCCCGTGCCCGCTTTCTACGCTAAGCCCATGCTGGCGCAAGAAGGCTGGGCAGAGCGCGCGCCTTTGAGCGACATGGTGTTTGACAACCAGTGGGGGCAGCCCAGCACACTGAGCGCACCGTCCGCAGTGCCCCCATGCTCCTAGCAGGATCGTCATGGCAGGTCTTGGCCGCAGCGCTGCTGTTGGCGCTGGCGATTGACCACCTATGGGGTGAGCCGCCTGCAGCATGGCACCCCGTGGTGTGGATGGGGCGTATGTTGGACAGCGCGGCCGCACGCTTTGTGCCTAGCGTGCCAACTGCTCATCAGGCGCAAAATTTTAAGCATTTTGGCCTGGGAGCCCTTTATTGGATTGCGCAAGCAGCTATTATTGTCGTAGCATATTATGGGCTAATGAAGCTGCTGGAGGCGCTGCCATGGCTGTTATCCACCGTGCTGTTGGCGTGTCTGCTCAAGCCATTGCTGGCGTGGCGCATGCTGCGCGAGGAAGTGGCTGCCGTAGAAGCTGCGTTGGCCCAGTCGCTGGACGCAGGGCGGTCGCAATTGGCAAGGCTGGTGAGCCGGGATGTCAGCCAACTCAGCGCCGCACAGGTGCGTGAGAGCGCGATAGAAACCTTGGCAGAAAATTTGAACGACTCGGTGGTGGCGCCTATTTTCTGGTTTGTGCTGCTGGGCTTGCCCGGCGCGGCGCTGTACCGCTTTGCCAATACGGCCGATGCCATGTGGGGCTACCCCGGCATGCGCAGCGGACGCTATTGGCAGTGGGCAGGCAAGTGGGCCGCCCGCGCAGACGATGTGTTGTCCTGGCTGCCCGCGCGCATCACCGCAGTGCTGATGCTGTGGCAGCGCCCCAGGCTGGTGATGCAACTGCCTGCACAAGCAGCGCACACGCCGTCGCCCAACAGCGGCTGGCCCATGGCGGCGATGGCACTGGCGCTGGGTGTGCGCCTCAACAAGCCCGGTGTGTATGTGCTGCATGCTGGCGGGCGTGAGGTGGTGGCAAGTGATATGCCCCTGGCTATAAAATTTTCATCCAAAACAGTGATAGCCTGCGTTTTCATTGCGCAAGCAGCTATATTATCAATAGCAATATGTATTTAACTTTGCCAGCTCTACACGCTGCGGTGCATGGTGGCCCAGATGCGCTGGGGGCGGTACCGTTTGATTTTTCTACCAATGCCAATGCCTGCGGGCCTTGTCCGCAGGCAGCGCATGCTGTGCAAACTGCGGATGCGACGCATTACCCCGACCCTGCCTATAGCCAGCTGCGTGCGCAACTTGCGCAGTTTCATGCCGTAGGGCCTGAGCGCGTTCTGTTGGCGGCAAGCGCCAGTGAGTTTATCTTCCGCATCACGGCGTGGGCTATGCAGCAGGGCTTTGCGGACGCGCTGGTGCCAGTGCACGGCTATGGTGACTACGCCAGAGCGGCTCAGGCCATGGGGCTGCGCCGGGCAGCGCAAGCCAGCGCCGGGACTTTGGCTTGGGCTTGCGATCCGTCCAGTCCGCTAGGGCAAACCGGTCAAGGCATGGCTGCGCTGCTGGCCAGCGGTGCTAAAGTGGTGCTAGACCGGGCGTATGAACCGCTGCGCCTACAGGGGTCAATTAGCCTGAGTGCGCATCAGCTCAACCAGGTGTGGCAGCTTTGGACACCTAACAAAGCCTTGGGTCTTACGGGTGTGCGCGCTGCGTATGCCATAGCACCGGTGCATGCCCAGACAGATTGCCTGGCGTTACAGGCGCTGTGCCCATCGTGGCCCGTGGGCTCTCATGGCGTGGCCATGTTGGCGGCATGGGTGCGGCCAGAGGTGCAGCAGTGGCTTGCCGATAGTCTGGTGACTTTGCGGCAATGGAAGGCGCGCCAGCTTGCACTGTGTGCAACGCTCGGCTGGGAATGCCTGCCAAGCGAGGCCCACTTTTTTTGTGTAGTGCCGGTGCAGCCCTTGCCGCTGGACGGTTTGCGTGCCCGTGGCATCAAGCTGCGGGACTGCGCATCGTTTGGCCTGCCGCAGCATCTGCGCTTAAGCGTGCAAGCACCCGCTGCACAAGACGTATTGTTGATGGCCGTAAAGGAGTGGGTATGACTGCCAAGTGTGTGATGGTGCTGGGTACGACCAGCGGTGCAGGCAAAAGCTGGCTCACCACAGCGCTGTGCCGCTGGTACGCGCAGCGTGGCTATAAGGTAGCGCCCTTCAAAGCACAAAACATGAGCAACAACGCGCGGGTGGTGGCCGGGCAGGGCGATGCCTACGGCGAGATCGGCAGTGCGCAGTACTTTCAAGCACTAGCCGCCCGCGCCGTACCCGAGGTGCGCATGAACCCGGTGCTGCTCAAACCCGAGGCCGACACCCACAGCCAGGTGGTGCTGCTCGGCCAGGTGAGTGCCGAGCTCACCGCCATGCCCTGGCGTGCGCGCAGCGAGCATATGTGGCCTGCCATCGCCCAGTCGCTCGATGCCCTGCGTGCAGAAAACGATATCGTGGTGATCGAAGGCGCAGGCTCGCCTGCCGAGATCAACCTGCACAGCAGCGACATCGTCAACATGCGCGTGGCTCGCCATGCACAAGCCCGCTGTTTGTTGATTACCGACATTGACCGGGGCGGGGCCTTTGCCCATCTGTACGGTACCTGGGCGCTGCTGCCTGCGGATGAGCAAGCACTCATCACCGGCTTTGTGCTCAACAAGTTTCGCGGTGATGCAGCGCTGCTGGCCCCCGCACCCCAGATGCTGCAAGAGCGCACCTGTATCCCCACGGTAGCCACGCTGCCCATGTGGTGGAACCACGGCTTGCCGGAAGAAGACGGCGTGTTTGACGACCGCTCGCGCGCCAGTGGCCAGGTGCACACCACCATCGCCGTGGTGGCCTACCCGCGCATCAGCAACTTGGACGAATTTCAGGCGTTGACAAACATCAATGGCGTGCGCTTGGTGTGGGCGCGCAGCCCCGCCGATCTAGCCCAAGCCGACTGGATCATCTTGCCCGGCTCCAAGCACACCAGTAGCGACCTGGCCTGGCTGCGAGCCACCAAAATGGATGCGGCCATCGCCGCCCACGAAGCGCGCGGCGGCAGGGTGCTGGGCATTTGCGGTGGCTTGCAAATGCTGGGTGAGGCCTTGATCAACCCCTATGGCATTGATGGCAACGCCCCGAGTCTAGGCTTGCTGCCGCTGGTCACCCAGTTTGAAGAGACCAAAACCGTGCGCCACACCACTGCGCAGTTTGCCCCGCTGTGCGGCGCATGGGCCGCGCTGAGTCAGGTGCGTATTACGGGCTACGAAATTCACCACGGCGTGACGTCGGTGAGAGCTGATCTGTTCACTGGTAAGGCCAAGCCCACCGCAGTCTTGCCGCCCGATCTGGCTAGGCAAAATACGCAAGGTAACGTTCTCGGAATCTATGTGCACGGGCTGTTTGAAGATGCCGCCG
>JANMTF010000311.1:0-7917 GCA_031390175.1 Polaromonas sp.
TTGTTTGACGAGGTAGAGCGCGAAGTGCGCCAGTTTGTCAAAACCAAAATCGACGGCCTGCCAGAGTCGCGCGACATCCGAACCTTGGTCGGCATCGTCGGCGACTTGCGCGTTATCAACGGCCAACGCGGTAAGCTGGCCATTTTCAAACTCGACGATAAATCTGCCGTGATAGAGGCCACGGCCGACGAAGCGCTGATCAACGCCAACCGCAATTTGCTCAAAGACGACGAGCTCATCATCGTGCAAGGCAAGGCCCAGCCCGACCGCTTCTCCGGTGGCATCCGCTTTGTCGTCAACGCCATTTGGGATTTGCCCACGGCGCGCGCCAAGTTTGGTAAATTCCTCAAGGTAAGGGTAAGCAATGACCCAAGGGGCAAGGCCCCGGACATCTCCCGAATGGTGCTTGACTTTCCGCCCAAAAAGGAAGTGACCGAGCAAGGCGAGCTACTGCGCGGCCTACCCGTGCGCCTGAACATCTGGCGCACTGCAACGAGCCATGGCGGTGAGGTAACCGCCAGCGCCGAAATAGCTCTGGACGACCGCGCCAAGTTTTTCCCCACCGACGCCGCGCTCGCCAGCTGGAGCGCCCAGGCGCATGCTGGCGAGGCGCAGGTGGTGTATGAATAAACGTCCGTAAAAAAATTCGACCCAAAACTAAGGATCTATGGCTACTGATGTATACGTTGCAGCTAGTGCGAGCATTTTCCCTCCCTCCTTACCGTCAAATGAATTTGCTGATAAGTTTTACCCCACCCATTTATGCTCCGAGCGCACCAATAAGTTGGCACAGCGTGTTGCAAAAAGTTTTGGAATCCAACAACGCACTAGTTGTATAGATTTGAATCGAATCCCTGAAAAAGTTCTGTGTGACGTGTCTCATCATCCGCTGTCGTGGTGTGTAGGTTTGATTGAGCAGCTTTCCAATGAAATTTCATTGACAGATGTGGGCTATTTGGGTGTGGCTTACAACACTTCTTTGCACACGAACAGTCTGCCAAACTTGGCTTGCCAGGCCGCCATGGTTTGTAATATTCAACCTGAGATGCCCCCGCAGGAGCTGTCGAACTATGGGTGTGCGGGTGGTTTTTGGCCACTGGAGTCTGCAGTTCGATACTGTCAGCAAAATGACAAGGCCGCTATTGTCATAGTTTACGACCAATGCACTTCTCGTACCTCGTTCGGTTACGACCATAAGCACCCTCAGTTTGCTATGGACATGAAAGTCAATTCGTTGTTTTCGGACGGTGCTGTCGCGCTACTGATTATTCCAGAGCGAATGAGAGAAAAATTTGAAAAACCATTGATGAAAATCAAAGATGTAGCATTGAATTTTCATCTCAGCAATCTCATCAAGTTTAACGACACCCGCTTTGTGATTGACGATCAAATCAAAAATAATGTGCCATTGCTCGTCAATCAACTCATGATTGAACCAATGCTGGGCAAACACCGGTTGAGTGCAAAAGACGTTGTGGAATGGTCGATTCATCAAGGCGGTAGGGAAGTACTTGCAAAGTTTGGCACGTCCGATGTCCTTGGGCTCACGACAACGCAACTTGCACGCTCATTGCAGCTTTTCGAACGTTATGGAAATATGAGCGCACCCAGTTGTTTTCTCATCCTAGACAGTTTTCTGAATGAGCCGACACACGACAAAAGCAAGCGCATGGGTATGATGGTGGCTTTTGGAGCTGGCTTGTACATGGCGTCGTTGATGTACCAGTGGACCTGAGGTAGTGCACGCTGCCAATAGCCGAGATGGGCGCAATCAGTGGTTCCTGAGTTGAGCGAGCCTTCCACATGGAGCCGAATGCGCGGGTCGGTTGTTTTAAGATATAAATCAGGCTGTAGCCCAATAGAATATGCCGTAAGCAGCTAGTAGAAGTATAGCTAACTTATTGCCCCAGCCTCTGCCCCATCCTTCGTTGACATCCGACGCGCCTCGGGCGGCGCTGTGCGCGCCACACAGCAGCCAGCCGCTGTGTGGCGCAGGCGCCTACCCCAATAGCTGTCAATCCATCAGGTCTACAGCAGCCTGCGCGGGCTGGGCGCGGAGTGCCAGCAGCAGGCAGTGGGCGCGCCAGAGTGGGGAGGCGTGGAAAGATGTGGCCGAGCGCCCAAGGCGCAGACACGGCCCGCACCCGCAGCGCCAGGCTCGCCCCGCCAGTGCTGGGCTAGAGTGCCGATTGAAAAAAGTATTCGATCAAATACAATTGCACCAAGTTACCGGATAGGAAAAAAGCTGCGGGATAAATCCATGCTCAGGTGCTCAATTTGCTCGGCTGGCACATACTTGCTCAACAAATGCCGTGCCAGGCCTGCTATGGTTTGCTTTCCTTTGCCCTCACAAACATGGATCACACGTGCGCTGTCCAAGTCTACGCCCAGGGTGACGTAGCTGTGGCTCTTTTTGCTGGAGGTCTCGTCCACGCCCAGGCGCGTGATAGCGCTGGGATCGTCGCGCAGACGCGCCTGCCCCCAGCAGTGCGCCAATGGCGTGAGAGCTTCTTTGCGTGTGGTGTGTCGGCGCGGGATGTGGAGCATATTGCGCCAGCCATATTGCCAACGTGTTTCTTCTTTGAGGAGCCCTCGGGGTAATGAGTCTCGTACCGCAGGGGATGCCGCTAATGAGAGCAATCAGCGGTTCGATGCAAACTATTTTCTGCCCGCTGCACTTTGCATTTGAATCAGCGCTTTAAGCTGCCCGCGCACCTCTGCTAGCTCGCGTTGCTGCGTCAGCATGATGCTGCGCATTTCGCGTTGTTGTTGAATCAGCTCGGTGACCTGTGTTCGCAGAGAGGAGATATCGGTCAGGCGGTCCATCACGTCAGTCAGAACGCTCATGCATGCTCCTTGGCGCTGGCCTTTTGGAGCTTGGCTATTTCGCGCATGAAGGCGGTGTGCTCGGTGGTGTTGTCTTTGAGCTGCGCCCGCATGGCATTGATGTCGCTATGCGCGCGCTGGGTGCCCATGTCAAGCATGTGGATGTCGTCCAGGGTAACGCCTGCAATGGCTGCGTCTACCGCATCGCGCATGATCTCGGATACTTTGCGGCCTGATTTTTTGGCCTGACTGGTCAACGCTTGTTTTTGCGCTGTCTCTAGGTAAACTTGGGTTAAAACCATCGAACTCATGGGCAACCTCCTGGGTGGTTTAAGTGGCTATGCATGCTAATATATATCAAACTATAGTCGCAGTCAAATGGCTGCGCCTGCACGCTTACTCGGCCTTAATGCCTGCAGCTTTTACCACTTGGCCGTAGCGCGCCAGGTCGCGTTTGATCTCCTCGCCAAAGGCCTCGCCTGTGCCGGGCTGGGCGTTGATGCCCATGAGGTTGAGTTTTTCGCGGTTTTGCGGGTCGTTCAGCACAGCGTTCAGTTCGGTGGTGAGGCGATCCATGATGGCCTTAGGTGTTTTGCTAGGCGCTAGCAGGCCCACCCAGGAGTTGATGTCAAAGTCACTAATACCTGCTTCGATAAATGTGGGCACATCGGGCAACGACTTGGAGCGCTGCGCGCTGGACACCGCCACGGCGTGCAGCTTGCCCGATTTCACATGCGCTTGCGCACCGGCCACAGCCGTGTACACCAAGGGGATGTTGCCGCCCAGTACATCGGTCAGCGCCTGGCCACCGCCTTTGTAGGGCACATGCACCAGGTTAGCCCCCGTACGCTGCTTGAGCAGCTCGCCTGCAATATGCGGCGTGCCGCCCGTGCCCGAGGTGCCAAACGACAGGCCACCGGTCTGCGCTTTGGACAGGGCAATAACTTCTTGCAGCGTCTTGGCGGCTACAGCGGGGTGGGCTACGAGGATGAGCACCGCGTCGCCAATTTTGCCAATCGGCGCAAAGTCGCGCACTGCGCTGAACGGCACTTTGTCAAAGACATGCGGGTTGATGGTGAGCGTGCCGTCAAAGCCCAGCAGCAGGGTGTAGCCATCGGGCTCTGCTGCAGCCACTTGCTGGGTGCCGATGTTGCCGGAAGCGCCGGGTTTGTTGTCCACGATCACTTGCTGGCCCAGGCGCTTGGAAAGCTGCTCGGCGATCAGGCGGCCACTGGTGTCCGTCACACCGCCGGGGGTGAAGGGCACAACCAGGCGGATGGGTTTGCTGGGGTAGGGACTTTGCGCAGCTGCCAAGCCGGGTAGGGCGGCTAGTGTGGCGATGGCCAAGCTGAGTAGATGGCGGCGTGGGGATGAGAAAGTGGTGTTTTTCATAAGGCGTTTGGGTGAAAAATTTAGAAGAGCTTGGGCGGTGTTAGTCGGCTTGTGCATAGCGTTTGTCAAACGCCCACACGTCCTCAAAGCCCATCAGCCGCGTTAAATCCGCAAAGTCATACAGCGGTTGCGTGCAGCCTGCGGATGAGCCCGTTTGTTTGAGCTGGGTGTAGACGTTTTGCATGGCCTGCACGGCAGAGAGCAGTGCGGTGACGGGGAAGATGGCGATCTTGTAGCCAATGGATTCGAGCTCCGCGCGGGTGAGCACGGGCGTACGACCTTTCTCCACCATGTTGGCAATCATAGGCAGATGAAAAGCCTGTCCGATGCGGCGCATTTCTTCTTCGGACTCTGGCGATTCGACAAACAAAATATCCGCCCCCGCCTTGGCATAGGCCTCGGCGCGGCGCAGTGCCTCGTCCAGGCCCAGGGTGGTGCGTGCGTCAGTGCGGGCGATGATGAGAAAATTTTTGGACTGGCGCGACTCCACCGCTACGCGGATTTTTTGCACCATGTCCGCCATGGGGATCACGCGCCGCCCCGGTGTATGGCCGCACTTTTTAGGAAACTCCTGGTCTTCCAACTGGATGGCCGCAGCGCCCGCAGCCTCGTAGCCACGCACGGTGTGGCGCATATTGAGCAGGCCACCGTAGCCCGTGTCACCATCGGCTATCAGAGGCGTGCGCGCCATGCCCGCCATCGCAGCCACGCGGCCCACCATGTCGCTGTAGGTGGCCAGACCCGCGTCGGGCAGGCCCATGTGGGATGCTACGGTGCCGTAGCCCGTCATGTATAGCGCGTCAAACCCCATGCGGTCGGCCAAGCGCAGAGACACCATGTCGAACACGCCGGGGGCGCTGATCAGGCCGGGTTGCTGCAGGCGCGCGATCAAGCGGGTGCGCGCTGTGTCCGCTGAGGCGGTGGGGATGGGCATAGTGTCTCCTGGCTGCTTTTGTAGTTTTAATTTAGCACAGTTCGGGCAATTATCCGCATGAGAAATCCGCCATGGGCCAGTTCTACTTCAGTATGATGCGGTATGCTTAGCGCTGCTTTGGAGTGCCCCAAGGCCCCCTCCAACCTCTGTTTGTGACCCATCGCTCCGTGGATTACCAAATCGCCGCCATTCCTGATAACGAAGACGAACGCGTCGCTGCGTTGCGTGCAGCCATGTGCGCCTTTGTACCCCGTGAGGAGCGCTTTGACCGTATTACGCGCATGGCCCAGCGCATGCTGCACGTACCCATGGCCATGATTTCCATTGTGGAGGACGATGTGCGCTGGTTTCGCTCGGCACAGGGTTTGGCCAAGCCGGAGGTAGCGCGCAGTATCTCGTTTTGCAGCCACGCGATTGTGTCCAATGAGGTGTTTCAGGTAAAAGATACGTACTTGGATGATCGCTTTATCAACCATCCGGTGGTGATTGGCCCGCCCTTTATCCGCTCGTATTGCGGCTGGCCCCTGGAACTGGCACCCGGCTTGCGTGTAGGTGCTTTGTGCGTCATGGACACCATGCCGCGCACTTATGCCCCCGAAGATCTGGAGACCATGGCCGATCTGGCGCATATGGTAGAGTCCGAGCTGCGCGTGATCGCCATGACAGATAACCAAAAGACGCTCTTGGCCGAGTCCAGCCGGGCGCAGCGCAAATTGCTGCTAGACCCCGCCACCGGTACCTGGAGTGAGCGTGGGTTTCAAGAGCTGATCCGCCGCACCTTGCGCGATGTCGCCACTGGCGAGGTGTTCGCCGGGCTGTGCGGCATACAAATTCACAACGTGGCTGACTTTAAGGTAGGCGAGGGCGAGGGCTCGCAAGAGGTGCAGGCCATGCTGATCTCACAGTTTATTCGCCAGCGTTTGCCCGCCAATGCCGTGTTGTGCCGTATGCCCGGTGGCCGCGCCTGCGCCATGTTCGCAGCGCGCGATAAAACCATGCTGCGTGAGCAAATTTCCACCTTTCTGCAAGAGCCCGGCTCCGAGCCGGTCATGGGCATTACCTTCACCCAAAAGCTGGAGATCACCACAGCCGGCCTGCGCTTGACGCCAGACAAGGTCAATGATGACCCGGCGCGCCTGCTGGAGATTGTGATGGGCCGGGTGGCTGAAGGATCGGGCGTTACCTCCGTGCTCAGGTAAGTTGTCCCGTTGTTCGGGCCTGCTCGCAATCGGCTTGGTGAGCAGCTTAGTGTGACGGTTTAAATTGCGTTAAAGTCATTGCCTATTCAAGGAACGCTTGTGTACCAGCCCCCTCAATTTATAGCCAAAGACCCACAGCATGCCGCCGCATTGGTGCGCGACTACGCCTTTGCCTCACTCATTTCCAACGACGACGATGGCCTGCCCTTCGTCACCCATCTGCCTCTGCATTTGATAGAGGACGGTCAACATTGGACCTTGCTGGGCCACTGCGCCAAGGCTAACCCGCATTGGCGTTACCTGCAGACCCGTCCACAGGCCCTGGTCACCTTCATGGGCCCGCACGCCTACATGTCGCCCAAGGTGTACCCCGACTTGGCGCGTGTGCCTACCTGGAACTATCTGGCCGTGCATTGCGTGGTGACCGGGCGGATCATCGACGAGCCAGCAGCCAAAGATGCGTTGTTGAAAAGGCTCATCGGCGACCACGAGCCGCCCTATGCCCAGCAGTGGCGCGATTTGGGCGACGAGTTTCGGCACAAAATGCTTGCGGGCATTGTGGCGTTTGAGCTGAAGGTGGACAAGATGGAGTGCAAACTCAAAGTCAACCAACACCGCCCAGAGGCACATGCGGCCATGCGCGCGGTGTATGCGCAAGGCAACGAGAACGAGCGCGCCTTGGGTGAGTGGATGGCCCGTTTGGGTTTGACATAGTTTGGAAAACCGGGCATGGGGCACTGGGTGTTTGTTCGCCCAGGCCAAGCACCTGGGCGCTGCTGCCTGCCGACGAGCAAGCGCTCATCACAGGCTTTGTGCTCAACAAGTTTCGCGGTGATGCAGCGCTGCTGGCCCCCGCACCCCAGATGCTGCAAGAGCGCACCGGTATCTCCACGGTAGCCACACTGCCCATGTGGTGGAACCACGGCCTGCCCGAAGAAGATGGTGTGTTTGACGACCGCTCACGCGCCAGTGGCCAGGTGCACACCACCATCGCCGTGGTGGTCTACCCGCGCATCAGCAACTTGGACGAGTTTCAGGCGTTGACAAACATCAATGGCGTGCGCTTGGTGTGGGCGCGCAGCCCCGCCGATCTAGCCCAAGCCGACTGGATCATCCTGCCCGGCTCCAAGCACACCAGTAGCGACCTGGCCTGGCTGCGCGCTACCAAAATGGATGCGGCCATCGCCGCCCACGACGCGCGCGGCGGCCGGGTGCTGGGCATTTTCGGTGGCCAGCAAATGCTGGGTGAGGCCTTGATCGACCCCTATGGCATTGATGGCAACGCCCCGGGTCTAGGCTTGCTGCCGCTGGTCACCCAGTTTGCCGATACCAAAACCGTGCGCCACACCACAGCGCAGTTTGCCCAGTTGAGTGGCGCTTGGGCGGCGCTCAGCGCGGTCACTTTGACGGGCTACGAAATTCACGACGGCGTGACGTCGGTGAGAGCTGATCTGTTCACTGGTAAGGCCAAGCCCACCGCAGTCTTGCCGCCCGATCTGGCTAGGCAAAATACGCAAGGTAACGTTCTCGGAATCTATGTGCACGGGCTGTTTGAAGATGCCGCCG
>JANMTF010000353.1:0-10411 GCA_031390175.1 Polaromonas sp.
GGCGTGAGCTGCAAAGCGCGCAGCGGCTGGGGTGGGTAAATGGTGGCGCCATCGCTTTGGCGCTGGTGCAAGAAGGTTTGCAGCTTGCGCCCCGCCTCGCCTTGCCAAAACTCAGCCACCGCTGCCTGCCAGTCAGCCGCCACCAGCCAAGGTTGGGGCTGCAAAGTGCAGGCAGCCTTGGCGCTTGCACCTAGTTGTGCACCCCTTTGCAGTGAGCCTGCAAAATCTAAATCAGAGAATAAATCGGCCATAAGCCCAATAGAATAATGCGGGAGCAGCTATATTATCAATAGCGATTCCGTAACCTGCAAAGCCTATGCAAACAGCTTGGCCAGCGCCAAACCGGGCTCGTCTGCGCGCATAAAAGCCTCGCCCACCAAAAAAGCGTGCACGCCGGCAGCGCGCATCTTCTGTACATCTTGCACAGTGGAAATACCGCTCTCGGTCACCAGCAGCTTGTCTTTGGGCACGTCAGCCAGCATGCCCAGCGTGGTGTCCAGGCTCACTTCAAAGGTTTTCAGGTTGCGGTTATTGATGCCCAGCATGGTTTTGGCAGGCACATTGGGCAGCTGGAGCGCCCGCTCCAGCTCGGCGCGGTCATGCACCTCCACCAGCACAGCCATGTCCAGGGTGAGCGCGATGGCCTGCAAATCGGCCATTTGCGCGTCATCCAGGCAGGCGGCGATCAACAAAATGCAGTCTGCCCCCATGGCGCGCGACTCGTAGATTTGGTAAGAATCGACCATGAAATCTTTGCGCAACACCGGCAACTGGCAACTGGCGCGGGCTTGGCGCAGGTAGTCCGACGATCCCTGGAAAAACTGTTTGTCAGTGAGCACCGACAAACAGGCGGCGTTAACCAGAGCTTCATCTTTCTTCTTGGTTTCGCTGTTGCCATCAGCGTAGCTTTGGGCAATATCAGCCGCAAAAAACTCTTCGCGCAGCACGCCTTTGGACGGCGAGGCCTTTTTCACCTCGGCAATCACCGCCGCCTGGCCCGCCGCCATCTTGGCCCGCATAGCGCCCACGTAGTCGCGCACCAGCACGCGGCTCTCGGCGTCGGCGCGCATGTCGGCGAACGGCATTTTTTTCACCGCAGCGGCGATTTCCTGGCGTTTAACTTCTACGATTTTTTGGAGGATGTCGGACATGATTTATATGTTGTGTTTTTGCAGAATAGTAAGGTGGCGGTGAATACGCCACCAAAACCATACTTGTATCCCGTTAAAGATAACGAAGTTGACTATCTGCCAAGCAAATGCAGGCTCCCTAAATGACCCAGCATTTAATATAAATGGGAATATATACCAACCAAGCCAGTACAAAATTTGACTCGCTATAAGCACAGTAAAGCCAAGAGGTGTGCCCAATGTAACGACTCTGCGAAGAAACTGATGTCCATCGTTGCCCCCGTTAGCCTTCAAGGCCTCACTGAGTCCAACCCACAGAATAATGACAGCAGCCAGTACATCGTAAACAAGAAACCAGTTGAAGTGCAAGCCCACGAATCCACTATGGTAGAGGTAGAAAAGCCAAACTATAGATGATGCAAACCAGTAGCGCATCTCCTCTTTTTGCGAAATTGAGTCATCCCGTAATCCATTGCGCGTCTTGTTTACAGAAAAAGGTGTGAAACTCATATTGAGTTCATTTCAGGACTTGCGACGCGCCAAAAGCCATGGCAAGCGAACTAAAAATTCGGTGAACAGCCGGGTGTGCATCCAGGTGAGCAGCACATTGTCGCGCAGATACTTGAAGTGCGACACCCCGCCCTCCTGCGGGCTGAAGTATTTGACCGGCGCGTCGATGTTGATGGGGTGAACGCCCTGCCAGCACAGGCGCACGGCCACTTCGGGGTCAAAGTCGAAGCGGCGCATCCAGCGGCTGCCTTGCATCACTTTTTGCAGCGGGCGCATGGGGTAGACGCGAAAGCCGTAGAGCGAATCGCCCACGCCTGCGCCCAAGGTTTCTACATTAGCCCAGCTGTTGGACACCTTGCGGCCGTTCACGCGCAGGGCGGGGGCGCTGGCGTCGAACACGGGTTTGCCTAAAATCATGGCGCTCGGTTGGGCGATAGAGCGGGCCATAAAGGTGGCGATCAGGTCAGCGGGGTGCTGGCCGTCGGCGTCCATGGCCAAGGCATGGGTAAAGCCCCGGTTAAGTGCCTCGGTAATGCCGTGCAGTACAGCGCTACCCTTGCCGCTGTTGGCGCTCTGTACAAACACCTGTAGCCCGGGGTCTTGGGCGGCCTCGGCCTGCAGCAAGGCGGTGCTCTCGTCGGTGCTGCCGTCTACCACGACCCACACGGGCGACCATTGGGCGCGGATGCTGCGCACGGTTTGCAAAACTTTGGCGCCAGGGTTGTAACAGGGGACAAGCACCAAGTGAGTTGTCGAAGCCGCTAGGTTCATGGCATCTCCCGAACAACCGCAGGTGACACGCTGTGGGCGAGCTTGCGCTGAGACGGTGGGTGGTAATATGGCATCAGTAAGGTGTATTTTCGCTGCAACCAGAGCTAATGCGCCCCGCTAGACTTTAAAATCCAGCGTGCTTTAACCCCAACTGATAGGTCAAGTTTAATGGAATCCTCGGCAGCCCCCAACGCTATCGCCATACCGCAGCCCGAACTGGAGGCCGAAGTCATTGGGCTGCTCATCAGCGCGCTGAATTTAGAGGTCAAGCCCAGCGAAGTGACGGCTGACACGCCTTTGTACGGTGATGGTCTAGGGCTGGACTCCATCGACATCCTGGAAATTGCGTTGGCCGTGTCCAAGCGCTACGGCTTTCAAATGCGCTCGGACGATCCGCGCAACGTCGAAAGCTTTGCCTCTATCCGCGCACTGAGCTTGTATATTGCCCAAGAGCGCACCAAATAAAGCCCCGCACTCAGCGGCTGAGCACAAAGGCCATGGTTTGTTAAAAGGCGCTTTCATCGTTGCCCTGATTACAGGGTACGCCCTGATCAGCCACTTCGCCTTGATATTGCCGGAGGGCAGAACCATTGCAGCTGCGCTAGCAGTGGGGGTACCCGCAGCCGCCTTGGTGTGGTTCATCACGCATTGGGTTTTTAAATTGCTCTCACAAGCTGGCTTGCCTTGGTGGCAAAAAGCGCTGCGCTTGGGCTTGGCTGTCGGTTTGGCGCTAGTGACTGTGCTGGCTCCTTTGTGGTGGGCCTGGCCCTTGGTATTGGCAAATGCCGATACTTTGTATTTTGCGCAGCATCTGGGCACCAACGCCCTGCTGGCCTGGGTCTTTGGCCACACCTTGGTGGCGGGCTCCACGCCACTGGTGGTGACCTTTGCCCGCATGGTACACCGCGATCTGCCGCCCGAAATTGCGGCTTATGCGCGCCAGGTTACCGTGGCATGGACCGGGTTTTTCCTGGTGACCTGCGCCCTGTCCATCATTTTGTACACCGCCGCGCCCTTGGCAGTGTGGTCGGCCTTTGGGGTGCTGCTGCAATGGCCTTCGGTAATCGTGTTTTTTGTAGGTGAGTACTTGCTGCGCCGCATGCTGTTCAAAAACTTTGACCACGCCAGTATGAAGCAAGGCTTTGAGGCTTATCAAAGCCACCAAGCCAGCCCCAGCGCGGCGGCTGTTCCCACGCTCAAACCTTAACTGGCCCAGTGATGCTGCCCCTTGTCACGCACACCCAACTGAGCGACCCTATCGCCTACCGCACCGGCGTGGCTATTTCCGTCGCCCAGTATTTGGCAGACGTAGCCCACTGCGCCACCCGCTTGCCCGATGCCAAGTATGTATTGCTGGCCTGCCAAGACCGCTACGCCTTTGCTGTCGGCTTGGGCGCGGCTTGGGTGCGCCAGCAAAGCTGCCTGTTGCCCTCCACGCATACCGAAGAGCTGATCGGTAAACTTGCCAGCACACATGAAGCGCTGTATTGCCTCACCGACGAGCGTGCCTGCGACATTCAGTTGCCGCAAACTTATATCACCGACTGGTTGCTCCAAGCAAGCCCGCAGCCAGAGCCCGCCGTGCCCATGATTGACCCTGAGCATGTGGCGGCCTACGTGTTTACCTCGGGCAGCACCGGCTTGCCTGTGGCGCACCGCAAAACTTGGGGGCGACTGGTGGTGAATGTGCAAAGCGAAGGCCAGCGCTTGGGCGTGGTGCCTGGTAGCCAGTACACCATGGTGGGCACCGTGCCGCCGCAGCATATGTACGGCTTTGAGTCCACCGTACTCATAGCCATGCAAAACGCAGCGGCTTTTGAAGCAGGCAAGCCGTTTTACCCGGCCGATATAGAGCGCACCATGGCGCGCACGCCACGCCCGCGCGCGCTGGTGACCACGCCTTTTCATCTGCGGGCCTTCATCACCGAAGTGGCTGCGCCCTCGCCCATCGACTTATTGGTCTGCGCCACCGCACCCTTGACAGCCGCACTCGCCATAGAGGCCGAGCAAAAAACCCAAGCCCGTTTGCTGGAAATTTACGGCAGCACTGAGACCGGCCAGCTCGCCACACGCCAAACCTCGCAGACCAGCAACTGGACTACCTTTGACGGCATCGAGCTTGCGCACCTGCAAGGCAAGCCCTTTGCCAGCGGCGCGCAGATAGAAGGCTCGGTGGAAGTCAACGATGTGTTGGAGCTTGTCAATGAGCGGGTTTTTATTCTCCATGGCCGAACGGTGGACATGGTCAACGTAGCAGGCAAGAGCACGACCTTGGGCCATTTGAACCACCAACTGCTGTCTATCCCCGGGGTAGAAGACGGTGCTTTTTTTGTACCTAGCGAAGCTACAGAAGGGGTAGGCAACACTACCCGCCTGGCCGCCGTAGTCGTGGCTCCTACTTTGAGCCTGGAAGCTTTGCAACAAGCGCTACGTCGTAAGATTGCGCCTGCATTTTTGCCCAGACCATTGAAGTTGGTGCCCACACTCCCTCGCAATAGCACCGGCAAACTACCGCGTGAGGCCTTGCTGGCGTTCATCCAAACGCCACAGGGCCCCGCAAGCCCAACGACCATGGATGCGCCATGATGGCTGAGCAACGCATCGATTTCCCGCAAGTGCATCCTTGTTATGCGGGCCATTTTCCGGGGCAGCCGATTGTGCCCGGCGTGTTGCTGCTAGAGCGGGTGATGGCGTTTGCCCAAAGTCAACTGGCCAGCCCGTTGAAAAACTTTAGCCTGGTTAACGTGAAGTTCTTGGCACCGGTACTGCCCGGGGCCAAGCTGTGCGTGAACCTCATTACCAACCATCCCGCTGAGTACAAGTTCACAGTGCAGCTACTGGGCGAGGGCGGCGCGGCGGACACCTTGGCTTGTAGCGGCCAGTTGCGCATTCTCGCGGACAACGCGGCTTCTTAATGGCCACAGCACGCAAACCCGCACCCACAGCCGAAACGGGCGACAGCAAAACGCCCTGGGCGCACAACAAGGAGCGCGGCAATATGGCCGCGCTGAAGTTGATGTCCTGGATCGCTTTGCACCTGGGCAGGCGCATCTCACGCGCCGTGCTGCTGTTTGTGATGGTGTATTTTTACCTATCTTCGTCCTCGGCACGCAAAGCTTCTCGCAAGTTTCTCGCGCGCATCCCGAACCAGTCCAACGGACGGCTGGCCGTCTTCAAACATTTGTATGCCTTTGGCGCGGTCACACTGGACCGCATTTATTTTCTTAATGGCCGCCTGGACTTGTTCAACATCAGCGTGAGCGATCCGAACAATCTGGCGCTGGGCACAGCCAGCAGCGGTGCAGGCATGTTTTTGATGGGCGCGCACATGGGCAGCTTTGAGTGCGTGCGCAGCATTGCGCGCGACCATCCGCAGCTCAAGATGGTGCTGCTGATGTACGAGGAAAATGCCCTGAACATCAAAAAACTCCTCAGTGCTATCAACCCCGATGCCCAGCAAGACATCATCTCCCTTGGCCGACCGGGAGCGATGCTGGAGGTGAAAGAGCAGCTGGGTCAGGGCGCGTTAATAGGCGTTTTGGCTGACCGGTCTTTGGATGACTCGGGCAATGTGAAGGTAAACCTGCTGGGCAGCGAAGCCGCGTTTCCCTTAGGCCCGTTTCGCATGGCGGCGATGCTGCGACACCCTGTGTACTTTATGACGGGCACCTACCATGGTGGCAACCGTTACACCATCCATCTTGAGCTGGTGATGGACGCCGCCAGCATGGCCGCCCACCGCGAGCAGGCCAGCCAGCGCGCCCTGGAGCGCTATGTGCAATTGATAGAGCAGCATTGCTTGGCTGCGCCCTACAATTGGTTTAATTTCTTCGATTTTTGGAAAACCAGCGCGCAACACCCATGAAAATATTCTCAGCATTTGTATTGATGGTAGCCATGGCTTGCGGCACCAGCGCGCAGGCCAACGATATTGACATGCCCAAGCTGATGCAGCTGTTTGCCGCCAGCAAAAGCATCAAGGCCGAGTTTGTTGAGCGCAAATACCTGCGGGTGCTGGACGCGCCAGTGGAGTCGCGCGGCGATCTGCTGTTTCAGGCTCCCAGCCGCTTGGAAAAACGCACCCAGCAGCCTAGAGCAGAGACCATGTTGATCGAAGGCAATAAAGTGTCGATTGAGCGTGGCACTTTCAAGCGCAGTATGTCGCTGGACGATTTCGCAGATATGGCATCGTTAGTGCAGAGTTTGACCGCTACCTTCCGGGGTGATCAGGCAGGCATTGAAAAGTACTTCAGTTGGCGCTTAACCGGCCCGGCGGCCAAATGGCAACTGGTTTTAAAACCCAAGAACGCCAAGCTATTTGTGATGCTGCAAGAGATTCGCTTGTCGGGCATCGACAACTATGTGCATACCGTAGAAACTACGCTGACCGACGGCGACCGGTCGTTGATGACGCTGGGCAGGCCAGTTCGATCAGCGGCGGAGTGAACCCACGGCTTGCGAGCCAATCACCTGCACTTGCTAGATTTGACCTTTTTTTCAGATGCCAATGGGGCTGTAGCCCTTTAAAGTATAGCGGGAGAAGCTATTGAATAATGAGCGATGTGGGTTTGTTCTCCCGGATCATTACGAGCTGTAGCGCTGGTATTGTGGGCTTGGATTGTGTACGGGACCAGGTCGGTGGCGGGTGTTCCATCGCTGCAGACCGGATCCTGCTAGCGTGGTGGGTGCTTTATCGCCAGCGAGACACCACCTCTCCAGCACGCGGGTTTCTCACCACCGCAGACCCGCCACGCTCGCGGCCCTGGCACTTGGGTTGGACGGCGTAGCGGCATAAAGGAGGAGTGGCCGGCCATAAGCCGCCACGGGGGACAGCTGCGTAGCCGTCCAACCCAAGTGCCAGGGCGTGCGAACACCCGGTTCCCTACCCCGCTTCCCGGTTCGTGCCCGGCTTGTTCACGGTACGTCACGTCGAGCCAAATTTCTCTACAAGGCAACAAATCAAATCATGCCGCCATTGATCGAGATGATTTGCCCGGTGATGTAGCCGGCATCTTTGCTGGCCAGAAAAGCTACTAACGCCGCCACCTCCTGCGCGGTGCCCATGCGCTTCATCGGCACCATGCGTGCTACGGTGTCTGCGTCAAATAAGCCCTCCACCATGGGCGAGTCGATGATGCCAGGAGCCACCACATTCACCGTCACACCCCGGCTGGCCACCTCTTGCGCCAGTGCCTTGGTGGCACCGTGCAGCGCGGCTTTGGCTGCCGCATAGTTGACCTGCCCACGGTTGCCCGCAATGGCCGCGACCGATGAGATATTGATAATGCGGCCATGGCGTGTGCGCAGCATGGGCAGCATCAGCGGTTGGGTCACATTGAAAAACCCGTTCAACGACACATCGATCACGCGGCTCCACTGCTCGCTGCGCATGCCTGCAAATACTGCGTCGTCGTGGATGCCCGCGCAGTTCACGATGACTTGAAAGGCTTTTTCTTCTGCCAACGGCTCCACTGCTGCTCGCACCGCCTGCGCGTCGGTAATATCAAAACTCAGCGCGTGGGCTGCACCCCCGGCATCGGTGATTTTTTGCGCCAACGCTTGTGCTGTTTGCAGCGCGCTGTTGGCATGGATAAACACCTCAAACCCATTCAAGGCCAGCTTCTCACATATTGCAGAGCCTAAAGCCCCGCTGCCGCCCGTGACCAATGCCCGCTTCATATCTGCCATAGCCCACCTGCTCAGTTTATTAAGACACCAGTACCACCGTGGCCTTGCCTTTGAGCAAGGTTTGCGTGGCCGCCGTCACCGTAAATTCATACACCATGCTGTTCTCGTCGCCCATCAGTTGGGTGGCACACACCTCCAGCTCGGCCTCGACATCATCGAGCCTGCTCACACTCAGCTCCACCGCGCGCACGCTGGCCAAGCGCCCCCCACGAGGTGGCTTGTCGCCCTGCCCTGACAGCAATGCGCCGTGCACCGCCATGGCTTGGGCTGCATATTCCACCCCACAGACCGCGTGCAACATGCCGCGCTCACGCAAGGGGTTAGTTGCCAGCCTGTGCGAGCTTGCACTACAGCGGATACTCTGCGTGTCGTAGTGCAGCACGCTCTCCAGCAAACACATACTGCCATGGTGCGGAATCAACTTGGCGATCTGCGCTGCATTCAGCACGCCACGGGTGGGCTGGACCATCACAGCGCAGTGCTCACATCCAACAACAACTGTTGGTTATCAAAAAGATCCAGCACGAGCGAAGTGGCTTGTTGACCCGATGCGATGGCTTGCAGCAGTGGCAAACCACGCGCTGCCGGCACGTTGCACCTTAATGCTTCGAGTTCTGGGTGGTGCATGGCGCTGGCAGCGCGCGGGCCCAAGCCCACACTCACTTTGACCACCGTGCTTGCGGTGGGCGCAGGGCTGAGGACCAAAGCAATGCCCAGGCTGTGCACTATGGGACGCGTAGCACGCAGGGGCTCTGGATAAGGGGTGTCATAAGCGATCAGCAGCACCGGGGCGTTAGCAGTTTTAGCCTGCGTGCAGGCCTCTAGAAATCCAGCCGAAAAACTACCGTCAAAAGCGCACAGGCTCGTGCTGGCAGGCTTGGCTTGTAAGGCAATGCCCCAGTAGCCCGAGGGCGCGTTGTGCACCGAGTTGGTAAAGCGGGTGGGGGAGATCAAACGGTCATCAGACGCCAAGGCCTCGCAAATGACGTGGCAATTGTCGCCGTCTCCGCCTGAGGAGCTGAACACTGACAACAATTCACTGGCCAGGTGGTGGCTGTGCTGCAACGCATCGGTAGCAGTGGCCAGCGCTAACTTCACCGCCACACCGACCCTTCGGCGCTCAGCAGCAGGCAAAAAATTCGATGGCGTGATGACCGCAGGGCTTGTCACATAGGGCGCATCGCCACGCAATACCGGCTGGGCAGCAGCCCAATTCTCCAAACCTGGGCCGCACAAGCCGATGGCATCGATAAAAATTGTTAATGCGGTCATTGCTTGACCAATACCAAACTGCAATTGGAGCCGCCAAAGCCAAACGAGTTACTCAAAACAACTTGAGGTGCGTGGTTTGAGTTTTTCAGTTGGTAGTTTATGGCTATCGAAGGGTCTACTTCACGCGTATTGACACCGGCAGGGGTCATGCCATGCTCCATGGCCAAGGCGCACAAGGCTGCCTCGACAATGCCGGCGGCACCCAAGGCATGTCCTGTATGGCCTTTGGTAGAGCTACAGGCGACCTCGGCACCGAACAATTTTGCAACCGCCATGCCTTCTGCAGCATCATTGCTTTTAGTGGCTGTTCCGTGCAAATTGATGTAGTCCACCTGGCCAGCGTCCATCCCTGCCATGTTCAGCGCTTGCTGCATGGCAGCCAACGCGCCAGCGCCTTCTGGGTGCGGGGACGACATGTGGTGCGCGTCGCTGGACTCGCCCACACCCATCACCGCAATCGCGCAGCGGCCTTGGGGCTTGTCTCTGGTGAGCAGCGCAAAACCCGCAGCTTCTGAAATAGAGATGCCTTGGCGATCAGCACCATACGGCTGACACAGCTCGGGCGATAGCAGCTCCAGTGAATTAAAACCGTACAGCGTGGTTAAACACAGGCTGTCTACCCCACCCACAATGGCAGCATCAATCAAACCACACTCCATCATGCGGGCCGCATTGCCAAATACTTTAGCACTGGATGAGCACGCCGAAGAGACGGCGACTGCGGGGCCTTCCAGCTCGAAATAATCACGCACAAAAGCACTCACAGAGAAGGTGTTGTGCGTTTGCTCATAGTGGAAATCAGCAGGCAGGGCACCCGTCGCTGCATCACGCTGCCTGTACGCCAATTCTGTACTCAAAATGCCCGATGTGCTGGTGCCCAAAAACACCCCGACGCGGTGCTTTCCGAAGGAGGCGATGGCCGTTTTGACAGCCTCGCTAAAGCCATCTTGCTCCAAAGCCAATTGCGCCAACTGGTTATTTCGGCAATGGTAATGTGCCAGGCGGGCGGGCATTTGCACGGCATCCACGCCCTGCACCTC
>JANMTF010000373.1:0-3327 GCA_031390175.1 Polaromonas sp.
AAGGTGCAAAACTTTCCTGACCTCGATGTACCCAACATCATCATCAGCGCCAGCCTGCCCGGCGGCTCACCGGCCCAGCTCGAAACCGAAGTCGCGCGCAAGATCGAGAACGCCATCGCTGGCCTGCAAGGCCTGAAAAACATTTACACCAAGGTGCAAGACGGCGTGGTCACCATCACTGCCGAGTTTCGCCTGGAGAAACCCACCCAGGAGGCGCTGGACGAGACCCGCTCGGCCGTGCAGCAGGTGCGCTCCGACCTGCCCGCCGACTTGCGCGACCCGATAGTGAGCAAGCTCAATATCTCGGGTGCCCCCGTGCTGGCCTACACCATCCGCATCCCGTCCATGGACGAGGAGGCGCTAAGCTGGTTTGTAGACGACACCCTCACGCGCCGCCTGCTGGCCGTCAAAGGCGTAGGCTCGGTCTCCCGCGTAGGCGGCGTGAACCGCGAGGTGCGCATTGCGCTGGACAGCGGCAAGATGCAGGCTCTGGGCGTGAGCGCAGCCGCCGTGTCGCGCCAACTGCGAGAAGTACAAATGGAAACCGCAGGGGGCCGCACTAATCTGGGCACCAGCGAACAACCCGTGCGCACCCTGGCCACCGTCAAATCGGCGGCTGAGATTGCGGCCATTGAGCTGTCGCTGGATGGCGGGCGCAAAGTGCGCTTAGACCAGATTGCCCAAGTGCTAGACACCATCGCCGAGCAGCGCTCCAGTGCACTGCTTAACGGGGTGCCTGTCGTAGGCTTTGAGATATCGCGCAGCAAGGGCGCCAGCGAGGTGGACGCAGGCCGTGGCGTGCGCGCGGTGCTGGCCGAGATCAAACTGGCGCGCCCCGACATGCAACTGACCGAGGCTTTTGACTTTGTGACGCCGGTGGAGGAGGAATACAAAGCCTCGCTCACGCTGCTGATCGAAGGCGCGCTACTGGCGGTGCTGGTCGTGGCGCTATTTTTGCGCGATCTGCGCGCTACCTTTGTGTCGGCTGTGGCGCTGCCTTTGTCGGTGATACCGGCCTTCATTGGCATGAATTATTTGGGCTTTTCCATCAACGTAGTGACTTTGCTGGCGCTGTCCTTGGTGATTGGTGTGTTGGTGGACGACGCCATTGTCGAGGTGGAGAACATTGTGCGCCATCTGCGCATGGGCAAATCGCCCTACCAAGCGGCGATGGAGGCAGCAGATGAGATTGGCGTGGCGGTGATCGCCATTACCTTTACCTTGATCGCGGTGTTTTTGCCCACCGCATTCATGAGCGGTATTGTGGGCAAGTTTTTCAAGCAATTTGGCTGGACAGCGGCATTGGCCGTATTTGCCTCGCTGGTAGTGGCGCGCATGCTCACGCCGATGATGGCGGCGTATATTTTGAAGCCGATTGCCACTGACTATGTTGAAAAAGATGGCGCGCTGATGCGCTGGTATATGCGTGCCAGCCGTTGGTGCTTGCGGCACCGTTGGGTCACGGTGGTGGTGGCGCTGGCGTTTTTTGCGGGCTCGATTATGCTGATACCGCTGCTGCCCAAAGGCTTTATTCCACCGGACGACAACTCGCAAACTCAGGTCAACCTTGAGTTACCGCCAGGTACTAAACTGGCTGAGACCAAGCTGGCGGCGGAGGCAGCGCGTGTATTGATCAGCAAAGTAGAGCATGTCAAATCGGTCTACACGACGATTGGCGGTGGCTCAGCAGGCACCGACCCCTTTGCACCAGGCGGCGCAGCGGAGGCACGCAAAGCCACGCTCACCATCTTGCTGGCCGAGCGCGGAGAGCGGCCACGCAAGCAAAGCATTGAAAACAATATCCGCAAAGCCCTGGAAGACTTGCCCGGCGCGCGCAGCAAAGTAGGCTTGGGTGGTTCGGGTGAAAAGTATGTGCTGGCCTTGACGGGTGAAGACCCACTCGCTTTGGCCGCTGCCGCCGCAGCGGTGGAGCGCGATCTGCGCACCATACCCGGCCTGGGCTCGGTAGCCTCCAGCGCCTCCCTAGTGCGCCCTGAGCTGACGGTGCGGCCTGACTTTGCCCGCATGGCCGACATGGGTGTGACCAGCAGCGCCATTGGCGAGACTTTGCGCATAGCCACCGTGGGCGACTACGACGCCTCGCTGCCCAAGCTGAACTTGGCCCAACGCCAGGTGCCGATTGTGGTGCGCCTGTCGGACG
The DNA here is from genome assembly GCA_031390175.1 of Polaromonas sp. Classification (GTDB taxonomy): domain Bacteria; phylum Pseudomonadota; class Gammaproteobacteria; order Burkholderiales; family Burkholderiaceae_C; genus JAAFIP01. The sequence goes on from JANMTF010000373.1 coordinate 2,162, forward strand.
ATGCGCGCAACGACATCGGCGCGCTGGAGCGGCTGATGGTGCCTGGCACGCGCGGCCCCGTCATGCTGAGCCAAGTGGCGACGATTGAAATGTCGGGCGGCCCGGCGGTGATTGACCGCTTTAACCGCGCCCGCAATGTGCAGTTTGAGGTAGAGCTGTCGGGTCTGCCGTTGGGTGATGTGACGGCTGCGGTAGACAAGCTGCCCGCGATCCAAAACTTGCCCGCCGGTGTGAAGCAGGTCACCATTGGCGATGCGGAGGTGATGGGCGAGCTGTTTGCCAGCTTTGGCCTGGCCATGCTCACCGCCGTGTTGTGCATCTACATCGTGCTGGTGCTTTTGTTCAAAGACTTTTTGCACCCGATGACGATTTTGGCTGCACTGCCGCTGTCTCTGGGTGGTGCGTTTGTGGCCCTGCTGCTGGCCGACAAAAGCTTTTCGATGCCCTCGTTGATCGGTTTGATCATGCTGATGGGCATTGCCACTAAAAACTCGATTTTGTTGGTGGAATACGCCATCGAGGCGCGGCGCGGCAGGCCCGCGACTGAGACACAAGCGGCTGTTGCGCCGATGAGCCGCACCGACGCGCTGCTGGACGCATGCCACAAGCGCGTGCGCCCGATTGTGATGACCACGATTGCCATGGGCGCGGGCATGATGCCGATTGCGATGAGCTGGGGCGCGTCGGATGGCAGCTTTCGCTCGCCGATGGGTGTGGCGGTGATAGGCGGTTTGATCACCTCGACCCTGCTGAGCCTGCTGGTGATCCCGGCGGTGTACACGTTTGTGGACGATTTTGAGGCTCTGTGCAGCAAGCTGTGGCGAAAGGTGTTCCGGCGTGGCCATGCAGACCACGCGGTGGTGCCGACCTTGGCCGAGGCGCAGCACTTGGCATTGAAGAAAGACGGCGCTTAGGGAGCTTAGCTTTTTGTAGGGATCTGGCGGGCGGGGCACTTACTTTAGTTTTGTACCGGATCAGGTCGGCGGTGCACTTAGCTCCGCGGCTGTCCCCCGTGCCGGCCTAGGGCCGGCGACTCCTCCTTTATGCCGCTGCGCTAAGTGCACCACCGACCTGATCTTGCAGCCGTGGTGGGTATTCAACCGCTCAGCCCGAACCATACCGGTTCGCAGCCCTGGCGCTTTGTGTTGGGGGGGTGTCGGCCACAA
>JANMTF010000381.1:0-12285 GCA_031390175.1 Polaromonas sp.
ATACCCACTAAAACCAGGATACAGATAAATTGGTTGGTCAAGGGCACGCGCCCGAAGTACAAAAACATCAGGCTTGCCCACAGCACCGAACTTGCTGGCCAACTCCAGCGATGGCGACTGAAAAGGGTACGCAGATAGGGCGCGTTGGCGTTGGCAGACACTGCCAGGTAGGTTGTGGCAATCCATCGGCGGTACACTGCCATGCACACGACAGCCATACCCCAAGCCAATAAAAATGGGGTGGATACCAAACCGTACAGCATCAACATAATGGCCAACAAACCCAGCGTGGTGGTAAAGACACCCGTTTTTGCGTTGGCCATGAAGGCGCGATTGAGCTCCAGGTTGACCCAGTCGGTTCGGTCGTCGTCCATGGCGGCTTGATGGGTGGTGTCGTCATCCACCGGCGGTGTATCCAAATGCATAGACACGATGGTACACGCCAAAATCGGCCTTCAACGGGGGTCCGGCGAGCGCAGCCACGCTGCAAAAGTGCAAATATCCCAATATTCTTCAAAAAAGGGCGGTGTTGTACGTCTTACCAGTACGGGTGATGGCATCCGTGATTGCCTATGCGTGGCCCTGTACACGTTGATGGGCAATGTGTTTACCTTACCTGGCAATGGAAGACCCATGAGTTGGCGAAAAAAGGTAGTTTGGAGCGAGGGCATGCTGCTGCAGCCCCAGCATTTGCAGCAAAGCGAGCGCCACGGCGACCATGCGCGGCACGTATTGCTGCGCAATACAACGCCCTACGCTTGGGGCTTCTCGGAGCTTGAGATTGACCAAGCGGCCCTCACGCTGGGCAAATTGGCTCTGGTTCGCGCGGTTGGCGTGTTTCCAGACGGCACCGTGTTTGACATGCCCGCCGTCGATCCCCTGCCTGATGCAGTGCTTATCCCGCCTGAGATGCGTGACGAAGCCATCGTGCTGGCGCTGCCGCTGCGCCGCGCGGGCGCGCGTGAGGCCGATGTAGACGCTTTTGAAGACCTGGTGCGCCACCGCGTGGTGGAGGTCGATGTGCCTGACTCCAACACCGCTGGCGAGCGCACCGCTCTGCTCCAGCTGGGGCATCTGCACACCCGCCTCATGCGTGCCAGCGAGTCCACCGACGCCTGGACAGTAATCAATGTCAGCCGCGTGACAGAGCGCCGCGTCGATAACCAGGTGGTGCTGGAGCGTGGCCATATTCCGCCGCTGCTGGATGTCGCGGCCAGTAGCGTCCTCAAGTCTTTTGTCGATGAGCTCTTGGGTTTGCTGCGCCAGCGCGGCGATGCCTTGGCAGGCCGCATGACCCAAACCGGCAGTGGCGGAGTCTCTGAGATTGCCGATTTTTTGATGCTGCAAACCGTCAACCGCAACGAACCCGTGTTGGCGCACCTGGCCCGCATTTCGTTATTGCACCCGCAGCATTTTTACGAAATCGCCCTGTCTCTGTCGGGCGACTTGGCGATCTTTCGGGAGACCCGGCGCGGCACCCGTTTCGGCCCCTATATCCACGACGATCTGGCCGCCAGCTTTCAACCCCTGATGGACGATTTGCGCCGCAGCCTGTCGATGGTACTGGAGCAGTCTGCCATCCGTATCGAGCTGCATGACCGCAAGCACGGCGTGCGGGTAGCGGTGATCAGCGACGTCGAGTTGCAGCGCAACGCGACATTCGTCTTGGCCGTCACCTCCACCATGCCCGGCGATGCTTTGCGCTCGCGCTTTCCCACGCAGGTCAAGATTGGCCCGGTGGAGCGCATTCGCGACTTGGTCAACTTGCAACTTCCCGGTGTCACCTTGCAGCCGCTACCCGTTGCGCCGCGCCAAATACCTTTCCACACGGGTGCGAGTTACTTTGAGCTGGAAACGCGCAACAGCGATTTGTGGCGCCAGCTAGAAAAATCGGGTGGGGTGGCCATGCATATTGCGGGTGAATTCCCAGGGCTTGATCTTGCGTTTTGGGCCATCCGTTCTTAAGGTCTTTCATCATGAGTACCCCTGACCCCTTTGCTGCCTTTGAGACTGACCGCACTGTTATCAAACCCAAGCCGCGCCTCTCCGGGAATGAGCACAACCAAACCTCCCCCCTGTCCACCGGCTCCTTTCGGGCACCAGAGACTGCACCGCTTGACATGGCCGCTGTGGCCGTACTGAACCCCTTGGTATCGGCCGCCAGCACCCTGTTGGGTTTGATATCCAGCCTGCGTAACGTGCGCCACGCCCCCAACATTCCCGCCCTGCGCAACTCGCTCACCCAAGCCATGCAGCGCTTTGAAACTGATGCCCACAAACTGGGCCTGGACAACGGACAAGTGATCGCCTCTCGCTACGTGCTGTGCACGGCCTTGGACGAAGCGGTGGCCAACACCCCGTGGGGCGCACAAGCGGCCTGGAACAAGCAAAGCCTGCTGGTGCAGTTTCATAACGAAACCTGGGGCGGAGAAAAAGTATTCCAGCTGCTGGCCAAGCTGGCCCAGGACGTGACCAAAAACCGCAGCCTGCTCGAGCTGATGTACTGCGTGCTGGCACTGGGTTTTGAGGGCCGCTACCGCGTCATAGACAACGGCCGCGCGCAACTTGACTCAGTGCGCCAACGCCTGGCCGACATGGTGCGCAAAGACCGCCCCGTGCCAGACACGGACCTCTCACCCCATTGGCGCGGCCAGGCAGCCAGCAAAGGCAATCTCACGGATGGTATTCCGATCTGGGTGGCTGCTGCGGTGTTCGGCTTGCTGTTAGCGCTGGCCTATCTGGCATTTCGCATGAGCCTCAACTACCGCTCAGACACTACCTTTGCCGCCGTCAGTAGCCTGCGTGTGCCCAACGTGCAGATTGTGGCCACTGCGCCCCTGCCCGCCAAAAATGCGCGCCTGTCCGGCTTTTTGCAGCCCGAGATCAAAGAGGGTTTGGTCACCGTCCTGGAAGAATCTGACCGCAGCATTATCCGCCTGCGCGGGGACAGCTTTTTTGGCTCTGGCAAGGCCGAGCCTAACACGCAGTCTTTGCCTGTACTCAAGCGTATCGGCGAGGCTTTGGCACAAGTCAAAGGCGATGTGCAAATCGTAGGCCACTCAGACAACCAACCCATCCGCTCGCTGCGCTTTCCATCCAACTGGCATCTGTCTACCGCAAGGGCCGAGGGTGTAAGAGCAGCTTTGATAGCCCAGGTCAGTGAAACGCGGATGCGTGCGATAGGCAAGGCAGAGGCTGACCCCGTAGCACCCAACGACAGCGCCGAGAACCGCGCCCGCAACAGGCGAGTGGATGTTATTTTGGTACCCGAAAAAACTGCAGGTGCTGAGCGTTCTGTAGGAGCGAAAAAATGATCAAGAAATTTTTTGCTTTTCTACTGCACCCTATTTTTCTTACCGTCATCGCGTTGTTGATCATCGCCACCTTGGTGTGGTGGATCGGGCCTTTGGTGGCCATTGGCTCCTGGACGCCTTTGGTGTCTGAATTGTCACGCTATATCTTGATCGGTGTGATTGTGCTGTTGGTAGTGCTGCGCATGGTGCTGGCCCGCTGGCGCGCCAAGCGTGCCAGCCACCAGCTAACCGACGGGCTAATGAAAGCCCCAGCAGCCAAAACCGATGTGCCAGAGAATGCTGAGCAAAAAATACTCAACACCCGTTTTGCCGAGGCCGTAGCCTCGCTGCGCAAAATGCGCTTGCACGCCGCTGGTAAAAAACCTGGCTGGCGCGACTGGCTGTCCTTGTCCAGCGGCAGCTACTTGTACGAGCTGCCGTGGTATGTATTTATCGGCGCACCGGGCGCAGGCAAAACCACGGCTTTGGTCAATTCTGGCCTGTCATTTCCCCTGGCCGATAAATTTGGCCCCGGCGCGATTCGCGGCGTAGGCGGCACGCGCAATTGCGATTGGTGGTTTACGGATGAAGCCGTTTTAATTGATACCGCAGGCCGCTACACCACGCAAGACAGCCACCAATCAGAAGACAAAACGGCGTGGGAGAATTTTCTCAATTTGCTGAAAAAGTCTCGCCCGCGCCGCCCACTTAACGGCGTATTTCTCACCATCAGTGTAGCGGATTTACTCAATCAGAGTACTGATACGCGCAACGCACTGGCCGCCTCCATCCGCGCAAGGCTGATGGAGCTGGACACCACGCTTGCAACACGCCTACCCGTCTACATTTTGGTGACTAAAAGCGACCTCTTGCATGGCTTTAACGAGTACTTTGGCAACCTGGGCAAAGAGCAGCGCGCGCAGGTCTGGGGCTTCACGCTGCCAGTCAGCGAGCAGGCCAGTACCCAGCTAGAGCAAGACTTCAAGCGAGAGTTTGGTCTGTTGTCAGAGCGGCTCGATGCTGGGCTGATTGAGCGCATGCAAAATGAAGTGGACAACGCACGCAGGGCGGCCATTTTTGGTTTCCCGGTGCAGTTCGCAGCGATTGGGCCTTTGGTGTCTGACCTCATCAGTCAAGTGCTGTCTGGCTCCAAATTTACCCAAGCCCCGTGGGTGCGCGGCGTGTACTTCACGAGTGGCACGCAAGAGGGCAGCCCCATTGACCGCATGATGGGCAACTTGGCGCGCGGGTTTGGTTTAGAGCATGTGGTGTCCCCCCCCAGCAAAGCCAGCGCCCGCAGCTACTTCCTTACCTCGCTGCTGCAAAACGTGGTGTTTCCTGAGCAACGCCTGGCCAGCGCTGACATGCGCTGGGAGCGGCGTCGCCATATCTTGCGTTTGTCTGCATTCGGTGCTATGGGCGTGGCGGCCACTTTGCTGATCGGTGGCTGGGCAGTGAGCACCATGCGCAATCTCGACTACCTCAAAGCCATCGAAGCCCAGGTAGAGCCTGCGCGCCAGGGCTTGGCTGCCATGCCTGCGCGCATGCAAAACCCGGCCCAAGTGGCACCGGTTTTGCAGGGCCTGCGTGATATTTGGCGTACCCCCACCATTGGTGAGGGCTCACCTCCCATGCTCATGGGTCTGGGCCTGTACCAAGGCGACAAAATCAACGGTGCAGCGTGGGTAGCGCACCAACGCTCGCTCAACGACGTGTTCCTGCCGCAATTGGCCCGGCGGCTGGAAGACCAACTGCGCACCGCGCAGAAAGACAACCTGGAGTTTGCCTACGAGGCGCTTAAAAGCTACGTCATGCTCCATGACTCAGAGCACTTTGACGGCGATGCCCTCAAAGCATGGATCACCCTGGACTGGAACCGCAGCCTGGACCGCGGCATACCTGAAGAGCAGCGCAAAGCATTGGAAGAACAACTCGATGCCCTGCTGGCGCAAGGCCCCCCACGCTCGCCTCTGCCCAAGGACGAAAACTTGGTGCGCAACGTGCGCGCGTTGTTGGTAAGTTACCCCTTGGAGCAACGTATTTTCAGCCGCCTCAAGCGCATGCGCACCGGGGCTGACATGCCCGCCTTCACGGTAGCCGGCGCTGCTGGACCGGCTGCGCCCTTGGTGCTCGAACGCGCCAGCGGCAAGCCTTTGACGGAAGGTGTGCAGGGAATGTTCACCTACGACGGCTACCACAAGCGCTTCCAGTCCAGCGTGGTGCAGCTCACCGGTTTGATGGCGCTGGAAGAGCCCTGGGTATTGGGTCTTGAGCGCAATGCGGCCGACAAAGCCCGCGCGGTGGCCGACATAGGTGCACTGACTGACCGCGTGCGGCGCATCTACCTTGAAAACTACGTGAAAGAGTGGGACGTGCTGATAGCAGATGTGCGCTTGCAACGCTCCAGCAGTTTAGAGAAAAATATCCAGATAGCCCGCACGCTGTCTAGCCCCACTTCCCCGCATGTCAACTTTTTGCGTGCCGTGGTGCGAGAAACCACTTTGATAGCGCCAGACAGTGCGGCCAAAAGTGTAGTCAACAAAGCCTCTGAGACGGTGCGCAACACCCGAAAAAGCCTGGAAGATTTGCTGGGGCCTGAAGGCGCAGCCAAACCTGTCGCCACGGGCAAACGTATCGAGAGCATTGTGGACGACCACTTTGACACCTTGCGACGCCAGATGACTGCACCCGCGCCCAACCAAGCCGCACCGATTGAAGAAACACTTAAATTGTTCAACGACGTCTACGTGTACTTGACAGCAGTCGACAGTGCGGCCAAGTCGCGCTCACCCATGCCGCCCGGAGATATAGCAGCCAAGCTGAAAGCCGATGCGGGCCGGTTGCCCGAGCCTATGCGCTCGATGGTGGAGAACCTCAGCCAGTCGGGTGCTACGCAAGCCCAAGCTGCCGCGCGCGGCACTCTAAGCCAAGAACTTAAACCGCTTGCCGATTTTTGCAACCGCGCTGTGGCGGGACGGTATCCCCTGGTGTCCAGCAGCACCCGAGATGCTTTGCCTGAAGATTTTGGTCAATTTTTTGGTCCTGGCGGCATGATGGATGACTTCTTTCAAAAACGCCTTGCGGACTTGGTAGACACCAGTGCCAAGCCGTGGAAGTACAAGTCCGTAGCCGGGCAAGCCAATGTGTCCGCAGCTGCCCTGGCGCAGTTTGAGCGCGCTGCGCGAATCCGCGATATTTTCTTTCGAGGTGGCAAAACCCCGTCTATCCGGCTGGACTTCAAGGTCATGGAAATGGATGCCACCATCACCCAGTTTGTGCTGGATGTAGACGGCCAACTGGTGAAATACGCCCACGGCCCTGTGCTGCCCATGGCTGTGCAATGGCCGGGCACCAAAGGCAGCAACCAGGTGCGTATCCAGCTCACACCGCCGTCGTCCAGCGGTGGTGCATCAGGCCAAGTGGCGGATGGCCCCTGGGCTTTGTTCAGAGTGATGGAAAAAGCCCAACTTGAAAACACCAGCATCCCCGAAAAGTTTTTGGTCACATTCAACATTGAAAATCGGCGTACACGGTTTGAAGTCACTACCAACAGCGTACAAAGCCCCATTCGGGTGCGAGAGCTCCAGGAGTTTTCATGCCCTGAGGGCCTTTAATGCCCCACTACACTATTCCCGCACCAGGTTTGGATGTACCAGCTTGGTTTGGCAAACTTCCCGGCACGGGAGATTTTGCGCAACGGCGTTTGTCACCTGATTTTGTGGAGGTGTGGGATCACTGGTTGCAAACCGGGCTGCAAAACCTGCGCAGCGAACGCGATGACTGGTTAGCCCATTACCTGAATGCGCCGCTATGGTTTTTTGCATTGGGGCCTCAGGTCATCGGCCCAAACTCCTGGGTGGGAGTGCTCATGCCTTCTGTGGATTCTGTGGGGCGTTACTTTCCGTTGACCTTGGCCATAGAGTTAGTTCCGGGCGATGAGGTTTCGACAGAGCACACCTTGGCGCGCATTCACTGCTGGTGGCACCAGAGTGCGAAAGCGGCTATGACGGCATTAGACTCGAACATGGATGCAGCGCGATTTGACGCCTCTTTGTTTGCCCTGTTTGGTGAGCCGTCCGCTGCAGAGTTTGCTAGCGTATCCCTGTCTGAGCTACCTGCACAGGGCATGTCCAGTTGGCTGGTGAATGTGGGTACGCCAGACGCTGTCATTCACACCATTCCCCATTTGCCCACCGTAGGGGGGTTTGAAGTCTTGTTCGGTTATGCCAATATGGCACATGCTCAGCGATAATCAGCGTTTATATGAATCAACCATCCGCAGATTCAGGCCAGCATCATGGCACCAACCCACACTTGGCTTCGAGCTCAGAGCCCAGTGAGGATGCGACCCGGATTATCTCTTTGCCCAAAGCTATTGCGCCACAGGCGAGCGACAACGCGACAGTCATCGTCTCCCAAAAATCAGCCCCTTTGGTTGGAACGCCGACCATTCCGGTGAGTCAATTTCAAAGCACCCGCGCCGCGCCTGTGGGATCGTCTGCACCCGATGCTTCAGGATCTGGCGCAGGCTCTGTCACCGACAACAGCCTTTTACCGATCGGCACGCGTGTCGCTGAATTTGAAATCTCCCGCCTCATAGGCCAAGGTGGCTTTGGCGTGGTGTACGAGGCTTGGGACCATACGCTAGAGCGGGTGGTCGCTATCAAAGAGTACATGCCCTCCTCGCTGGCCAACCGGCAAGCCGACGGCAGCGTAGTGCCACTGTCTGAACGTCACAAAGAAACCTTTGATCTGGGAATGCGCAGCTTCATCAACGAGGCGCGTTTGCTGGCCCAGTTTGACCACCCCGCATTGCTCAAGGTCTACCGATTTTGGCAAGAACGTGGCACGACCTACATGGTCATGCCCTGCTATAAAGGCGATACGCTGAAAGAAGCCCTGCTGGCTAAAAAGGATGAAGTTACTGAAGAATGGCTTATGGGCGTGATCGACGGCGTGACACAGGCCCTGGCGGTGATGCACCGGGCCAGTTGCTACCACCGCGACATTGCGCCCGACAACATCATGCTGTTAGAAAACAGCGGCTTGCCAGTGGTGCTTGACTTTGGCGCTGCCCGCCGGGTGATCACCGACATGACACAGGCGATTACGGTGATTTTGAAGCCCGGGTATGCGCCCATAGAGCAATACGCTGAGACACCCGACATGTCGCAAGGCGCCTGGACCGATGTCTACGCCTTGAGTGCTGTGATGCATGTGGCCATTACCGGCCGCTCACCCCCACCGTCGGTTGCCCGCATGCTCAATGACCGTTATGTGCCCCTGGCAGACAACACGGCCTTGCAAGCGCGCTTTAGCCAGCGTTTGTTAGCCGCAGTGGATGCAGGCTTGGCAGTGCGGCCCGAAGCGCGGCCCCAGTCCATGGCGCAATTTCGCCTGGCCTTGGATTTGCCTGATGTGCAGGAAGCCACTACGGCTCAAAACACCAAGGCCACCTCTGCCAGATCCTCTGGGCCGTCTGCATCAGCATCCAAGGCCTCTGACAAATCACCTTCCACCACCCAGCAAGCTAAAAAACCTCCTCTAGCCTTGATAGCGGCTGGCGCTGCAAGCCTGGCCATCGCCGCTGCCGGTGCTTGGTGGTGGTCAAGTAATGCCACACCCAAGCCTTCAGCGGTAAATGCCTCCAGTGCGCAGCCCTCGTCCCAGGCGCCGCTGGTTAGCGCCACGGCCAAGCCGTCCACCCCACCGCCAACGGCACCCGTAGCAGCGCCACCTTTCAGTGCCAGCCAGTCTTTGAGCAACCTGCAACAAACGGCCAAAGGCGGTTTTGAAGTGAGCGCCAAGCCCGGCAAGCCTGAGGTTCGCATCAGCAAAGACAAATTGGAGTTTCAGATCCACAGCAATAAACCCGGTTTCGCTTATGTATACCTGCTCAATACCGTAGGCGAGCTGTACCTTTTGTTTCCCAATGCTTTGGATAAACGTAACCGCATAGAGTCGGGCGCTACCTTGTCGTTGCCCAAAGCCTCTTGGGCCATGAACGCCGATGGCCCGGCTGGAACCGATGAGTTTGTGGTGCTTGTCAGTGAGCATGAGCGAGACTTAAAGACCTCAGGAATTCAATACGAAGGGGTTTTTGGCCAGTTTTCCCTGAAAATCCTCGAAGCATTGGAGGCAGCGCGTGGAACAGGCCCTTCCCCGCTGCTAGGCCAGCCTATTTGCCCCGGGGGCACGCCCTGCGCCGACAACTATGGTGCGGCAAGTTTTAAAATAGTTGAAAAGTAATCGTCTAGTAGGTATCAGCACCCCAATCCTTTGGGTGCCATTCCTTTCAGGAGTACCTCATGGACACCAAACATCTGCGCCTTGCAGCCATTCCCGTTGCTATGCTCGCCTTGCTGGTGGGCTGCGCAGCCCCTCGGCAAGCCATTCAAATTCCAGGCGAAGCGCCGCCCTCACCCGTTGCAAGCAGGCCAAGCGCCAGCCCCAGCAGCAGCGCACCACCCGTTGGTGCACCGCCCTCCGCGTCGGCACCTCAACCCCAGCAGCAGCAGCCCCAAGCATCTGCCATTGACGCTGCTCCTCGGCTTGAAGGCAGCACAGCGGGTCAAGCAGCCACCTTCTCAACCCAATTGGCCAACTACACAGCCAGCAGCTTTGAGAACGTGCCCGGCTGGAACACCGATAATTTCTCTGAAAGCTGGCCCGCTTTTCTGGAAAGCTGCAAAGTTTTAACCAACCGTGGTGCTGAATGGAAAGACCTGTGCGCCAGGGCACGCCAGATCGACGGCAACAACACCGCTACGATTCGCGCTTTTTATGAACGCGAGTTTGCGGCCTACCAGATCAGAGGCGACGACCGCAAAACAGATGGCGTGGTTACGGGTTACTTTGAGCCCGAGATCAATGGCAGCCGCCGCTACGGCGCGCCATTTATCTACCCCGTCTATGGTCAGCCAGAAGATATGCTGTACATGGACGCTCGCAAAATATCGTCTGCGCAAAGAAGCGGCACCCTGGCTGCACGGGTTGAGGGCCGCAATGTCGTTTTGCAGCCTAACCTAAGCACCAAAGACATGGGAGCGCCTGGCCTGTACGTAGTGAACATGACCGCTCTGGGCTTTGACACCCTTGACCGCAAGGTGCGCCTGCGTATCAACGGCAAGCAGCTCCAGCCCTACTACACCCGCGAAGAAATCGAAACTCTTGGCGCGCCCAATGCCAAGGTGCTGGCCTTCGTAGACAGCGCTACCGCGCTGTATGAAATGCAGGTGCAAGGCTCTGGGCGCATCCGCTTGCGTGAGGGCGGCGAGATTTTGCGTGTCGCCTATGCAGAGCAAAACGGCCACCCCTTCCGCCCCACTTTGGTAAGCTCCAATAGCGGCAAAGCCCAGGTTAAAACGCGCGGCTTGACCGTGGAGTTGGCTGAAGAAGACGACGGTGACGATGGTGCCATTCGTACACGCGGCTTTAAGCTGGCCGCGCCCGTCAAATCTGGTGCTGTAGCGTTGCCAGGACAAAGGCCCACAGCACAAACCACTGGAAGCGGCATAAAAGATCCCAGCTATGTGTTCTTCCGTGAAGCAGCGGCTAAAACTGGTGGCCCATTAGGTGCTTTTGGTGTGCCGCTGTCTGCGGGCAGATCCATCGCTGTCGACCCCCGTAGCACCCCACTGGGTTACCCCGTCTTTGTCTCCACAAAAAATCCCACCAACGGCTTGCCACTGCGCCGCCTGACGATTGCCCAAGACACTGGCGGCGCGATTCGCGGCGCGGTACGGGCCGATTATTTCTTTGGCGATGGCCAGCAGGCCGCTACCCAAGCGCGCCGCATGAAAGAATCGGGCCAACTCTGGCTGTTGCTGCCGCGTGGTCTGAAGGTGGCGGCAGCCGCGGTGTTACCTGGCAAGACACGCGGTATTGGCGGTGCCAATGCGGTGGCCCCCCAGTGCGTGGTGCCGTCTGATGATTTTTGTGCAGACGACCAATAAGGGCTCAAAGTCCGAGTTTTTACGATCTCCCGGTTGCTACATATACAGGAGCTGCTCCCGCGATATTCTGAAGGGCTACAGCCTTATTGATATATCAAAAACAGCTTAAAAACGGTCAAAATGGTAGTGGGGAAACTCATTTTCAGGCTACAGATCGGTTGAAACCGAAAAAATCGGCCATTTTGGGCCGATTTTTTTATACTAAGCTGGTTGTAAGCCAATAGAATATTGCGGGAGCAGCTATAAATTGTGTAGTGCTGTGGGGTGCGTATTTAGCGAGCAAAAGGCTGACATGGTGAGTTTGGCTGATGTACGTGATCGGCTGTTTGCGGTTAGGTGTGCACGATCAGGTGTGCGCGATCAGGCCGACGGTGCTACTTCAGCTACGCGGTTGTCCTCCGCGCCGGCTTATGGCCGATTGCTCCCCCTTTATGCCGCTACGCTGAAGTAGCACCGCCGACCTGATTTACCGGCGTTGTGGGCGCGCTGCCGCTGGTGCAGACACTGTCTTTCAGGCAGTTCCGTATTTAACCGCCCGGTAAGACAGCACCTGTCCCGCTTGCGTGCCTGCTCCTGCGCAAACCCACCATGCTCGATGCCCCAAGCCCGGGTTTTCCTGCCAAGCCAATCCCAAGACAAATCACGCTGCCCGCTTCCAGCTTCAGCAGGCCGCTCAACGCCCAAAAATTTCTCCCCTTCGTTGGCAAAAATCACACAAAGACAAAATAAAACGTTATTATTGGTACTTATTTGGATCTATTAAAACCAATCCGAATCATTTGGCATCAATCGTCACAAAAATACAAGTCGAAAAAAAAGCTGGAGCAAAGAGATGAAAGAAACATTGGGTAGCGAAGAGAGCAGCACCTTGACAGCGCTGTGGCGGCGCAGGCATGCGCTGTCCTCCAGTGAGATGGGCACCATGTACCGCATCGTCGGCCAGGCTTTGGCGCACTGCAACCCGCCCGAGCTGCAGGTGCTGGGCGAAGGCCGCCAAGAGCTGATTGCGCAGTTTATCTACTGCAAAGTGCTGCGTT
>JANMTF010000228.1:0-5208 GCA_031390175.1 Polaromonas sp.
TCCAGGCCTTCGCGCTCTTCTTCTTCCGGTACGCGCAGGCCAATGACCAGGTCTACCAGCTTGTAGGCTACGAAGGACACGATACCTGACCAGACCACAGTGACCATCACCGCTTTAAACTGGATCCACACTTGGGCACCAATGCTGTATTCAGCAGGGGTCATCATGGTGGCAGTGACCCAGTCACCCATGGCGCTAGGGCCACCCAAGGCGGGGGATGCAAACACGCCGGTGAGCAATGCGCCCACGATGCCGCCTACACCGTGCACGCCAAACACGTCCAGAGAGTCATCTGCGCCCAGCATCTTCTTGAGACCACTGACGCCCCACAGGCACAGGAAGCCAGCCACCGCGCCGATCACCAGCGCACCGCCCACACCGACGTTACCGGCGGCTGGCGTAATAGCCACCAAACCAGCCACCGCGCCAGACGCTGCGCCCAGCATGGAGGCCTTGCCTTTGTGCAGCGCCTCGCCCACCGACCATGCCAGCACCGCAGCGGCGGTAGCCACGAAGGTGTTGATAAAGGCCAATGCCGCAAAACCGTTGGCTTCGAGTGCCGAGCCTGCGTTAAAGCCAAACCAGCCCACCCATAGCAGTGCGGCGCCCACCATGGTCAGCGTCAGGCTGTGCGGGGCCATGGCTTCTTTGCCGTAGCCAATGCGCTTGCCCACCATGAAAGCACCTACCAAGCCGGCCATGGCTGCGTTGATGTGCACCACGGTGCCGCCTGCAAAGTCCAGTGCGCCCCACTGCCAGATCATGCCGGCTTTGGCGTTCATCGCATCGGCGACTTCTTTGCTAGCGTAGGCATCAGGGCCGGCCCAGAACCACACCATGTGGGCGATTGGCAAGTAGCTGAAGGTGAACCACAGCACCATGAAGGCCAGCACGGCGGTGAACTTGATACGCTCCGCAAATGCGCCCACGATCAGGCAGCAAGTGATGCCTGCGAAAGTAGCCTGGAAAGCGGCAAACACGATCTCGGGAATGTAGACACCCTTGCTGAAGGTGGCTGCGTTCTCAAATGTGCCTGCAACGTTGTCCCAGATGCCCTTCATGAACAGCCTGTCAGTTCCACCGATGAATTTATTGCCCTCGGTGAACGCAAAGCTGTAGCCGTAGATCACCCACAGCACCACGATGAGTGAGAAGGTAACCATCACCTGCATCAGCACCGACAGCATGTTTTTGCTGCGCACCAGGCCGCCGTAGAACAGAGCCAAGCCTGGGATGGTCATCAAAATCACCAACAGGGTAGAGACCATCATCCAGGCGGTGTCGCCTTTGTTGGGCACGGGCTTGGCCGCTGCTGGCGCAGCGGCAGCAGAAGCCGCAGCGACTGCGGCAGCTCCTGCTGGCGCGGACGGTGCAGCAGCAGCTTCGGCTGGTTTGGCCTCGGCGGCTACAGGAGCCGCTACCGTGGGTGTCGGGCTTTGCGCTGTGGATATGCCAGCACTGAATAACAGACCCAGGCCCAAGGCCAGGGAGATAAGTATTTTTTTCATGTTCTGATCCTGTTTTTAAGGGGGTGCTTTACAGCGCCTCTTTGCCGGTCTCACCGGTACGAATGCGAACGACTTGCTCCAGGTCGTAGACAAAAATCTTGCCATCGCCAATCTTGCCGGTGCGGGCCGCGCCTTCGACGGCTTCGATCACGCGCTCAACCAGGTCGTCAGAGACAGCAGCTTCGATCTTCACTTTGGGCAGAAAATCGACCACGTACTCTGCACCACGGTACAGCTCGGTATGGCCTTTTTGGCGACCGAAGCCTTTGACTTCGGTCACGGTAATGCCTTGCACGCCCATGCCCGAGAGGGCTTCACGCACCTCGTCGAGCTTGAACGGTTTGATGATGGCGGTGACAAGTTTCATGGTAGCTCCTTGGGAGAAGATTAGAAGTTTTTCTTGATCGACAGCACGATGCCGTCCTTGGCCAGATCTTTGGTGCCTGAGCCTGGCAGGGTGTAGGCAGCGCCTTGCTTGCTCTTCCAGTTGGTACCCACCAAAGCAGCGCTCAAAATCAGTCCGTCAATGTCTTTGTTGACCGTGACTGAGTAATCTTTGTAAGAGGTGAAGTTCTTGATATTTTGATGACCAACGTGGGGCACGATGCTCCAGCCATTGCCCAAGTCAAAGGTGGCGCTCAGGTCCAGGTAACCAGAGTTCTTGCTGTTGATGCCGGGGACTGCTGCGCCAAACAGATTGGTCAGGCTATGCGAGTACTTAGCGGTGGCAATGCCGCCCACGGTGAGCGCGCCATACAGCTCCAAGGTGTCGGCATTGGCGCTGACGTTCTTCAAAGTGTTGCCCACGTACCAATATTGCAGCGCGCCTACGTCGTAGCTCAGTACTTTGCTGAATTCGCCTTTGTAGCCGCCATAAAGGTCGATTTCCAACGGGCCTTTGGTGTTGTTCGGGTTGGCAGTGCTGTCCTTGATCCAGGTGATCGTGGAGCCCCAAGCGCCTGCATAAAAGCCGCTTTTGTGCGCAAAATCCACGCCGCCTTGCAATGCGGGCTTCCTGGCCGATTGAGAAATACCACGGTACCGGTAGTCGGTGGTGGCACCCACGTTGTACGACAAGGTGAAGTCTGGCTCAGGCGCTTTGGCTTGTGCAAAGGCAGCGCTAACTACAGACAAGAGAACGGCGACAGTGGAGATGGTTTTAGTTTGCATTATGGTTCCTAAGTGTTTATTTGCGACAACTAACACCGAAGCACAGACCGTGCCATCCAGCTACGGCTTCGCAAGAATTGTTGCAGCAGGCTCCATCTAGCAGACCAATCCATTGCCCAAGCTTTGCTAAATAGATCTTTCAGAGCAAGTGATCGATGCACCCAAAGCGCCCAGACCGCCCCATAGATGTGCACGCAGCGGTACTGGGTGGGGCAACAAACCAGCGCTAGGCCTACACTGCAACAAATTGCCCCAGGCGCGCAGCTTGCTCATTCCGCGCGGATGCAAATTGGGTCGCATTCACGCTAGCTGGTGTTGCGTTAAAAAACTCATTTTTTACCTTTTATGATATAAATACGAGATATTTCGTTAAATATTCCACTAATTTATGCAAAAAACTGTTTAAATTCGCTAATTTTTAAAAATTAGCATACTTTAATGCGTTTCTAACAAGTGCTGATAGCGAGCGAGACCCTAAAACAGCTCAAAATATGCTGTTTTAAGCTGTTTTTAAGATATTAATCGGGCTGGAGACCAATAGAATAATGCGGGAGAAGCTATGAAATGTGTAGCGCTCATGTTTCTCCCAAAGACGCTGTGTCAGGCCTGAGGGCAGCTTGCGCCGCCGCTGAGCTTTAGCCCAACTGGCCAGTTGGCTTGGCAGAAAGTAAGTATGTTTTTCATCACAGCATTTCAGCTAAAGGCAACTTTAACGATCAGGGTGGCTGTACAAATTCAAATAACTGTATTAAATTACAGTTATTCGGTTACTATGCCACTGAGTCTTTCGTTTCAGCCAGTAAATCGCCAAAATCGCACCAAAATAGGGATATATTTGTGACAAGCTTCGCTTTGGTGCATTCGCGTGCACTTTTAGGTCTGCAGGCACCCTCTGTGCAAGTAGAGGTGCATTTGGCCAACGGCCTGCCCAGTTTCACCCTGGTGGGGTTGGCAGATACCGAGGTCAAAGAAGCCCGTGAGCGGGTGCGCTCGGCCATTGCCAATGCGGGGCTGGAGTTTCCCAGTAACAAACGCATTACGGTCAATTTGGCTCCTGCTGATTTGCCCAAAGACTCTGGGCGATTTGACCTGCCGATCGCTTTGGGCATTTTGGCGGCCAGTGGGCAAGTGGATGCAGCGCGCCTGAACGGCTACGAGTTTGCGGGTGAGCTGTCTTTGGCGGGAGATTTGCGGCCGGTGCGCGGTGCGCTGGCGATGGCCTTGGCTACCTCGCAAACTATGGCTCAGCCCTCACCAGGCGCATCGGCGCTGGCCAGCCCGTCGACAAAACCCACCCGTTTGGTGCTGCCCGAGGCCAGCGCCCAAGAAGCTGCCCTGGTGCCCGATGCCCAAATC
The DNA here is from genome assembly GCA_031390175.1 of Polaromonas sp. Lineage (GTDB taxonomy): Bacteria > Pseudomonadota > Gammaproteobacteria > Burkholderiales > Burkholderiaceae_C > JAAFIP01. The sequence continues at coordinate 4,035 of JANMTF010000228.1, forward strand.
TACGCCGCCAAGCATTTGCTGGACGTGGTGGCGCAGTTTGCGCCGCAGGCCAAGGGTGACGATACATCGCAAGCGGCTGTAGCACCCGAGCCTTGGACGCGGCTGGCATGTCTGGCACCCGTCGTGCGACCTAATGTGCGTGACATGGCCGATGTCAAAGGCCAAAGCGCCACCAAACGCGCGCTGGAGATTGCGGCTGCAGGTGGGCACAGCGTGCTGATGGTGGGCCCGCCAGGCTCGGGCAAGTCCATGCTGGCGCAGCGCTTTGCCAGCCTGCTGCCGCCCATGTGCACGCAAGAGGCGCTCGAATCAGCCGCTGTGCTCAGCTTGGCGGGCCTGTTCAGGGTAGAGCACTGGGCGCAGCGGGTAGTGCAGTCGCCGCACCATACGGCCAGTGCGGTGGCCTTGGTGGGCGGCGGATCGCCCCCACGGCCAGGCGAAATCTCGCTCGCCCATCAAGGGGTTTTGTTTTTAGACGAATTACCTGAGTTTCCAAGAGCGGCTTTAGAAGCTTTGCGCGAACCACTGGAAACGGGCACCATCAGCATTTCCCGCGCCGCCCGGCGCTCGGAGTTTCCGGCGCGGTTTCAACTGATTGCGGCCATGAACCCCTGCCCTTGTGGCTACCTGGGTTCGCGCCTCAAAGCCTGCCGCTGCACACCCGATCAGGTGCTGCGCTACCAAGGCAAGCTGTCGGGGCCTTTGATGGACCGCATCGATATCCATGTAGAAGTAGCCGCCATGGCCAGCGACGAGTTGCTGCAAGCCACCCAAGGCGAGGCCAGCAGCTGCGTATCGCAACGCGTGCAAGCCGCGCAAGCGCGCAGCGTGGAGCGGCAAGGCAAACCCAATCACAGCTTGGCGGGCCAGGAAATCGACCAACATGTAGCGCTGGACGACGCCGCCCGCAAATTTACCAACACCGCTGCCACCCGACTGGGCTGGTCTGGGCGCTCGACCCACCGGGCTTTGAAAGTAGCCCGCACCATTGCGGACTTGGCGGGGGCACGCAGCGTGCAGGTCACGCATATTGCCGAAGCGATTCAGTACCGGAGGGTTTTGCGGGGGTGCTGATGGTTGTGGCTTTTGGCGTGCGGGGAGGGGCGATAAAGGGAGGGAGAGGGGATTTTTTGAACGCAGAGGGCGCGAAGGTTACGCAGAGAGCGCAAAAAAA
>JANMTF010000415.1:0-15945 GCA_031390175.1 Polaromonas sp.
AGGAGATGAAATGCGAAAAGCCAATACCTCGGCTATTGGCCCAGTCCAGCATCGCGGTAGCCAATGCCCCCGACTGGGTGACAAAGGCCAGCTTGCCCGGCAAGGCGTTGCCCGGTGCAAAACTGGCGTTCAGGCCGATGCCAGGCACCAGCAAGCCAATGCAATTGGGGCCGAGGATGCGTAGCAGATGGGGCCGGGCAGCGTCCAGCATGGCCTGCTCCAGAGTCAGCATGCCAGTGCCAGCGGGCTGCTTCAACCCCGCTGTTATGACGATGGCAGCGCGAGTGCCCTTGTGCCCGAGCGCAGTGATAAGCGCGGGCAACGTGCCCGGTGGCGTGCAGATCACCGCCAAATCGGGTGCCTGGGGCAGGGACTGCACATCGGGCCAGGCCGGTAGGCCATCTACGCTGGCATGGCGGTGGTTCACAGGCCAGATCGCGCCTTTGAAGCCGCCCTGCCTGAGGTTGCGCAACAGCACAGACCCCAAGCTGCCCTCCCGATCCGAGGCACCGATGAGGGCAACCGAGGCGGGTTGGAACAGGGCTTCGAGGTTACGAACGCTCATGGCGCAAGGCTACTTGCTTCTTGTGCTCTTACGCTTTACGGGTTTTGGCACATCACCCACGACACCATTGCCATTCATACCCGCCTTGTAGTGCTGCACCGCTTCGCCGATTCTTTTTTGCGATTCAGTGAAAATTTGCATCCAATCTTGCTGCGCTCTGAGCAGACGCTCAGGTGTATGCGAAAAAAACTCCGCCTGAAACGCAAGCACATCTTGGGGGGCACGCACAGCGCAGAGCGATTGGTAAAAACGCATTCGCTCATCAAAGGCTTTGTGCGCGCTCTCTAGCGCCAAGTGCTCCATCCGATCAACCACATCAAAAACGACTCCAGCCACTTCGCGCGAAGCATCCATTTGATGTTGATACGACTCTACAACGGGATTGTTATGGGCTTGCATGTCAATACTCTTTAATAGGTGTGCATCGATTCTGCCGTTCTGAGAATGAGCGATGTTGATAAAAATCAAACTCCGGGCCAATATTCAAGGAACCGTCAATCACAACTTGCGCGCTGTGTCCGTTCAAAGCTTGATCTATGTCAATAGATGGAAATGTGTCGCTTCTATAGTCAGACAAATGAACCACGATCATTCCCCGCATGAATCTGCCCCCACCAGTTTTTGGCGCTCACGCTACGCCATGGGGTTGCTCGTTTTGGGTGCCATCGCTGCCTACTTTTTGTTGAGCGAGCACCGCGCCCACTTCTTGGGCGCGCTGCCGTACCTGTTGCTACTGGCCTGCCCATTGATGCATGTTTTCATGCACGGCGGCCATGGTGGGCACGGTGGTGGCCAAGACGAAAACCCCTCTACGCCACCGCAGACCCACAAGACCGGAGAACAGCCATGAGCCACGATACCCCCGCCTACGGACTATGGCTGCTGGTGGTTTTTAACTCGGCCATTTTCATCCTATTTGCGTTCAGTTTTTTCAAACCTGCAACGGGACGGGACTGGCGCAGCTTTGGCGCATTTTCCGCGTTCATTGTGGCGCTGTTTGTCGAAATGTATGGCTTCCCGCTGACGCTGTACCTGATGTCGCGATGGTTGCAAACCAGGTATCCGAGCCTGGATATCCTGTCCCATAACTCGGGGCACCTGTGGTCTACCCTGCTGGGCGAAAAAGGAGATCCGCATTTTGGTGCCCTGCACATCGCTAGCTATATCTTCCTGGGCTACGGTTTTTACTTGCTGTCCAGCGCGTGGAACGTGCTGTACCACGCCCAGCGGCGGCATGGTTTAGCCACCACCGGGCCTTATGCACGGATTCGCCACCCGCAGTATGTGGCGTTTGTACTGATTTTGCTGGGTTTTCTGTTGCAGTGGCCCACCTTGCTCACGCTGCTGATGTTCCCGGTACTGCTGCTCATGTACGGGCGCTTGGCCATCACGGAAGAAGCTGAAATGCGGGCCCAGTTTGGCGATGAATATGAACGCTATACGCAGCGCACGCCCAGATTCCTCCCACATTTGGGGCAAAGTTCAACCGCAGGCTGAGCCTGCCACAGCAAAGGAAGCGCTATGTATTACGGCAACATGATGGGTATGCACGCCCTATGGTGGGTTTTCTGGATTGCGCTGGTGATCGCGCTGGTCTTCTGGGGTGGGAGTGGGACTGCCGTACGCCGGAATAAACCCCGCGAGACACCCCATGAACTACTGCGTCGTCTGCTGGCTACTAGCGAAATGAGCACGGAGGAATATGAGAAGAGGAAGACAATTCTGGATAGAGACACCCATTTGGTCGAGAAACTTTAAACTGTCCGTGGAAACGGGCTAAGTTCAACCTCAGCTACTTCACCACGGGCCATCAAAGAGGTACAAAATGACTTCAGCTATACACACGGGCACCAGCGCCCTTGACCCGCAGCGCCGGAGTCTGACCTTGCTCACGGTAGGCATCGGCGGGGTTGGTTTCGTTGCGACATGCGTTCCGTTTATTTCCTCCTTGGGGCCCAGTGAACTGGCCAAGGCGCTTGGTGGATCCGTCACCGTGTCCCTTGATGCCCTTTCTGAAGAAAAATTTAATGACGGTCGAGTGGCGCGGCATGCCCGTGTGGATTTTGCACCGATCTGCGGCCCAGCAGGATCTATTGTCCCTGCCATGGATCGCGCTTTGATCTGGCGGGACGCGTGTTCCGCAACGTTCCCGCACCGAGCAATCTTGTGGTGCCGCAGCATCGTTATGTGTCCAACTCGCTGATCGAAATCGGTAGCGACAAGACTTCAACCTGAAGATCCGATCCACCAACCCAAAAGGAAATAGCAATGAATTCTTCTAACCCAAGCACCACCACTACCACCGCGCCCTACGGCTTTCATGCGCACCTGGGCCAGGCCGATTTCGCGGCCAGTGTGGCGCGTGTCACCGCCGCGCTGAAGACCGAAGGCTTCGGCATTCTGACCGAAATCGACGTGCAGACCACGATGAAAAACAAGCTGGGTGTGGACGTGCCCGCGCACCGCATCCTGGGCGCCTGCAACCCGTCTCTGGCGCACCGTGCGCTGACGGCCGAGCCCGACATTGGCCTGCTGCTGCCCTGCAACGTGGTGGTGCGCCAGGACGCGCGTGGCGAGGTGACCGTGGGCTTCATCGATCCAAATTCAATGCTGCAACTGACCGACAACCCCGAAGTAGCCGCCGTGGCGCACGAGGCCCGCGAACGTCTGCAACGTGTGCGCACGGTGGTAGCTGCGGGTTGAGGTGGAAATATTTTTTCAAAGGAGAGCAAGATGGTTTACCCCAGAAATAAAACAAAGAAGCTTGGGTCATGGGCAGGGTGGATCGCCGTGACCACCACGGCACTGGTAATGGCAGCCGTGCCGTTAACGAACATGGCCCAAGTCAGCGCCATTGCGCTGCCCACCCAATCATCCAATGATCGCGGAGTAACTGTAAAAGTGACACCGAAATCGATGGGAACGCCCAACGGGCGCTGGGAGTTCAGCGTGGTACTTGACACGCACAGCGCCGACATCAATGATGACTTGATGCAAAGCGCCAGCCTGATCACCGACGACGGTCGAACGCTCAAGCCCATTAGCTGGACTGGCGCGCCCCCTGGTGGACACCACCGCGAGGGGGTGCTGGCCTTCGAGGTGCCGACACCGATGCCCGGCGCGATTGAATTGCGCATCCACCGGGCAGGCGAAACTGTCGCACGCACTTTTCGCTGGAAACCCTGACTAGAGCTGAGGCCATCTCAGACTTCCTGATCCGTCAGGAATTCACAATGGCACATCGCGCCCGGAGAATGCAGGTTTTACTCCTTCTCCCGCCTGCGGGAGAGAGCTGGGGTGAGGGTCGCTGCGCACACTAGTGCAACATCAAAACCGTTCTATAGCCAGCGTTTTTAAACCTTAGTTTGCTACGATAATTGCAGTGAATGCCCGTTCAGGTTCATCAGCAAAGCGCCGTATACGGTTTGGCGATGGAGGGCTGTCAGGTCTGCTGTAGGCGTCATCAGCGGGCTGCGTGCGCAATGCTGGTCTACGCAAAAAGTCGCCAGTGATGAGATTGCTGCGCTACACACGCGTTCATGATAAATATTAAATACATAGCAAACAAATGTTTAAACACACTAGCTATGTGACTTTTTTTAATTAATTTTGTACAATTGAAAAAACTCTCACCCCTGCCCTCATGCACATAGTTTCCGGGCGCGTTCGCGATAGCCGTCAAACGTGAGCTGCCTCGCCCGCCCAAAGGTATGGGTGCCACGGGCTAGCCAGAATGCGCCGTTAGCCAATGCTGTAGCGCTGGTCACCAAGGCCCCTCATGCCGCTGGGCACTTGCTAACCAAGCATCTGGATCGACGTACTTGCCATCCACTGCCCGTATGCCGATGCGGTAAGAAATAGGGTGTCGCACCTTACTGGCGGTTTCGGTACGCGCTAAGGGCGGATTTACCACCCCCACGTTATGCCCCCGGTGGTCAGGACGGGTCAAGCCAATCACGGCAAACACCGAGCCGAGCAGAAAGGTGGCCTCCGCCGCATCGCCTATCGCTAAATACACCATGCCCGCAGCCAACAGCATCAGAAACATCGGCTCAGCCACCACATCCGCTGTGATGCGCAGCAGCGACTTGGGTTCGCTGCCCGACAGGGCATTGGGACCATCGGCCTCGAGTTGGCGCACCGTGTCTTCTTGCGCTAGCCCACGCAAGTCTGGATGTTGCATGCGCCACAACTTAAATCGGGTGCTGCAAGGGCACAAGGCGAAACGCCATCATGTTTGACAAATATCAAAGCGCAGTTCGACTGGCACACCTACACTGAACCTCCATTTTTACCAGGAGTATGGTCATGAACGATGCAACCCAGGGCCTCAAAGCCGATCAAACCCGCCTCAACCACGACATCCGTGCCGTGGTGGATGATGCCGAGATATTGCTGCGTCACGCAGTACGTGATGCGGGCGAGGGGTATGACGATGCCCGCAGCCGCTTGGAGCGCAGCTTGAAAACCGCACGCGCAGGCTTGGTAGGCTTTGAGCATTCGGTAGTAGACAACGCCCGCAAAGCCCAAAAAGCCACTGATGAATATGTGCACCAACACCCATGGCAGTCCATGGGCATCGGCGCAGGTGTGGGCTTGCTGCTGGGTATGCTGATCTCCCGCAGGTAGGGCATGGCTCTGGGTCAAACCCTGTCGCGCTTGGGGGAGAGATTGTTGCTGGTAGCCAGCCAGCGGCTTGAGTTGGCCTGCCTGGACGTAGAGGAAGAGCTGCTACGCCTGGGCACGCTACTGGCTGGCACCTTGGTCACTGCGCTCATGTTAGCGTTGGCATTGGCAGCCGCCGCCACGACCGTCGTGGTGTATTTCTGGGACAGCGCACGCCTGGCCGCCCTGCTGGCGGTGACGGCCCTGTTCACAGCGATAGGTTTGACCATGCTCTGGCGTCTATCGCGTGCGCTACAAAATATACAGTGTTTTATGGCCAGCACATTGGCACAGTTGGATAAAGACCGTACGCCCTTGGGGGGCGCATCATGATGTCAAACTTGCAAGCCCTGACCCTGCGCCGCGTGCAGCTCATTGCCGACATACAGCGCGAGCGCAGCATAGTGCGCAGTACCATGGCTGTGATGCAGCAAGACCTAGCCTACGCAGGCCTGGGGCTCATGGCAGGACGACTGGTGACGCAGCACACATGGCAGCGCACCATCACCCTGGCCTCGCTGGCTGTTGCAGCGGGTCGTCGCCTGGCCACAAAACCAAAGTATGAAAAATAATTTGCTATATATTAAGTAGCTGCTTAATCTATATTTTGTTGGCTTACAGGCCTAAAACGCATATAAATCCAGGCACTCATTGCCTCTCAAGGCTGCAAAAACCTTGAAAAGGCACATCCAAAGCACTTTTGAATTTACTAGTCAAGTTCTAGAACTGTTGATGGTCTTGGAGTTGATGGATATCAATGTTTGAACTGTCAGTTGCCTTTAGTCTTGCGCTATGCAAGCTACCGCCTCGATATTTGAATTATCTTCACCGTCCTCCCCTGCGCTGGCTTCTTTAGTGTGCGAGACGACTGCCGCAGTGGAGGCAAGCCACTTGAATGTGCTGGATGAGCCGCGAGAATGGGCTACTTTCAGCCGTTCGAGAGATGACTTACCTGCTGATGTCGGACTGTGGGAGTCACAGGCAGTGGTGAGCGGTATGCACTGCGCCGCGTGTTCTTTGAAGGTAGAGCGAGCATTGCTGGCGACAAAAGGGGTCGTGGCCGCGCGGGTGAGTGCTGCCAGCGGACGGGCCAGCGTCACTTGGTCAGCTGTACTCACCAGGCCCTCGCAGTGGATGCGCACGTCGGTCGCGTTGGGTTATCCATTGCACCCCGCTTGCGATGCTTTTGTGGGAATCAATGGTCGCCAAGCAGCACGACTGATGCTCTGGCGCTGGTTGGTGGCCGGTTTTTGCATGATGCAGGTGATGATGTATGCCACCCCTGCCTACTTCGCTGCAGCAGGAGAAATCTCACCAGATATTATCCAACTGCTACGCTGGGCATCATGGGTGCTGAGTTTGCCCGTAATTTTATTTTCATGCAGGCCGTTTTTTGAACATGCATACCGTGATCTGAAGCAACGCAGAATCAGCATGGATTTGCCAGTAGCGCTGGGCATTGTCATTACCTTCATGGTCAGCACAGCGGCTACTTTCGAGCCGCAAGGTTGGTGGGGGCAAGAGGTATATTTTGACTCACTGACGATGTTTGTGTTTTTTCTGCTGACGGGCCGTTGGCTGGAGCAACGTATGAGTGAGCGCACAGCAGGTGCTCTAGGCCACCTGATGCAGCGCATGCCCGACAGTGTAGACCGGTTATTGGCTACTGGCCAGTTTGAACGGGTGGCATTGCGGCGCCTGGAAGTAGGCGATGTAGTCCGCGTGCTGCCGGGCGAGGCTTTTCCGGCAGACGGCACCATTGTGTGGGGCCACACCTTTGCCGATGAAGCCTTGCTCACAGGTGAGTCCCGTCCCGTACCCCGCGCGCTGGATGCGCAAGTGATAGCGGGCAGCTTTAACTTATCGTCAGTGGTTCAAGTGCGCATTGGGCAGGTTGGCAAGGCCACACGCTACGCGCAGATAGTGGCCTTGATGGAGCAAGCCTCAGTAGATAAGCCACGCCTGGCGGTGCTGGCCGACCGGGTTGCCAGGCCTTTCTTGTTGTTCGTGTTGCTGGGCGCTACGGGTGCAGCTGCGTTGTGGTGGAGTACAGATCCGGCTCGCGCCTTGATGGCGGCTGTGGCGGTTTTGGTGGTGACCTGCCCCTGCGCTCTGTCGCTGGCTACCCCTACCGCCATGCTCACGTCCGCAGGTTGGCTGGCCAGGCAGGGAGTGCTGGTGCGGCGGATGCAGGCTATTGAATCGCTGGCCGATATTGACACCGTTGTCTTTGACAAGACTGGCACTTTAACCCAGGCGCAGATGGGGCTGTGTGCAGTGCGTACACGCGAGGGTATTTCACAAGCGCGGGCGCTGGAGTTGGCTTGTGCACTTGCGCAGCATTCACTGCACCCTGCTTCCCGCGCGCTCGTCGCAGCGCAAGAAACGAACCCGTTGGCAGGCGTGGCGTTGACCGATGTGACAGAGTTAACAGGTCAAGGTATGGAGGGCAGGTTCGCAGAATCGACGATACCTGGCTGCATGAGTCCGCTGCGCTTGGGGTCGGCGGCGTTTTGCAATGTAGCAGCCTCCCCCGGCGATAGTATGCAGGTGGTACTTGCGGATGCATCGGGTTGGCTAGCCACATTTGATATGGATGAAGTGATTCGGCCTGACGCACAAGCGGCAGTCGCTGCCTTGCAGGCAAAAGGATTGAATGTCCAGATATTGTCTGGTGACCGTGCCTTGGCGGTCCAGCGAGTAGCCAGTCGTTTGGGCATCGCCCAGATGCTGGCAGACTGCACACCCCAAACCAAATTGACCCACTTGCAGGCCTTGCAGCAGCAGGGGCGCAAAGTCATGATGGTCGGGGATGGCCTTAACGATGGCCCGGTACTGGCGCTTGCCCATGTGTCGGTCGCCTTGGGCAATGCCGTACCGCTGGCGCAAGCCCAGTCAGATTTGGTCATACCCGGCGGGCAATTGCATATGCTGCCTGCCATGCTGCACCAGTCGCATCGCACCATGGGCATCGTGCGGCAAAACCTCTGGTGGGCAGCCATCTATAACGCCGTATGCGTGCCACTAGCCCTGGCTGGCTGGTTGCCCGCTTGGCTTGCCGGGCTGGGCATGGCCACCAGCTCGTTGCTAGTGATTGCAAACGCAGCGCGCCTGGCCACGGCCTCGATTTCGCAGGTGAGGATCTGATGGACATTCTATTTTTACTGGTGCCTTTATCCGTGTTGTTGGCCTTGGCGGTGATGGCCCTGCTGGCTTGGGCTGTTTGGTCGGGACAGTTTGAAGACGTGGAGCAAGAAGGGCAACGCATATTTCAGGGCGATGAAGTTCAGCAAAAAATTTATGACGTACAAGACAACACCATAGCTTGATCTTTATCAAGCTATGGGGTACGGCACTTGGACATACTCGATTACAACTTAGGCTACAAAGGTATTTCAATGAGCGCTGTACTTTCCAACCCAGCTATCAGTGCGCCGCACCGCGTGTGGGCAGCATCCCACGCCACGGTCTACAACGATAAAATTGTGCGCCAATTCTCTGTGATGGCGGTCGTCTGGGGTGTGGTCAGCATGTTGGTGGGCGTTTTTATTGCAGCGCAAATGGCATGGCCCCAGCTCAACTTTGGTATCGCTTGGCTGTCATTTGGGCGCTTAAGACCTCTGCATACCAATGCGGCCATCTTCGCCTTTGGCGGGTGTGCGTTGTTTGCCACCAGTTACTACGTGGTTCAGCGCACTTGCCAAGTGCGGGTGATTTCCGACAAGCTGGCAGCGTTTCACTTTTGGGGTTGGCAAGCGGTTATTGTGGCAGCCGCTGTCTCGCTGCCCATGGGCTTTACCCGAGGCAAGGAGTACGCCGAGCTGGAGTGGCCCATTGCCATTTTGATCACCCTCACTTGGGTAGCCTATGCCATTGTTTTTTTCGGCACGATTGGTTTACGCAAGGTGCGGCACATTTACGTGGCTAACTGGTTTTACGGTGCCTTCATCATTGCTGTCGCGCTGCTGCATGTGGTGAATGCGGCTGTCGTGCCAGCCGGTTGGATGAAGTCGTACTCGGTCTACGCAGGCGTGCAGGACGCGATGGTGCAGTGGTGGTACGGCCATAACGCAGTCGGATTTTTCTTGACCGCTGGCTTTCTGGGCATCGTCTATTACTTTATCCCCAAGCAGGCTGAGAGGCCTGTGTACTCCTACAGATTGTCTATCGTTCATTTTTGGGCTTTGATCTTTACCTACATGTGGGCAGGCCCACACCATCTGCACTACACCGCACTGCCAGACTGGACCCAGTCGCTGGGTATGGTGTTTTCGCTCATCTTGTTGGCACCTAGCTGGGGCGGCATGATCAATGGGGTGATGACTTTGTCGGGTGCATGGCACAAGCTGCGCGAGGACCCCATTCTTCGTTTCATGATCGTTGCGTTATCCTTTTACGGTATTGCCACCTTTGAGGGACCGATGATGTCTATTAAAACGGTCAATGCGCTATCACACTATACGGATTGGAATGTTGCCCATGTGCACGGTGGCACTTTGGGTTGGGTGGGTTTCATTTCGATGGGGGCGCTGTACTACTTGATACCCCGCATGTTCGGCCAAACCAAAATGCACAGCATCCACGCGATAGAGCTGCACTTTTGGATTGCCACCATCGGCATTGTCTTTTACATCGCAGCGATGTGGATTGCAGGTGTCATGCAGGGCCTGATGTGGCGTTCCATCAACGCCGATGGATCATTGACCTACACCTTTGTAGAAAGTGTCAAGGCAACTTATCCCTTCTACATCGTGCGCTTTGCAGGGGGCATTTTGTACCTCGCGGGCATGCTGATCATGGCCTGGAACGTCTGGATGACCGCCATAGCAGGCAAGCCCGCTGAAGCAAAGATACCCAGCAACCTCGCACACGCTTGAAAGACATCCTTATGCCGTTTTCACACGAAAAAGTTGAAACCAACAACACGCTGATGATTGTGCTAATTTTGATTGTTCTGGCTGTTGGTGGACTGGTTGAAATAGTACCCCTGTTTTTTCAAAAATCGACTACGCAACCCATTGCGGGCCTTGTTCCTGACACACCCTTGCGGCTCGCTGGTCGCGACATCTACCTGCGCGAAGGGTGCTACAACTGCCACTCGCAAATGATCAGGCCGCTGGTGGCCGAGACACTTCGCTATGGCCATTACTCAGTAGCGGGTGAATTTGTTTATGACCACCCGTTTCAATGGGGCAGCAAACGTACCGGCCCTGATTTGCACCGAGTAGGTGGCAAATATAGCGACGATTGGCACCGATTGCATCTGATCAGTCCCCGTTCATTGGTACCAGAGTCCAACATGCCGGACTACCCATGGCTGGAAAAAACGCCAGCCGATGCCGATTCGATTCAACCGCATATGCGTGCGCTGCGTACAGTGGGCGTGCCTTACACAGACGCCCAGATCGCCGCCGCTCCAGAGCAGCTTAAAGGCAAGACGGAATTGGATGCCATGGTGGCGTACCTGCAAGGCTTGGGTCTGGCATTGAAATAGGAGAACACATCATGGATGTCAATGATCTGCGTGTCGCAGTGACAGTAGCCGCCTTTTTTCTATTTGTCGCCATTTTGGTGTGGGCTTATCGCCCTGCACGTAAAGCGCAATTTGATGATGCGGCGCAACTGCCGTTTCGTTCCGAATAGAGGCCGCAAGCTATGAGTGACTTCACAAACGAATTTTGGCCGTGGTACGTTGGTGCTATCAGCCTGGTGTCGATATTGGCGTGCGCCTTACTGTTGTGGATAGCGGGCAAGGCCACCGTACATGTCCAGCCAGGCCGGACGGAGGACAACACCACAGGGCATGTGTGGGACGAAAACTTGCGTGAATTGAACAATCCACTTCCGCGTTGGTGGATGTGGTTGTTTATTCTGACGGTTATCTTCTCTTTGGCGTACTTAGTGTTCTTTCCAGGCTTAGGTAACTTCAAGGGCACCTTGGATTGGTCCTCTACAGAAACTGAGCACAAGCAAGATGTATCCCTGCTGCGCGCAAAGGTAGCGCCTTTGTACGCTGCCTTTGCGGCCCAGCCGATTGAAACGCTGACCAAAGATCCTCGCGCATTGGCGTTGGGGGAGCGTATTTTTATGAACAACTGTGCCCAATGCCATGGGTCAGACGCCCGTGGTGGCAATTCGTATCCCAACTTGACCAATGGCAATGCCGCGTGGCTAGGAGAGCGCAGCGCGGCGCATATTGTCAACACCATCACCAATGGCCGCACGGGCGTGATGCCCGCGTTGGGTGCTGCGATAGGTGGGGACGAAGAGATCAGAGCCTTGGCGCACTATGTTTTGTCGCTCTCTGGCAGCCCACACAACGATATCAAAGCCTTTAGCGGCAAGAAGCTATATGCCACCTGTGCGGCGTGCCATGGTGTCGATGGCAAGGGCAACAAGTCATTGGGTGCACCCAGTCTTGCTGACGACTATTGGCTGTACGGTTGGGGCGAGGAGTCGATTGTCAAAGCGATTAGAAACGGTAAAAATAACGTCATGCCTGCTCAAGCCCCTAAGCTTTCGTCGGAACAGATTCATGTCGTGGCCGCCTATGTACTCAGCTTATCGACGAGCAATTTTCCGGATGCAATAAGCCCTTCCACCGCGCCTGCATCACCGCCCAAAGCACCATAGTAAAGTAAAGCGGTATCAGGTGACCAAACAGTCTCTCAACACTTCAGCACCGCAACGTGTGATACCCATACTTGCGTCGGACGATTCGTCCGCCGTCGTGTCCTTGTACCAGTCAGAGCGGAAAATTTACGCCCGCAGTGTGACCGGATGGTTCAGCTATTGGCGCTGGGCACTGGTGTGGGCCACACAGCTGGTGTTTTATGGATTGCCATGGCTATCGATGAATGATCGACAAGCCATGGTGTTCGATTTGGCCAACCGTCGTTTCTATATTTTCAATCTGGTGCTGTATCCGCAGGATCTGATTTACCTCACTGGACTGCTGGTGATCAGCGCATTATCGCTATTTTTGTTTACAGCGGTTGCAGGGCGGCTATGGTGTGGCTACGCGTGCCCGCAGACGGTGTATACCGAGATATTTATGTGGGTTGAGCGCAAGATAGAAGGCGATAGAGTGGCGCGTATGCGTTTGGATCAAAGCGATTTCAATGCTCAAAAACTTGCGCGCAAAAGCGCCAAACATATTATCTGGATAGCTATCGGATTGTGGACGGGGTTTACCTTCGTAGGCTACTTTACTCCGATCAAGATCTTAGCCGGTGAAGTAACAACTTGGTCTTTGGGCCCTTGGGAGACATTCTGGATATTGTTTTATGGGTTTGCTACCTACGGCAATGCAGGCTGGATGCGCGAGCAGGTGTGCAAGTACATGTGCCCTTATGCGCGGTTTCAAAGTGCGATGTTTGACCGCGACACATTGATCGTTACCTACGACGGCAAGCGCGGCGAACGTAGAGGATCTCGCCCGCGTAGCGACACCCCAGCCCAATACCAGGCCAAGGGCCTGGGGGACTGCATTGACTGCACACTTTGCGTGCAGGTGTGTCCGACGGGCATTGATATACGAGATGGCCTTCAATACGAGTGCATCAGTTGCTCCGCGTGCATAGATGTATGCAACGGCGTGATGGACAAGATGCACTACCCACGTGGGCTGATCCGCAACAGTACGCAAAACGGGATTGATCAAAACCTGTCCCGTACAGCCATGTTTCGTCGGGTACTGCGGCCCAGGGTGCTGGTGTACACGGCCATATTGGGAGCGGTGACTCTGGGCATGCTCTGGAGTCTGCTGACCCGCACTCCGCTGAAAGTGGATGTTGTGCGTGACAGAGGTGTGGTTGCCCGCATGGTCGGGCAAGGGCAGATTGAGAACGTGTACCGCGTGCAAATCATGAACGCGACTGAAAGCAGGCAGCACTATGTGCTGAGCACAGCAGGCATTGAAGGCCTGCGAGTCATGTCCGACACCGTTGTGGCAGTAGATGCGGCCAGTGCGCGTTGGGTGCCGATGCGCTTGCAGGCAACGGCAAATGCAGCTGCATCAGGTTCGCATCCAATTACGCTGACCGTCACTGCACAAGGGCTCACGCATACCCAAGTAAGTGAAAAGTCGGTATTTTTGGTGCCACGTTAACGGCGTGCGTAGTTTATAGAAAGGACTTACACCATGACTCCAAAGCAACTGACGGGCGCAGACAACACTTCCCCACCGCAAATCAAACCGTGGTGGAAAGAGCCGTATGTATGGATGGTGATTGCCGGGCCAGTATCTGCTGTGGTGGCCTGCATTATTACCGCTTTCTACATCATGCTGGGGCCTGATGCCGTGGTGTCTGAAGACCGTTATAGCGAGGGGCTAGCTATCCATGAACAGGTCAATACCGCGCAGCCACCTATGCAGCCCGCCAAAACAGGACGTAACCACAGCGCCACAGGAGGAAAAAAGAATGAGTAACCGTCAAACATTGGAGTCTGCCAAGGTGAAGCATTGGGCGCTTATTGTTTGGCCTGCCTTTGTGGCAGCATGTCTGTTGGAAGCATTCGTCTTCTCTGTGGTTGATCCTAGTGAGCTACATTGGTCAGGTGATATGTTGCAGCCGTCGCGCCAAGCTGTCTACACAGTAGCTTTTTTTGGCTTTTGGTTGATCAGCATGGTATGTAGTGGCTTAGCCTGGTGGCTTGCTCGACCTGGTCGAGCCACCCCAAACGCGGGTTTGGCTTGATGCAAACGACTCTGGCCGTAAGTGCATTGCTAATGGGGCTCGCTGGCGGGCCCCACTGCATTGCCATGTGCGGTGCTGCCTGTGGGGCCATAGGGCGAAGCGGGGCTAAAAATACACACTCCATGTGGCTTTTTCAAACCGGTAGACTGGTTGGTTATTCAGTGATGGGGGGCTTGGCGGCCATGTCCATGCAGAGCCTGGGATGGCTCAGTGTGCATGCTGCACCTTTAAGGCCGTTATGGTCTTTGGTTCATGTTGCAGCAGCCGCGCTAGGGCTCATGCTGTTGTGGCAAGCGAAACAACCCGCTTGGCTCGAAAACGCTGCCCGCAAGATGTGGAGCCACGTGCGCCAGGCAACTGGCAAGGTGCAGATCGGCACGCCGTTGGTCATTGGCATGATGTGGTCGTTACTTCCTTGCGGGCTACTGTATTCCGCGTTGTTGGTAGCCGCGCTTACGGGCAGTATGGTAGATGGGGCCATCGTCATGGCATTGTTTGCCTTGGGCAGCAGCGTATCTCTTATGGCAGGTCCGTGGCTATGGTTGCGATTAGGGCGCCAGGACTCTGGTCAATGGGCTATCCGCATTGCTGGCCTGGTGCTGTTTGCAACGTCTGCCTGGGGATTGTGGATGAGTTTGATGCATAACACCGCTCCTTGGTGTGTGAACATTTAGATGGGCTCTATGGGGTTTGTAGTGGGTAGACCCGGCGTAGGAGCCAATGGCGTCAAGCAAATGGGGTCAGATCAAAATTCAGGAAGACCCTCTGTTCGGATCGCGCCACGCCATAACGAAATTTTGCTGTGACCCCTTTTGCGTAGTTTCCGGCGCGTCGGGTCGCGCTCTCCCCCGCTGCGCACGAAGAGTCCCTTGCACAGACCTCGCGGCTCGCGCCAGAGCGTGCGCCTTTGGCATGCGCTCTGGCGCGAGTACAGAGGTTTCGCAGGGCGGCAAGTCGCTGCAACGAACGCTGTTGGGGTGCGGTGACTTTTGACAAGTACGCATAATTGCATCACTTTATAAGCAGTGAAAAGACCGATTGTTCCACCATTCAATTAAGAACTGACGGGATATTTCACTACTAAGGGATCAAAACATGACGTGAATTTCCGACGTTATGGCAAGGTACACAAATTCGCATAATTTAGTGTACTTCGCAGGCTCCCCAACGGCCTTTGCGTCACGAAAAAGTGTCGAAAAACACGATTTTGAGGCCTTTTTAAGATACTAATCGGTCTGCAGCACAATAGAATGATGCGGGAGCAGCTCCTGTATGTGTAGCGCACTGAAATGCCTCTGTAGGTGCCAGCAGTGGCATGCAGGCGTTTGTGGATGCCTACAGGCGCTCAGAACAACCCGCCAGCCCAGCACCTCACATTAGCCTGCAAACCCCCTCCATACTCGCGCCAGAGTGTGTACCATGGGTAGGCGCCCCAATCAGGGCGCTTCAGCTGGAAGCACGAAAAAATTGGGTACAAAACAGAACCGGCAGAACCCAAGCAAGAACCCAATTTTGAGTACTGCATATGCTCCGCCGAAGGGGCCGACGTCCGGGGCGCATGCCCATAGCACACGCTCTGGCGCGAGCCGCGAGGCCTCTGCGGGTAACTCTTCAAAAATAAGGGAAAACCTGACGCGCAGCAGAGTTGGCGCTGCCAGCCCACAGCAAATCACATAGACCCTTTAGATGCATCCTGATTCCCTCAAGAATTGGGCATAATTCGCTATAAATACAGAAGCTGCTCGCGCATAATTTCATTGGATTACAGCACTAAAACACTTATAAATCGAGGCAGTCAGTGCTTCTCAAATTTACAAAACCCCTGAGAGGGTACATCCAGTGCGCTGTTGAATTTACTAGACAAGTTCTGAAAAGCTATCAGCCCGGTTAAGTCGACAATACCATCGTCGTCAAAGAATTTCCTTAACCGCTGTACCAATTCGTCTGTCACTTTTTGGTCTGAAAACGTCACAGCTTCCGTATAT
This sequence comes from Polaromonas sp., assembly GCA_031390175.1. Classification (GTDB taxonomy): domain Bacteria; phylum Pseudomonadota; class Gammaproteobacteria; order Burkholderiales; family Burkholderiaceae_C; genus JAAFIP01. Next base: position 15,915 of record JANMTF010000415.1, read on the forward strand.
TCAAGCACCACCCTTTCTTGTTCGTCAAAAA
>JANMTF010000443.1:0-2052 GCA_031390175.1 Polaromonas sp.
ATCTTGCAGCGCTACGGTATAGAAATTCCGGCCCCTATCCAGGCCATGCTAGAAAGCGGCGCGCTGGAAACCCCCAAGCCCGGCGACGCGGCCTTTGCGGGCCAGGGCGTGCGCATGCTGGCCACGCCGCAACAATCGCTAGAGGCCGCTGCGCAGGCGGCGCGGCGCATGGGCCTGCATGCCTACATCTTGAGCGACGAGATGGAGGGCGAGTCGCGTGAGGTGGGCAAGGTGCATGCGGCGCTAGCCCGTGCCACCGCGCGCGGCACGGGTGCGTTTGAAAAGCCTTGCGTGATTTTGAGCGGCGGCGAGACCACGGTGACCATCCGTCCACGCAAGATCAAACTCAAGCAGCCAAAGGGGCGCGGAGGCAGAGCAGGGGAGTTTTGCCTGGGCCTGGCGCAGGCACTGCAGGGCATACCCGGTGTGTACGCACTGGCGGCAGACACCGACGGCATCGACGGCGTAGAGGACAATGCGGGCGCTTTTGTGGCGCCCGACACCTTGCGCCGTGCGTTGGCGAAGAATATGAAGGTGGCCGATTATCTGGACCGCAACGATGCCTACGGCTACTTCAGCACGTTGGACGATTTGGTCATCACTGGTCCCACGTATACTAATGTGAACGACTTTAGAGTGCTACTAATACTATAGCTGCTTACGCTAGTTTTTATTGGGCTACAGCCCTATATCATATAAATTTCCAACCCCTAAAGAGAGAAACTGATGAAAACCTACAACATAGCATGCATCCCCGGCGACGGCATTGGTAAAGAGGTGGTGCCTGCGGGCCAGCAGGTGCTAGAGGCATTAGCCGCAGCCCACAAAACCTTCAACTTCAATTTTGAAAACTTCGGCTGGGGCGGCGACTGGTACCGCGCCCATGGCGAGATGATGCCCCAAGACGGCCTGGACGCATTGCGCCACAAAGACGCTATTATGTTTGGATCAGCAGGCGACCCGCACATCCCCGACCACATCACCCTATGGGGCCTGCGCCTGAAGATTTGCCAGGGCTTTGACCAGTACGCCAACGTGCGCCCCACGCGCATCTTGCCTGGCATTGACGGCCCGCTGCGCAATTGCCAACGCGAAGATCTCAACTGGGTCATCGTGCGCGAAAACACAGAAGGTGAATACTCCGGCATAGGCGGCCGTGCGCACCAAGGCCACCCGATTGAGGTGGCGACCGATGTGAGCATGATGACCCGCGTGGGCGTAGAGCGCGTGATGCGTTTCGCCTTCAAGCTGGCAGAGGCGCGCCCGCGCAAGCTGCTGACCGTGGTGACCAAGAGCAACGCCCAGCGCCACGCCATGGTGATGTGGGACGAGATCGCGCTGCAAATCAGCAAAGAGTTCCCCGCGGTGACCTGGGACAAAATCCTGGTCGATGCCTGCACCGACCGCATGGTCAACCGCCCCGCCACGCTAGACACCCTGGTCGCCACCAACCTGCACGCCGACGTGCTAAGCGACCTGGCCGCCGCGTTGGCGGGCAGCCTGGGCATAGCGCCCACCGGTAACGTTAACCCCGAGCGCATCTACCCCAGCATGTTCGAGCCCATCCACGGCTCAGCCTTCGACATCATGGGCCAAGGCCTGGCCAACCCAATAGGCACCTTTTGGAGCTGCGTGATGATGCTGGAGCATTTGGGTGAAGCGGTTGCTGCTACTAAATTGATGGCGGTGATAGAGGCGGTGACGGCTGACAAATCTTTGCATACCCGCGATCTGGGCGGCAATGCCACCATGGCGCAGGTGACTGCGGCGGTGATTGCGCGCATTGCATAGATTTCAGGTGTCCTGCGCCTTTGTGGCTACAGGTCTTTGCACGCTCTGTGTAGGCTCTCTGCACGCTCTGTGCTCGCTCTGGCACTTGGCGTGCACAGCTCCGCGGCTGTCCCCCGGCCTGCGGCCTCCTCCTTTATGCCGCTGCGCTGTGCACGCCAAGCACCAGAGCTGCGTATTGGTTTAGTTAGAGCACAACGGTGAATCGCCTGCTACTTCGCGAGAGCTGGTCGGTGGTGTACTCAGCGTAGCGGCATAAAGGAG
>JANMTF010000014.1:0-9907 GCA_031390175.1 Polaromonas sp.
ATGCGCCTGCGCACTGGCAAGCTGCAAGACGCGGAATGGCCGCGCCTGACCGAGGCGATTGAAAAGCTGCGCGGCATCAGCCTGCATATTGACGAAACGCCGGGTCTCACAACGAGCGAGCTGCGCGGCAACGCCCGCCGCCTGGCGCGGCAGATGGGCGGCAAGCTGGGCTTGATTGTGGTGGACTATTTGCAGTTGATGAGCGTGTCTACCGCCATGAACGACGAAAATCGCGCCACTGCGGTGGGCGAGATCTCGCGCGGCCTCAAAGCCCTGGCCAAAGAGCTGCAATGCCCCGTCATCGCCCTGTCCCAGCTCAGCCGCGGGGTAGAGAGCCGCACCGACAAACGCCCCATGATGAGCGACCTGCGTGAGTCCGGCGCCATCGAGCAAGATGCCGACGTGATCATGTTTATCTACCGCGACGATTACTACAACAAAGACAGCAAAGAACCCGGCGTGACCGAGTTGATCATCAGCAAGCAGCGTAACGGCCCCACGGGCACCTGCAAGCTGGCGTTTATCAAAGAACTCACACGCTTTGAAAGTCTGGCGCAGGGGTACGGTAGTGGGGATTTCTAAGAAATTTTAGGTGCTTTAGGGCCGCAGACCAATAGAATATCGCTGGAGCAGCTATTGAATGCGTAGTTTGTTGATGTCGCACCACGCTGCATTGAACAACCGAGTGGTGCTGCGGTCAAGGTATCGCCTTGCATTTTCCCAGCACCGCATCACGCGCCGCGAGAGGCAGTAAAAGTACATTGCCCGAAGGGGCCACTAAGGCTTGGCCTTCACCATCTTGGGTATGCGACCAGCAGCTAGGGATAGCCGTGGCGGCTATACGTTTTGCAAAAACTCTGGTTTGAGGCTCGGGTTCCAAACCGGTATGCACGCGCGCTTTATACGCCAGGCTGGACGCGTTGGCTTGCCTTGCTGCGCGTGCCAAATTGGCCTGCGACAAATCTATCTGGGTTGGCTCTTTGGATGCCGTGGGCGCTGCGCTGGCACCTGCATCGGTGGACAGGCTTGCACCGGGTGATGTGGGCGGCACTGCTTGGAGAGCACTGTCATACCCCAGACCAGGCTCTGCGCCAGCCCGTGGGGTTGGCATTGCCCTACTTGGTTTTGGACTTGCTGCGCGGGGTGCTTCGTTATCCGTCGCAGGCGGTTGGGACTTCACAACTCTTGTTTTGGCAAATGCTTGCGCATATCCAGTGGGATTTAGTGGACGAGTAGATGCTGAGGTGTGGGCTGTGACGTCGGGCTGCTGGGTGGGTGGTGGAGCAAGCCAGCGAACGGCCAACACCTTGGCGTCATCGACAGTGGACTGAGACAGTTTAAGCAGAAAAGTTTGGAGCAGCAGTACGCTGTGTGCGCCGAATGAAAATAGCAGTGCCCAAACCATCGGGTGCACGGCCTTGCGCTGATAACTGCGTTTTGGCATGGGCCCTAGGCTAGCGGCGGCGAGCAGCATAGCTTGCGGCTTACGCCTCTTACTTTTTACGCCCCACATACCCTGAGAAGACAAACTGCTCCACGCCGTCTCGCGTCTCCACACGCAAGGCCTCGCCGCCACCTGCCAAGGTCTCGGGCACCCTCGCTTCTGTGTCAGAGCTGGGCATGAGCAGCATGCGGCTGGGTTGGCCCAAGGCTTCCCCAAAGCTGATTTCAATGTTTAAGAAGCCGCGCTCCTCAGTTAAGCGCACAGTACGGGGCTTGTCGCCGATGTGGGAAAGCTCGTATTCGCCAAAGCTGGTTATCTCATACTCGCCCAGGCGCTTGCGCCATGCGTCAAGGTTGGTGGGGGCTTGGATGCGCTCGCCTACGCGCAGCTCTTGCGTGCCTACTCGGGCGAACAGCAGGTCGTGGCCTGCAACTTTGCGTAGGCTCAGGCCCACTTCGCCTAGCGGGCCTAGGTTGATATTGAACAGGCCAAGCAGGGCGTAGTTCAGGCCGAGCAAGCCGTTTTGGCGTTGGCGCAGGTTGAAGCTGCGGCCGATGCTATGCGCCTGGGCGCGCAGGGCGTCGCCGTCCCGGCTGATGGTGATATGGCCGATGGCGGTGGTGTAGTCGCCTGGGGCGGCTTGCAGGGTGCCCTCGGGGATGGGCGCGCTAGCCCATTCCACTTTGCTGGGCTTGGGTTGCTGGATGCCAGTTTTGGCCTCTAGCGCGAGGGACAGCGCCTCGGTGGCTACGCTGTCTACCAGGCCCATGGCGGAGCCCGAGTTGGCCAGCACCACGATGCCCAGTTTGTGCTGCGGTAGCACATACAGTTGGCTGCGAAACATGCCGATGACGCCGCCATGGTGGGCCACGGGCCCGGCGTTTTGCAGCGTGGACTTGCCCAGGGTGCTGAGCATCCAGCCCAGGCCGACCGAGAAGTTCAGGTCTAGCGGCAGGGCGCTGTTTTGCGGGCGCAGCATCTCGGCCACGGTCTCGGGTTTTAACAGTTGCTTCTCGCCGGATTTGCCGTTGGCGAACACCATGGACACGAAGCGGGCGAGGTCGTTGGCGCTGGAGTTCAGGCCGCCTGCGGGCACGTCGCGCAGGGGCCATTCTTTTTGGGCCACGCCTTTTTTGTAACCCAACGACATGCGTTCAGACCTGGATGGGCCAGTGCTAAAGGACGAGTCGGTCATTCCTAGCGGTTTCAGCACGGCCTGCTGTAGGTGCTGCGCAAAGGGCGTGCCGCTGGCGCTTTGCACTGCGTTGCCTAACAGTGAGATGCCCAGGTTGGAGTAGTTAAAGGCGTGGCCGCTCGGGTAGGCCACGGGGGTTTGGTTGAGGTAGCCGACCAGTTCACTGAAAGGGGCTGGCGTGCTGGTCTGAAAACCTTGGAACTTGTCGCGCGGCAGGCCCGAGTGGTGGGTCATCAATTGGCGCGGGGTGATGGCCGCGTGCGGTTGGCGCGTAACCGGCGCAAACTCGGGCAACACTTTTTGCACAGGCTGGTCAATGTCCAATAGGCCGCGCTCGGCCAGTTGCATGGCCGCGGTGTCGGTAAACAGTTTAGAGATAGAGGCCACGCGGTACAGGGTGTTGGCCGTGGCTGGCAGTTTGCGTTCCAGGTCGGCATAGCCAAAGCCCTGGCTCCACACCACGCGCTGATCGTCTACCAGAGCAATGCTCAGGCCCGTGACTTTGTTGTGCGCCATGCCGTGCTCGATCAGGCGGGTGATGTAAGCCTGCGTGGCCGCGTAGTCGCCGCGTGCGATGCTGGTGGGGCGGGGTGGTGCAGAGGCGCAGCCTGCCAGGAGGGCGAGGGACAGGCTGATGGGGAGAGCGAGGGTGTGAAGTTTCATAGGGTGTGGTGTGTTTAGACAGCTTGCAACGGGAGCGGCAGAGCAGGCGAGGGCGCAGGTACAGACGCACTGTGGGTATCCAGTGCCAGCACTTTTTGCAGCGCCTGGATATAGCTTTGCAGCGCCTCACGCCCCGTGGGGGTCAGCTCGTAATGGGTTTGCTTGCGGCCTTCGCCACTTTCTTTACGCACCAGCAAGTAGTCGCCCGCAATCAGTTTTTTAAGGTGCGACTCCAGGTTGCCGTCGGACACATCGAGCTGGCGTTTCAGCTCGCTAAAGGTGGCGCTGCCCCCGCCTGCCAAAAAGGCGGCTATCTGGGTGCGCAGAGGTTGGTGCAGCAGGGCATCTAAGTCCATGGGGTGTCCTTGAGTGTCGGGATCGATTGGGAAACGGCGTTAAGGCGCAGTGCTGGGCAAAAACTGCACCGTCATATGGGCTTTGAGCACCGGCCCTGTTTGTGGCGATAACTCACCTCGCACCCACGGGATGTTGATGCGTGTCTCGGGGCCTTTCGACCACGCCGCACCGGGCTGGCGCGCAGAGCCTGTGAGCTTGCCGTCCACCATCCACAGCTCCATCGGTTGCTTCAGCACCAAGGGCAGCACGATGGGCGTAGCACCCGCTTCAAACAAATTACCCGCAATATCGATGTGTACCGGAATGGCCGTGCCAGCTGGCAGGCTGATGGCCTGGCTGCCCGCTGTGCTGGCCGAGCGTTGAAACTCATGCAGGCTGATGGCGGGGCTGTGCAGCATCTGCACGGGCTGCAACCAGCGCGCCGCCGCCCAGGGAATAGCCAACACCAAGCAGGCCCAGCCCAGGGTTTGCAGCGCGCGGTAGGCCTTGCTGCGCACGCGGCCATGGTCGAGCATGAAGGCCAGGGCGGGCAGTCCGATGCCAAACACCGAGGTGGAAATGTTCTTCAGGTTCTCGGCGTTTTGCTGGGTGGCCAGCATGGCAATGCCAATCAAGATAATCAGCGCGCCCACCCATTCCAGCATTTCTTCCGAAAACAGGCCGTGTACAACCAGGCCCGTGCCCAGCAGCACCAGCCAGGCGGTGTACAGCATATAACCGCCGCCATAGAAAAACACGGCAAAGGTCAGCAGTGCGCCAATGCCCATCAGCAGCCACAGCACCTTGAGCACCTGGCGGTGGATAAACGACCACACCTCGTCGCGCGCCTGCTTGGCCCGCTGCGTGAGGTGCCAGTCCGCCGTGCCCACCGCGCCCAGAACAAAGGCAATCAGCAGAAACCAAGCCAGAGCGCGCTGCTGCAAGTCAGGCAACTGCGTGGGCGTGAGGATCTGCTCGCTGAACAAGAACAACAGGCCACCCGCCAGCCCCCACAAAACCAGACTCCAGCGCTCCATGCGCAGGTTGCGTTGCCCGGATGCCATCATGGAGGCGATGGCATCTAGTTGTTGGCTGGCGTGGGTGGACATAGGTTGCGTTTCCGGTTGCTCTGAATTGCAGAGTATATAACTCTGAAGCGCAGAGTGTCAATAACAGCTTGACAAATGGGATGGGTAGGGTAACAATATTATTGAAATTTTCAACAACTTAGGGCAACTATGTCTACCGTCAACTTCAGCGTACCTGAAGACATCAAGTTAGCCTTCAACGCCACATTTGCAGGCCAAAACAAAAGCGCTGTGATCGCCGATTTGATGCGTGAGGCCGTGGAGCGCGCCCAGCGCCAGCAAAGCAGTAAAGACGCTTACCTGCGCATTTTGCAGCGCCGGCCGCACGCGCCCACAGTCACAGCGGCGCAGCTACGCGCCGCCCGTGAGGCAGGCCGCGCGTGATTGCCGTGGTAGATGCCAGTGTGGCCGTCAAATGGTTTTTGCACACCCAGCCGGACGAGGCGCATGCCGACCTGGCCTTGCGCATCTTGGAGCAGTCGGTGCTGGGCTTGCTCCCCATGGTGCAGCCGCCGCACTTTATCGCCGAGGTAGCCGCCGTGTTGGCCCGCCTTAAACCGGGCGATGCCCAAGCCGATATAGATGACTTACTCCAGCTAGGGCACCAAACCCTGGCCACCCCCGAGGTAGTTGCCACCGCGCTCCAGTTAGCCATACGCCACCAACACCATTTGTTTGACACCCTGTACCACGCCGTAGCACTGCATACACCGGGTGCCAGTTTGATCACCGCTGACCAACGCTACTACGACAAAGCACAAGCTGAAGGGCGCATTACGCTGCTGGCTAATTTGCAGCTGGATTGACAGATTTTTTAGGGCTGCAGTCCAATAGAATCTAACGCAAGCAGCTATGGAAAAAGTAGCGGTCTTACTGATCAGTGTGGCGGAGAAACCAGGCGCTGCAAGCCTGGAGCGGGTGATGGGAATCGAACCCACGTTATTTGCTTGGGAAGCAAGAGTCCTACCATTGAACGACACCCGCGCTGGGCTTGATTATAGGACGCGTGGCTTGCCGGTACGCAGGCGGCACCTTACTACAATCGCTGGCTGGCGACGAAAATTTCTCATAATGCCAAAAACCCGAGTCTAAAGAGCTTCTATGAATTTCAAAATGCGTGAGAACTCTGTGTTTGCCGTCCTGCTGCGGTCACCGTGGTGGGTCAGCGCGGGGGTGGCGATCATTTTCATTGCACTGGCGGGTGCATTCATGCCGCCGCAGTATGCGCCTTTTGGCATGTTGAGTGCGATGCCCTTTGTGGTGATTGCAGGCATGGTGCTGTGGCGCAACCGCAATGCGCCCGACCCCAAGCGGGTGGATGCCGCCTTGGCCCAAGCCGCCAACCAGCCGTGGCGGGCGTTTGCAGCTGCTTTGGAAAAAGCTTTCACGGCACAGGGCTATGCCGTCACCCAGCTCTCAGGTGGGCCCGCTAGCGGCGGTGCGGATCTGCGCTTGGAAAGGCGCGAGCGTGTCATCCTTGTCAGCGCCAAGCGCTACAAAGCAGCCACTCACGGCGCGGAGCCGTTGCGTGAGCTGGCCGCAGCCGTGGACAAAGCGTCTGCCGACCAAGGTGTGTACATCAGCCTGGGCGAGGTGACTGACCAAGCCGCCAGCTTTGCCAAAGAGCAGGAGATTGAGTTAGTGTCTGGGCAGCGTTTGGGGGCGTTGTTGATGGGGTGATAGTTGGTTTGAGTGCGTTGTACGTCTGTGTTCTTGCGTTCTTGTGCGTTGCGGGCGATAGAGCGTATTCCAAACGCCCACATGCTGGAGTACCAGAAATCGGTCGTTCGGCATACGCTCTATCGCCTGCACGCATGTTGGCGCGCGACCGGTAGTCACCGGATGAGCTGACAGGAAACTACCGGTAGCGCGCTAACTTGGTTGTTGCACGGTGAGGTGTTTATCAGCCGACCGATTTCTGGTACTCCAGTATGAGGGCGGCTGATAAACACCTCACCGTGCGTACCGTGACAGAGTCACATCGCTCTCCAGCCCAATAAACTATTGCGGGAGCAGCTACTGAAAACATAGTGACTGAAGGAGCCCGTCAAAAAGCTGTTATTTCATACAGGCATCTGCCATCTTCCCTCTACAATCCACCCCATGGCAGATAAATTACCCACATTGTTAAATACCGCGTACAGCGAAGGCTCGATCCGCGTTCTCAAGGGCTTGGAGCCCGTCAAGCAGCGCCCTGGCATGTACACCCGCACCGACAATCCGCTGCACGTCATCCAGGAGGTGCTGGACAACTCGGCAGACGAGGCGTTGGCCGGGTTTGGCAAGAAGATCAAGGTCACCTTGCACACCGACGGCTCGGTCACGATTGACGACGATGGGCGCGGCATACCCATTGGCATGCACCCGGAGGAGAAAGCGCCGGTGATTGAGCTGGTGTTTACCCGCCTGCACGCGGGTGGCAAGTTTGACAAAGGCAAGGGCGGGGCTTACAACTTCTCGGGCGGCTTGCACGGCGTGGGCGTGAGTGTGACCAATGCTTTGGGCAAGCGGCTGGAGGCCAGCTCGTACCGTGAGGGCATGGTTGCAAAATTAGTGTTTGAAGGCGGCGACGTGGTGGAAAAGCTCCATCTGCGCAAACAGATCGAAGGCGACCGCAAGCAAGGCACCAGCGTGCGCGTATGGCCGGATGGAAAGTATTTTGAGTCGCTGGTGATCCCGCTCAATGAGCTGACCCACCTGCTGCGCAGCAAGGCCGTGCTGATGCCCGGCGTGAGCGTGACGCTGGTGAACGAGAAAACCAAAGACACGCAAAGCTGGCAGTACAAAGGCGGCTTGCGCGACTATCTGGAGCAAACGCTCAACGGTGAGGTGGTGATACCGCTCTGGGAGGGCGAGGGCTTCGCCGATGCCAAAGACGAGACTTTTGCAGAAGGCGAGGGCGCGTCCTGGTGCGTGGCCTTTACGGAAGACGGCCAGCCCGTGCGCGAGAGTTACGTCAACCTGATCCCCACCACCAACGGCGGCACGCACGACAGCGGCTTGCGCGATGGTTTGTTCACTGCAGTCAAGAGCTTTATCGAGCTGCATTCACTCTTGCCCAAAGGCGTAAAGCTGCTGCCCGAAGACGTGTTCGCACGCGCATCCTACGTGCTGTCAGCCAAGGTGTTAGACCCGCAATTTCAAGGCCAGATCAAAGAGCGCCTGAACTCCCGTGACGCGGTGCGCCTGGTGTCCAACTACGTGCGCCCCGCCATGGAGCTGTGGCTGAACCAGCATGTGGACTACGGCAAAAAACTGGCCGACCTGGCCATCAAAGCTGCGCAAACCCGCCAGCGCGCCGGGCAAAAAGTAGAAAAGCGCAAAGGCTCTGGCGTGGCCGTGCTGCCGGGCAAGCTGACCGACTGCGAAAGCCGCGACCTGTCGCATAACGAGGTGTTTTTAGTCGAGGGCGACAGTGCCGGTGGCAGTGCCAAGATGGGCCGCGACAAAGAATCGCAAGCTATTCTCCCTCTGCGCGGCAAGATTTTGAACACCTGGGAGGTCGAGCGCGACCGCCTGTTTGCCAACACCGAGATCCACGACATCTCAGTCGCTATCGGCGTAGACCCGCATGGCAAAGACGATACGCCTGATTTAAGCGGGCTGCGCTACGGCAAAATTTGCATACTGTCTGACGCTGACGTAGACGGCTCGCACATTCAGGTGCTCTTGCTCACATTGTTTTTCAAACACTTCCCCAAGCTTATCGAAACCGGCAACATCTACGTCGCCCGCCCTCCACTGTTTCGCATCGACGCCCCCTCGCGCGGCAAAAAGCCTGCCAGCAAGCAATATGCGCTGGACCAAGGCGAGCTCAACTCCATTTTGGACAAACTGCGCAAAGACGGTGTAGCGGAGAACAAGTGGACCATCAGCCGCTTCAAAGGCCTGGGCGAGATGAACGCGGAACAATTATGGGAAACCACACTCAATCCAGACACCCGCCGCTTGCTCCCCGTGCAATACGGCGAGCTGGATGCCGCTTTCACGGCGATTCGCTTTACCCAGTTGATGGGCAAGGGCGAGGCTGCGGCCCGGCGCGAGCTGATGGAACTGCACGGGGATGCTGTGGAGATTGATGTATGAGTTTCGCAAGGGTTGAATACGGGGATTTTTTTGAACGCAGAGGGCGCGAAGGTTTCGCAGAGGGCGCAAAAGAAGTCAAAGAAAAAAAATACAAAGTTAAGAAAATAGAAAACAAAAATCTCCTCGTTAAAAATTGGAATGAATTGCGTGAATCGGTCTTTTTTGGTTTTCCTTTTGTCCCCTCTTTTTTGCGCTCTTTGCGAAACCTTCGCGCCCTCTGCGTTCAAAAACTCCCCGTTTTCGCCCCAATGTCAACCAGCCACCCAACCGGCGAAGCACTAAAGTGACCGCCAGAGTCCGCCTACGCCCCACCATGCAAAGTGACCTCGCTTATGTGCTGTCGCTGGAGCAGGACGAGCAGAATTTGCCGTTCATCACGCCGTGGGACAGAACCCAGCACGAAGCGGCCATCAGGTTTCCGGATTTTCGGCATTTCATCATCGAAGGTGGCGAGGGCCTGGAGCCGGTAGGCTTTCTCATTCTCATTGGCTGCCGCAGCCAGCACCAGTCCCTGGAGCTCAAGCGCATGGTGGTGCAGGGCAAGGGGCAGGGTTTTGGCCGCGCTGCGTTGCGGGTGGCGAAAAGGGTAGCGTTTGACGATCTGAATGCACACCGTTTTTGGCTGGACGTAAAGCAGCGTAACCAGCGGGCCAAGGCCTTTTATGACAGCGAAGGTTTCGTGGTGGAGGGCATCTTGCGCGACGCGGTGCGCGTCCGCTCTGACGACGGCACCGCAGGCTACGACTCATTGGTGGTACTGTCCATGCTGCGCGGCGAGTTTGCCGCGCGCCGCGCGCAGGCGCTGGAGCTACCGTAAGTGAATATCCGAGTGTCACTGCCATTTGTAAAGCTTTTGAGGCTGCAGCCCCATATAGCATCGTGGGAGCAGCTATTGAATTGGAAGCGTCTCATGGCTGTGCTAGCCCTGCTGCTGTGCGCCGCTGGCAGTGCGCACGCCGACGTGTGGGGCTATGTGGACGACAAAGGTGTGGCGCGTTTTGCCTCTGAGAAGGTGGATGAGCGCTACGAGCTGTATTTTAAAAGTGGGCAAAATTTTGATACCCAAGACGGCCTGCCCACCGCCCCAAGTGCGGT
>JANMTF010000049.1:0-9297 GCA_031390175.1 Polaromonas sp.
TTGCTGCCGGAGGCCAACACGCCTGGGCGTACCACCTTGATGAAAACATCGCATCTGTCCACCCTGTGGGACTACATCAACCGTGCCATGCCCTGGACAGCACCTAAATCGCTCACCGCAAATGAGGTGTATGCAGTGACCGCGTACTTACTCAACCTGGGCAATATCGTGCCGGACGACTTCACGCTCAGCGATAAAAACATGGCGGACGTGCAGAAAAAAATGCCCAACCGCAACGGCATGACCACGGCCCATGCGCTGTGGCCAGGCAATGAGTTTGGTGGCACGGCCAAGCCCGATGTACAGGGCAAGGCGTGCATGTCTAACTGCGCAGTAGACCCCAAGGTAGCGAGCCTCCTGCCAGAGCATGTGCGCAACGCCCATGGCAACCTGGCCGAGCAGTCGCGTGCGGTCGGCGCGCAACGCGGTGCAGATACCACCAAGCCGATGGGGGTATTAGGTGCGGCAGCCGCTGCGCCTGTGGTGGTAGCCGTTAAATCTACAGACAAACCAGCAGATACCGCAGGCAAACTCAAAAGCAGCGATGTGCTGAGCATTTTGAATCAAAACGCCTGCTCGGCATGCCACGGTATGGACACTAAAGTAGTCGGCCCGAGCTTCAAAGAGATCGCCGCCAAACACCATGCCAAATCGGACGCCGTGGCGTACTTGTCGGGTCGCATCAAAAACGGCAGCTCGGGCGTGTACGGCCCCATCCCCATGCCCGCACAAAGCATAGGCGAGCCCGATATTGGCAAGGTGGCGAAATGGCTTGCGCAGGGTGCAAACAAGTAGTTTCCCTGTCAACAAGTTGTCGTTATTTATCGTTTAATCAGAGTTAAGTTGTGTGTTTAATTTTTACCAGGAGTGTTTTATGGAACGTCGTGAATTTGTACAAAAATCGGGTGTTGTGGCACTCGGTCTGGCTGCATCCGCTGGCCTGATGCCCACTGCGGCCAGCGCACAAACCGCTTGGAACAAGGCTGCGTTTGAGAGCAAAACCTTGGCCGATGCCGTCAAGGCCATGGGTGGCAGCACCGCTACCGAGAGCAAAGAAATCACCTTGAGTGCCCCCGAGATTGCCGAAAACGGCAACGTGGTGCGCCTGGGTGCGCAAAGCGCCATGGCCGGTACCACCTGGCTGGGCTTGATGGTGGAAAAGAATCCGGCGGCATTGACTGCGGGCTTTGATATTTTCCCCGGCACCGATGCCAACGTGTCCACCAACGTCAAGATGGGCCAATCGTCCAATGTGTACGCACTGGCTAAAGTGGGCGACAAGTTTTTCTACGCCGTCAAAGAAGTCAAAGTCACCCTCGGTGGCTGCGGCGGTTAATTAATTTATACAGATACAGGAGTTCAATATGAGTGATCCGATGCGAATTCGCGCCCAAGCCGCTGGCGACAAAGTAACCGTGCGTGTGCTGATCAGCCACGAGATGGAATCTGGCATGCGTAAGACTGCCGATGGCAGCCTGGTGCCCGCGCACTTCATCCAAACCGTGAGCGCTACCCATAACGGCAAAACCGTAATGAGCGCCCAGTGGGGCCCCGCAGTGTCGAAAAATCCGTTCATCCAATTTATGTTTACCGGCGGCAAAGCGGGCGACAAAATTGTGGTGTCCTGGGTGGACAACAAAGGCGGCAAACGCACTGATGAAGCGGTGATTTCTTAAATTACTATTTGAAGATTGGATGCGGGGATTTTTTTGGTATTTTCTTTTCTGCGTTCTCTGCGTAACCTTCGCGTCTTCTGCGTTCAAAAAATTCCCGTATTTCCCCCATTGAGGAGACATATTTTGAAGTTAATTAACCCATTAGCCAGCATAAATAAAGCGCAAGCAGCTCTGCTAATCATAGCGTGTACTGCATTTGCAAGCGTAGCCCTTGCGCAACCCAAGTCGGCGCAAGACGCCATCAACGACTACCGCGCGAGCTTGCAAGACGGCAACCCCGCAGATCTGAACGCCGCGCGCGGCGAAGCCCTGTGGAAAACCAAAGCGGGCCCCAAGAACGCCACACTGGAAGCCTGCGATTTAGGCTTGGGTGCTGGTAAGGTCAAGGGGGCCGTAGGAGTGCTGCCGCGCTATTTTGCCGACACCAACAAAGTGATGGACGCCGAGAGCCGCTTGGTGCATTGCATGGTCACCTTGCAAGGCATGAAGCAAGAGGACTTTCACGCCAAAAACTTCACCAGTGGTGCCGGACAAAAAGCCACGGTCATCGAAGATCTGGTGGCCTATATTTATGACGAATCACGCGGCGTGGCCATCAACGTGCCGCAAAGCCACCCTATGGAAAAAGCCTCCTATGCACGTGGCAAAGAGGTGTTTTACTTCAAGGGCGGTACGCACGATTTCAGTTGCGCCACCTGCCATAACCAAGACGACAAGCGCATCCGCATGCAAGGTCTGCCTAATTTGACAGGCCCCGGCAAGGGCTCGCAAGATGCGTTCGCCCAGTGGCCCGCCTACCGCGTCAGTCAAGGCGGCCTGCGCACCATGCAATGGCGTATGCAAGACTGCCTGCGCGGACAGCGCATGCCCGAGCTGCAATACCTTTCTCAAACATCGGTGGACTTGATCACCTTCATGGGTGTGAACGCCCAAGGCGGCAAGATGGCTGCTCCCGCTCTTAAGCGTTGATTTTTTTAGGATTTATATGAACAAACAACCTAAAACCAATACGCGCCGTGCGCAAGCAGCTACTATTTTAGTAGTTTGCATGGGGGCGACCCTGTTGGCTGCATGTGCCACGGTGGATAAACCTTTGAACACGCTGAGCGTGCTCAAAGCCAGCTTCGCAGAGCGCGGCCCCGCCAAAATGGATCGCCTGGAGCAAAACGAAATGCAGCGGGTGTGCAGCCAAGCCGAGATGACAGGCAAGGCCGTAGATGACAAAACCAAGACGCGGATTGAAACCGCTTTGTACAAAGACATTCCCTATCCCGCCGATGGCAAATACACCGGGGACTGGAAGCTGGGCGAACGCATCGCCCAGGACGGCACAGGCCTGCAATTCTCCGACCGAATTGGTGCCCCCAGCGGTGCCAACTGCTATGCCTGCCACCAGATAGCACCGCAAGAGATCAGCTACGGCACGTTAGGCCCTTCACTGTACAAGTACGGCGTGATTCGCGGCGTGAAAGACCCCAACTCCAAAGACTCAGAAGCCATCGTCAAATACACCTGGGCTCGTCTGTGGAACACCCACAGCGTCAACCTGTGCAGCAACATGCCGCGCTTTGGTGATGCGGGTATTTTGACGACTGCACAGGTGAAGGATGTGATGGCATTGCTGCTGGACCCTGCTTCTCCGGTGAATAAGTAGTTCTTTGAATATTAAATACGGGGAGTTTTTGAACGCAGAGGGCGCAAAGGTTTCGCAAAGGGCGCAAAAAAGAAAATACCAAAAAAATACAAAAGTGATGTCACAACCAACTTGAGTTTTCGAGACTAATTTGACAGAGCTTTCGAAGCTCTTTTCTTAAACTTTGGTTTTCTTTTCTTTGTCTTCTTTTGCGTACTCTGCGAAACCTTTGCGACCTCTGCGTTCAAAAAATCCCCTCTCCCTCTTATGCATGCCCACCCGCTCCCATGAACCTTACCCCCATCGAGCCGCAATACGACAGTCAACTCACCACTGACATCCGTGATCTGATTCAGTCAGCACGTCAGAGAGTTGCAGTGGCTGTCAATGCTGAGCTGACTTTGCTTTATTGGGAAATTGGCTCTCGTATCAACAGGGACGTGTTGGCGGGTGAGCGGGCTGAGTATGGCAAGCAAGTTCTGGCGAATTTAGCGGCTACTTTGGCCGCTGATTTCGGCACAGGCTGGAGCCTGAAAACGCTGCGTCACTGTACCCAACTTAGCAGCGTATTTCCAGATCGTGGAATTGTCTCCGCACTGGGGAGACAATTGAGCTGGACGCATCTGAAGACGCTCATCTACGTCTCTGAGCCGCTCAAACGCGAGTTTTACCTTGAAATGGCGAAAGTTGAGCGTTGGAGTGTGCGCCAATTACAAGAGCGTATCAAATCGATGTTGTTCGAGCGCACAGCGATCTCTAAAAAACCAGAAGTGACGATTGCAAACGATTTGAGGGCGTTGCGTGAAATAGGCGAGATGAGCCAAGATTTGGCGTTTCGTGATCCGTATGTGTTGGATTTCTTGGGGCTCAAAGACGACTACAGCGAAAGCAATCTTGAAGACGCGATATTGAATGAGCTGCAAAGATTCATCAGCGAGCTTGGCACAGACTTCGCGTTTCTTGCGCGTCAAAAGCGCCTCACGATTGATAACCGTGATTACCGGATTGATCTGCTGTTTTATCACCGCAGGCTACGCGCACAGGTGGCGATAGAGCTCAAGCTAGGCGAGTTTGACGCAGCCTCCAAAGGCCAGATGGAGCTTTATCTGCGCTGGCTGGAGAAGCACGATACATTGGAGGGCGAAAACCCGCCGATTGGTTTGATCCTCTGTGCAGATAAAAATCAAGAGCATGTGGAGCTTTTGCAGCTCGATAAAAGCAATATCCGCGTCGCAAAATACCTCACGCTGCTCCCTAGCCAGGAGCTGCTCAGCGCGAAGTTGCATGATTTCATGGCAAAAGCCAAGCTTCAACTTAACAACAAAGAGATACCATGAACCTCTCCCGCCGTGAATTTTCTTCTGTCTTGACTGCTGCTGCGGTAGCGGGCTTCCCATTGATGCGGGAGGCTAGTGCGCAACAAGCGAATGACTTGTACAGCGTGCCCAAGACCGGCAATGTGCATTTGCTGCACATGACCGACTGCCATGCGCAGTTGCTGCCCATTTATTTCCGTGAACCCAATGTGAACCTGGGCGTAGCGGGCATGCGGGGCAAGGTGCCGCATTTGGTGGGCGAGCATTTGATTAAATTTGCGGCGCTGAAGGCGGCCAGTCCATTGGCCCATGCGCATACGTATGTGGACTTTGAGGCCTGCGCCAAGCAGTACGGCAAGGTGGGCGGTTTTGCCCATTTGTCTACCTTGGTCAAGCAGTTGCGCGCCAGCCGCCCCGGTGCATTATTGCTGGACGGCGGCGACACTTGGCAGGGCAGCGCCACCAGCCTGTGGACCAATGCGCAAGACATGGTGGATGCCTGCAAACTGCTGGGTGTGAACGTGATGACCGCGCACTGGGAATTTACCTACGGCGAAGACCGCGTCAAAGAAATTATCGAAAAAGACTTTGCAGGCAAGATAGATTTTGTGGCGCAAAACGTCAAGACCAAAGACTTTGAAGACCCGGTGTTCAAGCCCTATGTCATCAAAGAAATGAACGGCGTGTCGGTCGCCATCGTCGGCCAAGCCTTCCCCTACACGCCCATTGCCAACCCGAGCTGGCAAGTGCCTAACTGGACTTTTGGCATCCAGGATGAGCAGATGCAAAAGATGGTGAACGAGGCGCGGGCCAAGGGCGCGCAGGCGGTGGTGGTGCTGTCGCACAACGGCATGGATGTCGATTTGAAAATGGCCAGCCGTGTCACGGGTATTGATGCCATCTTGGGCGGCCATACACACGATGGCGTGCCCGTGCCGACGATGGTGAAGAATGCTGGTGGCCAAACCTTGGTCACCAATGCGGGTAGCAATGGCAAGTTCCTGGGTGTGCTCGACCTGGACGTGCGCGACAAAAAAGTCGTCAACATCAACTACAAGCTACTCCCTATTTTTGCCAACTACTTGCCCGCCGACAAAGACATGGCCGCACTGATCGACAAAGTGCGCGCGCCTTACAAAAGCAAGCTCGAAGAAGAGCTGGCCGTCACAGAAGGCCTGCTGTACCGGCGTGGCAACTTTAACGGCACGTTTGACCAGCTCATTACCGATGCACTCATCAATGTGCGCGGCGCGCAAATTGCGTTCTCGCCCGGTTTCCGCTGGGGCACCTCGCTGCTGTCGGGCCAGGCCATCACACGCGAGCATGTGATGGACCAAACGGCGGTGACCTATCCGTGGACCACGCTCACCAATATGACGGGCGAGACGATCAAGACCATTTTGGAAGATGTGTGCGATAACCTGTTCAACCCCGACCCGTACTACCAGCAAGGCGGCGACATGGTGCGCACCGGCGGCATGAGCTACACCTGCGACCCGACAGCCAAGGCCGGTGCCCGCATCAGCGATATGCGCCTGGGTGGCCAGTTGATTGAAGCGAGCAAAACCTACAAAGTAGCCGGCTGGGCCCCCGTGCAAGAGGCCAGCAAAAACGCCGGCCCGCCCATTTGGGACGTAGTGGAGACCTACCTGAAAGACAAGAAGGTCATCAAGCCGATCAAGCTGTACAACCCCAAGCTGCTCAACCTGGATGGCAACCCAGGGATCGTCCTTTAACGTTGTTCATTAACCATGACTGGAGAAGTGTATGAAGCGATTTTTCAAACTGGTTTTAGCTACTGTGGTTTTGGCAGCGAGCGCGGGCATGGCCTTGGCGCAGGACAAAGCGGTCTACCACATTGACCATGCAGAAGCGCAGGCGACCAAAGGCCTGCGCAATGTGCGCAACCACCTGGACGTAGCGCCAGACACCAAAATCATCGTCGTCACCCATGCCAATGGGGTGGACTTTTTGATGGAAGGGGCCAAAGACAAAGCTAACCCAAATATCGACTATTCCGCGCTGGTGAGTGATTTGAAGGCGCGCGGTGTCAAGTTTGAAATCTGCGAAATCACCCTGAAAAACCGCAACCTGACTAAGAACCAGTTTATTCCGGATGCAGAGTTCACCCCCTCTGGCGTAGCGCGTATCGGGCAATTGCAGTCGCGCGAAAAGTTCGCCTACATCAAGCCTTGATGCGTCTTGTCAATCGTCTCCGATGCCTGGCAGTTCAGGCCATTGCAGTCCTTGGCTGGGTATTGGTGGGCGTGCCAGCTTGGGCGCAAAATGCAGACAGCATCCAGTTAGTGCCCCAAAAAGTGAGCCCTTCGGTGTGGTACGTGCAGGGCGAAAGCGCCCTGGGCAGCCAAGCCAATAAAAACTTTATCTCCAACGCGGCCTTCATCGTGGGCAAGGACGGGGTGGTGGTGGTGGATGCGCTAGGCTCCCCCGCACTGGCCAAGGGCTTGATCCAGACGATTGCAAAAATCACCCCTTGCAAAATCACCCACGTCATCGTTACGCACTACCATGCGGACCATATTTATGGCTTGCAGGAGTTCAAGAAAATTGGCGCAAAAATCATTGCCCATCCTGCGGCCAAAGAGTACCTGCACTCTGACACCGCCAAGCACAGGCTGGCGGCATCGCGTGCCGAGCTATTCCCCTGGATTGACGAGAACACCCAATTGATAGAGGCCGATACCTGGATAGACAAAGATGCATCAGTCAAACTATCTGGGGTAGAGCTGCTGATTAAACCCGTGGGGCCTGCGCACACGCCTGAGGATTTGATGGTGTACCTGCCCGCAGACAAAGTGCTATTCGCAGGTGATTTGGTGTTTCGTGGTCGCATCCCGTTCATAGGCCCCACGGCCAACACCGCGCCCTGGATTGCCAGTCTCAAGACGATGCAGGATTTAAACGCCAGCATCGTGGTGCCCGGCCATGGCGCAGCCTTTCAAAGCGCCAAAGAAGACATAGCCCAACTGCACGACTACTTAACCTACCTGCGCACCACCATGGGTAAAGCGGTTAACGACTTGGACTTGTTTGACGAGGCCTATGCCGCCGCTGACTGGAGCCGTTTTGAGAAGCTGCCCCTGTTTCGCTTTGCCAACCGCATGAATGCCTACAACACCTATTTGCAATTGCTTGAGGTGAAAAAGCCTTAAGCCCACTGAACCCAAGAGCTACACGATGCGCGATGCAGTCCGTTTTTTTGATAACCAATTTAAACACTTGGCCGCGCAGCCCATGCCGAAGCTCAACCCGTTTGAGCAACGCTCATTACCCTACTTGAAGGGCCGGGTGCTGGACTATGGCTGCGGTATGGGTAATTTAAGTGTGACGGCCGCGCGCCAAGGGCACCCGGTGTTGGCCGTGGATGCCAGCCCGGCGGCCATCGGCCATCTGCAACAACGCGCAGAGGCGGAGAACCTGCCCATGCAATGCATATTGGCCGATGCGCAAGACACGGAGTTTGAAGGCTGCTATGACACCGTGCTGGCCATTGGCTTGTTTATGTTCATGGACTGCCAGCAGGCGCAGCAGCAGGTGGCAAAAATGAAAGCGCTGACCTGCCCGGACGGCGTGATGGTGTGCAACGTGCTGATTGAAGGCACCAGCTACCTGGACATGTTTGGTGCGGATGCCTACTGCTTGTTTACACCGGGTGAAGTGCAGCAGTGGTTTAAAGGCTGGCGCACGGAGGACTTTCAGATTGAAGAGTTTGCCGCGCCGGGTGGCACTGTTAAACGCTTTGCCACCGTGATTGCAACGCGCTTGCACTAAGCCGCTGCGGGTGCCACCGCCAGGCCATCCACCGCCTCTTGCACCGACAGGAACACCCGGCCCGCGAAGGCTTGCTGAAAGCCGCTGCTGGCAAAGTAGTCCAGCACCGGGCCTTTGATTTCGGCCAAATGAAAGCCCACGCCTGCGTCTTGCAGGTCTTGCGCAATCTCCAACAAGGCATGCGCGCCCGAGCTGTCGATATGGTTGATGGCGGCGCCGCTGAGCACCACGTTGCTGAGGTTAGCGCAGGCCTGGGATTGTTTTTGCACCATGTCTTTGAGCTTGCTGGCGTTTAAAAAAGTCAGCGATTCATCAAAGCGCAGCAGCAGCAGGCCGGGGAAGGTGTCTACGCTGTGGCGCAGCACATTGCGAAAATGCTCGGTATGCGGCACCCTGCCCATTACCGCCATATGCGGCGCAAACGAGTGTGCAAAATAGACCACCAAACCCAGCGCCGCACCCAGCAGCAGGCCTTGCTCCAGGCCGATCAGCAGCACACCTGCAAAGGTGCCCAGCCATACCAGCGCCTCAGAGCGGTCTGTGCGCCACAGCTTGCGCAGCTCGCTCATAGAAACTAAGGGCATGATGGCCACGATGATGATAGCGGCCAAGGCAAACTTGGGCACGTAGTTAAACACGCCCGCTGCCAGCAGCACCGCAGCAAAAGAAAACAACGCCGCCACGACCGAGGCCAACTGCGTGCGCGCACCCGCAGCAAAGTTGACCATCGAGCGCGAAAACCCGCCCGCCACAGGCATAGCACCGCACAGGGACGCTACGCCATTGGCTGCGCTGAGGGCCAGCATCTCGGCGCGCACGTCCAGGCTCTCGCGGCGCTTTTGCGCCAGCGACTGCGCTACCGCAAAGCTCTCTACATAGC
>JANMTF010000055.1:0-9755 GCA_031390175.1 Polaromonas sp.
GGCTGGTACACCGGCCGCGACAGCCCCCACACCCGCCGCCTGGTAGCCGACTACGGCGGCTTTGCGTATGACAGCGACTATTACGGCGACGACTTGCCGTTTTGGATGAAGGTGCGCAAAACCGACGGCCAAGACGCGCACCAGCTCATCGTGCCCTACACGCTGGACTGCAACGACATGCGCTTTGCCTTGCCGCAAGGCTATTCGCATGCAGACCCGTTTTTTCAGTACATGAAGGACACCTTCGACGCGCTGTATGCCGAGGGCGACCCCAGCGGCCTGAACGCACCCAAGATGATGAGCATCGGCATGCACTGCCGCATTCTCGGGCGGCCGGGGCGCATCACCGCGCTGCAGCGCTTTTTAGACCACCTGGAAAAGCACAGCCATGTGTGGGTGGCGCAGCGCGTGCAGATAGCGCAGCACTGGCGCACAGTGCATCCAGTGCAGGGGGCAGCATGAGTTTCACCCTCGCTGCACTTAACTCGGCCTCTGACGCCCAGGCACTGGCGCTGCTGGATGGCTTGTATGAACACTCACCTTGGATAGCCCAAGCCGCTTTGGCCCACCGCCCGTTTGCCTCCATCACCGCGCTCAAACACGCCATGGCGGTGGTGCTGCAGGGTGCTGGCCTGGATGCACAAGTCAAGCTAGTGCGCGCCCACCCCGAGCTGGCAGGCAAGGCCATGGTCGATCAGTCGCTTACCGCAGAATCTACAAATGAGCAAAGCAAAGCGGGCCTGACGCACTGCACCGCGCAAGAGTTTGCCCAGATTCAAAAGCTCAACGCCGACTACAACGCCAAGTTCGGTTGGCCCTTCATCCTGGCCGTGCGCGGCCCGCGTGGCACAGGACTGCGCAAGCAGCAGATCATCGACACCTTTGCCCGCCGCCTGCAAGGCCACCCAGACTTTGAGCTGCAAGAATGCCTGCGCCAGATCCACCGCATTGTCGAGATACGGCTGAACGACAAGCTGGGCGTGCACAGCGATGCAGGCAACGAACTATGGGATTGGCACGAGGCTTTGGCCGTGCACAGCGACCCGGGCTATCAAGAGAAAGGCCAGCTCACCGTCACTTACCTCACAGACGCGCACCGCGCCTGCGCCGCGCAGATCGCGCAGCAAATGCGTGAATGCGGCTTTGATAGCGTGGCCATAGACGCGGTGGGCAATGTGGTGGGGCGCTACGACGCCGCCCAAACAGCGTCTTCCAAATACCTCCTCACCGGAAGCCACTACGACACCGTGCGCAATGGCGGCAAGTACGATGGCCGCTTGGGCATTTACACCCCCATGATGTGCGTACGCGAGCTCCATCGTGCTGCCAAGCGTTTGCCCTTTGGCATAGAAGTAGTCGCCTTTGCCGAGGAAGAAGGCCAACGCTACAAAGCCACTTTTTTAGGCTCGGGTGCCTTGGTAGGCCAATTTAACCCAGCGTGGCTCCAGCAGTTGGATGCAGATGGCATCAGCATGCAAACCGCAATGGAACATGCGGGGCTGGGTAGCAAAGATATAGCGTCTTTGCGGCGTGACCCGGCGCGGTATCTGGGCTTTGTCGAAGTGCACATAGAGCAAGGCCCGGTGCTGAACGAGCAAAACATGCCGCTGGGCATCGTCACCAGCATTAACGGCAGCGTGCGTTTGCAGTGTGAGGTGATTGGCATGGCCAGCCACGCAGGCACCACCCCCATGCACCGCAGGCGGGATGCCGCTGCCGCTGTGGCCGAGCTGTCGGTGTACCTGGAGCAACGCGCCGCGCAAGACACAGGCAGCGTAGCCACCATCGGCATGCTGCAGGTGTCGGGTGGCTCGGTCAACGTGGTGCCGGGCCGCTGCCTATTTTCATTGGACATGCGGGCCCCGCTGGATGCGCAGCGCGATGCCTTGGTAGCCGATGTGCTGGCCCAGCTAGAAGGCATTTGCGACAAACGCGGTGTGCGCCATACCGTGGAAGAAACCATGCGCGCCAGCGCCGCCCCCAGCAACGCCCAGTGGCAAGCGCGCTGGGAAGCCGCCGTCAACCAGCTCGGTGCGCCTATCTACCGCATGCCCAGCGGCGCAGGCCATGATGCCATGAAGCTGCACGAGATCATGCCCCAGGCCATGCTGTTTGTACGCGGCGAGAACTCAGGCATCAGCCACAACCCGCTGGAGAGCACTACCAACGACGACATGCAGCTGTGCGTGCAAGCCTTTCAAAACCTGCTTGAGACGCTAGCGCTTGAGAGCCGAGCTGCATAAAGCGTCTATTTTTATGCCTAATTCCATGCCCACTAAAAAGCCTGCTATCTCGCCAGCTTACGAGCAACTCGACGCATGGATAGACGCGCACTTTGACGAAGAAGTGAAGTTTTTGCAAGCCTTGGTGCAAGTGCCCACCGACACGCCACCAGGCCACAACGCGCCCCATGCTGAGCGCACTGGGCAACTACTGAACGAGTTCGGCTTTGACGCAGAGAAGCACAGCCCCAGCGCAGCCGAGCTGGCCGATTACGGCATGCAGTCCATCACCAATTTGATCGTGCGGCGCAAGTATGGCGCAGGCGGCAGCGGCAAAACCATCGCCCTCAACGCCCACGGCGACGTAGTGCCCCCCGGCGAAGGCTGGACCAAACCGCCCTACGGCGCAGTGATTGAAGACGGCAAAATGTACGGCCGCGCCACGGCGGTGAGCAAATGCGATTTTGCCAGCTTCACCTTTGCCACCCGCGCGCTGGAGGCGGTGGCCAAGCCCACGCAGGGTGCCATAGAGCTGCACTTTACCTACGACGAAGAGTTTGGCGGCGAGCTGGGCCCCGGCTGGTTGCTCAAGAACGGCCTGACCCAACCCGACCTGATGATTGCCGCAGGCTTTAGCTACCAAGTGATCACCGCGCACAACGGCTGCCTGCAATTGGAAGTGACGGTGCACGGCAAAATGGCCCACGCCGCCATCCCGCACACCGGCGTGGACGCGCTGCAAGGCGCAGTGAAAATTTTGAACGCCCTGTATGCGCAAAACACCATTTACAAGCACATCACCAGTCAGGTAGAAGGCATCACCCACCCCTACCTTAACGTAGGCCGTATCGAAGGCGGCACCAATACCAACGTAGTGCCCGGCAGAGTCACTTTCAAACTAGACCGCCGCATGATCCCGGAGGAAAGCCCCGAGGAAGTGGAGGCCAATATTCGCCAAGTCATATCCGATGCGGCGGCCACTTACCCCGACATTACCGTAGACATCAAGCGCCTGCTCATGGCCCACAGCATGCAGCCCTTGCCTGGCAACAAGCCTTTGGTCAAAGCCCTGCAAAAGCATGGCAAGCAGGTGTTTGGCCAAACCATCCCCGCCATGGGCACGCCGCTGTACACCGATGTGCGCCTGTATGGTGCATACGGCATTCCCGGTGTGATCTACGGCGCGGGGCCGCGCACCGTTTTGGAGAGCCATGCCAAGCGCGCCGATGAGCGCTTGGAGCTGGAGGATTTGCGGGGCGCTACCAAAGTCATCGCCCGCAGTTTGCATGATCTGCTGAGGGCATAAATCTGCTTAAAAAGAGAGGGCATCCGTATTTTTACTTTAGGGGGTGCGGTTTAAAGGTGCGGGCATACGCACCAAACTGGTTAAAGACAGGAACAATCTAGGGTTTGTATTGGCATCGACTTTGCATACCCCTGCGTTACACCTGAGTGTTTTTTCGTTTGTGTTTATTTTTTATTTTTTTTCGGAACTCCCATGAAAACTCGTAGCTTCATCAAATTGGCACTGGCCGCCGCCGCCGCCCTGTCTTTCTCTCCCGCTCAGGCGCAGACTACCCCCATCAAGTTCCAGCTCGACTGGCGCTTTGAAGGCCCCTCCGCCCTGTTCCTCACCCCCGTCGCCAAAGGCTTCTTTAAAAATGCGGGCTTGGACGTGACGGTAGATGCAGGCAACGGCTCGGGCGGCGCGGTGACGCGCGTGGCCTCGGGCACGTACGACATGGGCTTTGCCGACATCGCCGCGCTGATGGAGTTCCACGCCAACAACCCCGACGCGCCCAACAAGCCCGTGGCCGTGATGATGGTCTACAACAACACGCCCGCCTCGGTGATGGCGCTGAAAAAATCCGGCATCAAAACCGTGGCCGATCTAAATGGAAAAAAACTCGGTGCCCCGGTGTTTGACGCAGGCCGCCGCAGCTTCCCCATCTTTGCCAAGGCCAACAACGTGACTGGCGTGCAATGGACTAGCATGGACCCTCCATTGCGCGAGACCATGCTGGCGCGTGGCGATGTCGATGCCATCACCGGCTTTACCTTTACCAGCCTTTTAAATTTGGAAGCACGCGGCGTGAAAGCCGATGAAGTTACCATCCTTCCCTATGCCACCAACGGGGTCAAACTGTACGGCAACGCCATCATCGCGTCACCCAAGCTGATCAAAGAAAACCCCGCTGCCGTCAAAGCCTTTTTGCAGGCCTTTGCCATGGGTGCCAAAGAAGCCATGGCCAACCCCAAGGGCGCGATTGAACATGTGAAGGCCCGCGACGGCATCATCAACAGCGAGCTGGAGACCCGCCGCTTCCAGCTGGCCATTGACACCGCCATCAACAGCCCCGACGCACGCGCCGAAGGTTTTGGCAAAGTGTCCGCAGGCCGGCTGGCGCTGATGGCATCGCAAGTGTCGGATGCCTTCAACACCAAGAGCCGCGTCAACCCCGATGCGGTATGGAATGGCAGCTTTTTGCCTGCGGACCTGAACGTGCTGCCCGCTGCACGGCGCTAACTATAATTGCACCAGTAGCATGCCAATATGCTACTTAAATAATAGCTGCTTACGCTCTATTTTATTGGGCTAGCAGCTATTTTTATATCTAAATCACCATGCAACTAGCGCCACCACCTGCTGTAGACAAGCCTTTTGTAGACTTCCAAAACGTCTGGCTCGCCTACAACGACGAGCTGCTGGCAGAGGGTAACTTTGCGGTAGAAGACATCTCGCTCCAGGTCGGCCAAGGCGAGTTCATCGCCATCGTCGGCCCCTCGGGCTGCGGCAAATCCACCTTCATGAAGCTGACCACGGGATTGAAAATGCCCAGCAAGGGCAGCATCAAAATCAACGGCGCGCCCGTCACCGGGCCACTCAAGATCAGCGGCATGGCCTTCCAGGCACCGTCCCTGCTGCCCTGGCGCACCACGCTAGACAACGTGCTGTTGCCACTGGAGATTGTGGAGCCCTACCGCAGCAACTTCAAAGCCAAACGCAAAGAATACGAAGCCCGTGCGTCTCAACTGCTAGAGACGGTAGGCCTGGGCGGCTACGAGAAAAAATTCCCCTGGCAGCTCTCGGGCGGCATGCAGCAGCGCGCCAGCATTTGCCGCGCCTTGATCCACGAGCCCAAAATGCTGTTGCTAGACGAGCCCTTTGGCGCGCTGGATGCATTCACCCGCGAAGAGCTGTGGTGCATTCTGCGTGACCTGCATGCGGTGCAAAAATTCAACGTCATCTTGGTCACGCACGATCTGCGCGAGTCCGTCTTTCTAGCCGACAAGGTGTATGTGATGAGCAAGTCCCCCGGCCGCCTGATGGTGGTGAAAAACATTGACCTGCCCCGCCCCCGTGAGCTGGAGCTGACGTACACCAAAGAATTTGCCGACATCGTGCTGGAGCTGCGCGGGCATATTGGGGCGATTCGCAAAACGGGGGCTGTAGTAGCGCCTTAAGGGTCTGCCAAGCCATCCCACGCCAAACACCGCTTGCCGCCCTGCTGCTGCCAAGATACCACCAAGCCACCAAAGAACTTTGCCATGAATAAAAAAACACTCGAGCGCTACTCCCCTTGGCTGCTGCTAATTGCCACCCTGCTGCTGTGGGAGGCCATCTGCCGCATCTTCAACGTCACCGAGTTCATCTTCCCCAGCCCGTCCCGAATCGCCACGCAGGTGTGGGAGTACAAAGAAGTCATCGCAGGCCATGCCTGGCGCACCTTTTGGGTAACGATGGTGGGCTTCGGCATCGCCATCGTCGTCGGTGTATTGCTAGGTTTTCTCATGGGCAGCTCGCGCATGGCCTACACCGCCATGTACCCGCTGATGACCGGCTTTAACGCCCTGCCCAAAGCAGCCTTCGTGCCCATCCTGGTAGTGTGGTTCGGCATCGGCGTGGGCCCGGCCATCCTCACGGCTTTTCTCATCAGCTTCTTCCCCATCATGGTCAACATCGCCACCGGCCTGGCCACGCTAGAGCCCGAGCTGGAAGACGTGCTGCGCGTGCTGGGTGCCAAGCGCTGGGACGTGCTCACCAAAGTCGGCATGCCAAGATCAATGCCCTACTTCTTCGGCTCCCTCAAAGTCGCCATCACCCTGGCCTTCGTAGGCACCACGGTGAGCGAGATGACCGCCGCCAACGAAGGCATCGGCTACCTGCTCATCAGCGCAGGCAGCGCCATGCAAATGGGCCTGGCCTTCGGCGGCCTGGTGGTCGTAGGCGCGATGGCGATGGTGATGTATGAACTGTTTGACTATGTAGAGAAGCACACCACCGCATGGGCGCATCGGGGGTCGCAGGGGCATTGAGCCCCCATGGTATGCGGGAGCAGCTATAAATTCAGTAGTAATTTGCTGAGCTTCACCGGGTCTAGCGGTTTTTCCAGTACCACGCAGCCGTGTACTTTGGCGGTGAACTTGGTGCCCAGGCCGATATTTTGGCCGGTCACGATGCGCAGGGGAGCGGCATGGGCGGCGGCTACCGCTAGCCAAGGGTCTTGGTCGGTCATGCCTAGGTCAACGCACACAATGTGGTAGCCGTGCTGGCCCAGCAGCGCCTGGGTTTGGGCGACGCTGGCGGCCTCGTCTAGCTGGGTAATGCCCAGGGCTGCAAACTTGCTGCGCAAGTACAGGCGGGCTTCGCGGTGGGCGTCGGCGATCAAAGCGCGTTTGGTGCCAAAACCCGGTTCCAGGTCAGCAGGCTGGGTAGTGGCGGCTTGGAGCTGGGTGGGCAAGCTGTCGCTGGCCAAGTCAAAATCCAGCGCGGAGGGTGGTGCAAAATACATGTCCATGGCGCTGAGCACCTCGGGCCAGCGCAGCGGCCTGTTAAAGGTGCGCCAGGCGTTGGAAGGCCGCACGGCACCGACCCAAATCAAGCCTATCCCGGGGTTGTGGTGCAGGTTGGCCAGCTCTTGCGCGGCGGTGCCACTGGCACCATCGATCAACGTCAGGCCTATCGGTTCTGTATCACCTTCATTCCAAGGTTCGTAGCTGAAGCTGCGGCCCGATGTGGGTTCTTGCGACAGGCGAAACACGGTGTTAAGCGCGTGCCGCTCCACGTCCGAAAACCCAACCACCCTGATCAATATGCGTGCCATCGTCGGGGCAATGATAATGGCAATGCGTGAAAATTTCACATGTCTATTTGGGCTATTGCGCTCTGGTGCAGCTTGGTGTAGTACCCAACTGCATGGGCAACACGGCGGCAAAAAAGCATGCAGTAAACGCAGCGTTCTGCGGTGCGGCCAGCAGATTTACAACGCTGCCAGCAGTTCGTGCAACTGCGACGGATGCGGCGGTTTGGACATGAAAGCATCGGCGCCCGCCAAGGTGGCGCGCATGCGCTCCAGCACGCCGCTGCGGCTGGTCACGATGTAAATTTTGGGGGGCTTGACGCCCAACTTGCGGCAGAGCTGCTTGATAGTGCGGCACGCTGCGTAGCCGTCGATGTTGCCCGCCATATTCACATCCAGCAGCACACCGTCAAAAGGGGTGGACTGGCTGATCTGCACCGCCTCGTCGCCGCTTGCGGCCTCATACACATCGATACCCTCCAGTAGTGCCAGTTTGGCTCGCAAATACAGGCGCGCAGACAAGTCGTCGTCTACTACCAGCACCCGTTTGCGGTTGCTGTAGTCGGGCTCGGCCACTACCTCGCCCGTCGCCATGGCAGCTATCACTTCATCGTAGTCGGGGGTCAGGGCTTGCTGCTCCCAGTCCAGCGGGCGCGTAGCTTCAAAACCGGTGGTATTGGCAGCCTCAAACCCGGCTGGCTGCGTAGCGTCAAAACCAAACTGCGGATTCGACTGGCGTTCTTGCGCAGGCTGCAAAGGGTCGATGACGGGCTGCGTCGGTTGCATCTGATTGGGTGTTTACAAGATTAACTATTTATTTTATAGCGTCTTCAAACTACTGAACTAGTACAAAAGATCCAAGCTGCCAAATAACAACGCTGCCGTATGCACCAGGCCACAGCCGTCCCCCCCGTCTTCGTGAGCATCTTTTTCCTACGCTTGCTGGCCCGAATCAGCACGGCTCGCCTTCCACGCTCCAAACAAGGCCACCAGGCCGGGCACCAATATCAAAGCCCAAATGATTTTGGACAAATTGGCCTGCACCCAAGGCAAATTACCAAAGAGGTAACCCGCCAAGCACAGCCCCACCACCCAGATCACACCGCCGACCACGTTGTACATGGTGAATTTGCTCCGCGTCATTTCCGCCACGCCCGCCACAAAAGGCACAAAGGTGCGGATAAACGGCATAAAGCGGGCCAAAATAATGGTGATGCCGCCGTGCTTTTCATAAAACTGGTGGGCTTTGTCGAACGCATTTTTATTAAAAAAACGCGAGTCTTCCCATTGGAATACTTTGGGCCCAAAGTGCCTGCCAATGGTGTAGTTGCACTGATCGCCCAAAATAGCCGCCGCCAGCAGCACACCGATAGCCAAGGGCAAGCTCATCAGCCCCGCGCCGCACAGCGCGCCGGTGATGAACAGCAACGAGTCTCCGGGCAAAAATGGCATGAACACTACGCCGGTTTCGGTAAATACAATGACAAACAGCAGCACGTAAACCCACATGCCGTATTGAACAACGAAGGATTGCAAATGTTTGTCAATATGCAAGATGAGGTCGAGAAGGTAAGTGATGAGTTCCATGGGTGCAGATTATGGCAGGCACTTACATACTTTTTACCCAGACCAAGCTACCTTATGAACCAACCCGACTACTCGGAAGCACTCTAGCCAGAGGGTAAGGAAATCGACTACGCTAACTTTTCACCCAATTGAAAGATGCGTCCCAAGTGTTCTTGGGCGATGCGATGCATGAGATTGATGTGGCGGGGGTCAAACCACCGCGCTTGATTGCCAAAGACATGGGCGGCTTCAACGGTTTTGAGCTGGGACCGGATGGCATGATTTATGGACCGCTGTGGTTTAAAGCTCGGTCGCCAAGATGGATCCGGCCAATGGCGCTGTCACGGTGATCAACAGCGAGTTCAAAACCCCCGCAGCAGCCAACCTGGATGGCAAATGCAATTTGTGGGTAGTAAATACCAAGACCGGCGCTACCCGCCTGCTCACAGGCGGCAAACTCGCCGTGCCAGGTGGTATCAAGCTGGATGGCGACACGCTGTGGGTAGCCGACTTGTTTGCCTTCCGCGAGCTGAATGTGAAAAGCGGCGAAGTGAAAGACGTGTTCCGCATGTAGGCGTCTGGGATGGAGTACCCGTTTGCCGTGGGCCTGTCGGCCAAGTATTTTGCGCTGTCATCCTGGTTTACCGGGTACGGATAGGAAATTCAATCGACGGATAACCATCTCACGCTGAATCGGGACGGATAGCAAATTCAATCGCATGAGACCAAGTATGGCACCGATTTAGGGCACTCAAAAGCCACTGATCTCTGCCGTTTGAACGGTTGCAGCCGACGCAATGAACAAGGCGATGAAGCTGCTGCTCGCCAATCGGTTTTGAGCCTGCGACGCGCGCAGGCCCACCCCGCAGCGGGTCTGAAACGCTGC
>JANMTF010000087.1:0-9969 GCA_031390175.1 Polaromonas sp.
GCTTGTGTTTAACATCGCGCAGGCGGATGGTGAGTGTAGCCATGGTTAAGACCTCGGTATGCAGGAAATTTTAGCTATGGACGCATAAAGTCGCGCCGATGGTAGGTAATCCAATTACACAGCCAGCGACAAGCGCGGCTGCATGCCCAAGCGGGATGCCAGTGTGAGCAGCATGTCTACGCTGAAATCCTTCCACACACCTTTGAGCAATGCCGCCACGCGCGGCTGGGTGACGCCCAGCTGTTTGGCCGCCTGCGCTTGCGTCAGGCCTTGTTTTTGCAATTGCTCACGCAGGTGCACCATCAGCTCCACCCGCAGCGCCATCACACTGGCCTCGGCGGTGTCAAAGCCCAGGTCTACAAATACGTTGCCGCTGCTGTTGGTGAGGCGGGTATCGTTAAAGCGAGGGTCGGTAGTTTTCATAACTTACTCTCTGCTTGGCTGCCGCCAATGAAATCAAGAGGCTTCAGAGTGGGCATCGCAATCAAAGTATGCAATTTTTGGTATGAACTGAAATTTTAGGCCCGCATTGGCCTCAAGCCCTCTGAAATAATGCGGTAGCAGCTAGTTTATTCATAGCAAATACACTTCCGCAAAAGCCAATACAGCGCCGCAGCAGCGCACTTTGTTCAACTTACTGCAACCGCTTACCCGCTCTACATGCCTCCATCAGCTTGGCCAACCGCAGCACCCGCGTCACAGGCTTCTGGGCAGTGGTCACCCAGTGCAGCATTACCTTTCAGTACCCCGCAGAGCAGGCTGCGAAGTACGCCCACGCCGCCGCATCCCGCCCAAACGCCGCCAGCTCCTGCGCGGACAGCTCGGCGGTGTGCGCCTGCTCGTAGGCGTAGATGGCGGTTTTGCCGTCGGTGCGCTGCGCAAACATATGCAGGCGCAAACGTTTTTACACACCCAGCAGGTCAATCATCGCATTCAGTTACTGCGCAAACAGTTGGTCTTGCTAGATGCCATATTGACCAGCGTGGCACCAGCATGAGTGCCGTGCCCGCCCTGCAACCACACATCGCCAGCCGCATCTTGGCGCTACGGGAGCAGCGGGTGATGCTGGATGCAGACCTGGCCGAGTTGTACGGGGTAGAAACTCGGGTGCTGATCCAAGCCATCAAACGTAATGCAGTGCGGTTTCCGGCAGATTTCATGTTTCAACTATCAGCAGATGAGTTTGCCAACTTGAGGTCACAGTTTGTGATCTCAAGTTATGGCACTGGCTATGGCAGTCGCCGCTATGAGCCTTACGCGTTTACCGAACAAGGCGTGGCCATGTTGTCCACCGTGCTGAACAGTGAGCGCGCCGTGGTGATCAATATCGAGATCATGCGCACCTTTGTCAAAGTGCGCACACTGGCCAGCACGCAGCAGGACTTGGCCAAGCAACTCACCGAGCTACAGGATAAAACGGAATCGCTGGCGATGTCCCATGAGACCTTGAGCCGCAATACCAAAACGCAACTGCACGAGGTGTTTGAGACGCTACGTGAACTGATGACACCGCTGCCAACACCGAAGCGACCGATTGGGTTTGTACATCCGCAGGATGCAGCTAAACCAAATACTAAAACTACCAAAACCGGCGCTGGAAAGAAGACCACGGCAGCGAGGGCGTCGCGTAAGAAGTGACGCACACCTTTTATCCGCTTAAAAGGTCAAAAAGTAAGGGCTAATCAGGCTGCAGACCAATAGAATATCGCGGGAGCAGCTAGTATTTTTATAGCGAACATCTTCCCGTTCATTCATACACCATGCTGAAGCAGACGGTTTTGCGCCGCTTACCGCAGCCGAACGCCCGCTCTGCACGCTTCCACCAGCTTGGTGCGCTGACTTTTGTAGGCGATTAGGCCGGCGGTGCACTTACTCCTGTCTTGTACGGGATCAGGCCGGCGTGGTGGGCGTTCCACTGCCAGAGCAGACACACGCTATCTATTGCGTAGCTGCTACCGCTATATTCTAAAGGGCTACAGGCCGATTGGCATCTGAAAAACTGGTCAGGATTGCCGTTTTGAGATGTTGCCGCGACTGTGGGAGCCTGCTGGAAATCGTGCATTTAACGGTTTCTTCTTTTGCAGACTCAACGAGGATCACGCTTTGATCATGCAATCAAGCGGCGTTTTGAAAATGCGCGTCCAACTTATCCAGCAGTTCCAGCCCCCGCGCACGGTCGCCACGCGACTTGCTCAGCTCGTAGCTGGCCAGCGCCTCTTGCTGCACCAGCGCGATGGTGGCCCACTCCTCAAACAGCTTGTTCACGCTCACGCGCTTGCTGCGCGCCAAGTCTTTCAGGCGCTCATGTTTGGCATCGGGCAGGCGGATGGTGAGTGTGGACATGGTTAACTCCTCGGTAATTGCAGAACCTGGATGGGGTGCACGCATTTGCAATGCACGTAATTTTAGCTGCGCATGCATAAAATCGCGATGTTTGTAGGCAAGCGGAGGCGCGTCCAGAGCAGCAACCGCAAGCTTGTACAGTTAGGTGTCCCCCCTTTGCCCCACAAAATCGGCGTTTCAACAGAAAATACACGCTATTCATTACGGAGCTGCTCCCGCAATACTCTAGAGGGCTACGGGCTCATATACATCAAAAAACTGGTCAAAATCGCTGTTTGGGAGTGTTTCAAAGCCTGTGACGGACTGGCAATCGGCCGAAAACCTCAAATTTGCCTATGTGGGAGCCGCTTTTAAGGAGTCCATCAGCCGGTAGCCCTTTAAAATATTGCGGGAGCAACTACGCAAATAATAGCAATTGCAAAGGCAATTTTTGCCTAACGCAGCCGAACACCCGCCCGACTCGCCTCCACCAGCTTAGCCAGCCGTGCCACCCGCGTCTCAGGCTTCTTGGCCGTCGTCACCCAGTGGAGCATCACCTTTTTGTAGCCCGCAGGACATGCCTCAAAGTACGCCCACGCCGCTGCGTCCCGCCCAAACGCCGCCTGCTCATGCGCGGACATCTCGGCGGTGTGCGCCTGCTCGTAGGCGTAGATAGCGGTTTTGCCATCGGTGCGCTGCGCAAACGCCTGCGCGCCTGCGGGCATGATGCGGCCCTGCGCCTGCAAAGCTTGGTACTTGGCGATGTTGACCGCACTCCAGACAGACCCGCGCCGCCTTGGCGTGAACCGCACCGAATACGACACATCGTCCAAACGCCTGCGCACCCCATCAATCCACCCAAAGCACAGCGCCTCATCCACCGCCTGCGGCCACGTCATGCTCGGGTGACCCGAATCGACTTTGTAGAAACCTACCAGTAGTTCGTCTGCGATGGCTGCGTTGGTTTGGAGCCAACGGGCAAAGGCTTGGGCGGTCTTGAAAAATTTCGGGGTTGGCATCGCGAGGATTAGACGATCTCCACGTAGGACATGTCTGCGATTACGAGTTCAGATTGAACGAGGCATTAACCCGCTGGTCTCGCGTTCCAGTTGCTCTACTAAGCTGTGAAGGCGATAGCATCGCTTAGCAAAATGCTCGTCAGCAAGGTCTGAAAACACTGTCTTGGTTATGAGTTCTCCAGCTTTGTTCAGCGATTTATAACCAATCTTTAGTTCATTTAGCCCCTCGAAAACTAGTGCAGCGAGTGCGCCAGGGGACTGTCGGACGGTGCTTAGTACTTTGCCGTTCAAGCGAAGGTTCCTGAGCATCGTCGTCAACTCGACAAGATCAGCATCGGACTGTGCGTTAAAGTACTCCTCTCGAAGCGCCCGGTAACTCTCAATTCGACGGATCTTGAAAAGCAGTTCAGCGGTGAGATGTCTGATATCCGAAATCCATGGTTGAAGCCCGATTGCATCTAGAAAACGTGTGATATGTGAAGGCGCCCATACTGGCGAGTCGTCACTGCTCATCGCACCTATACCAAGCGCATTGGCTTGACGATATCGGTTCCGTGTTGCCTGATACAAAGCTCGTGCTTGGTCGGCCTCCTTCAAGTTTAGACTTGAGATAAGTTTGAATGTTTGTATTTGCTCGCTATCGTTGACCTTCTCAATTGCGCGCTCAGAAGTCTCCAGGGAAATACCAGAGTTCTTTGGATCGTTTGATCTAAGCAGAGCAAGCTGGCCGTTACGGAAAGCTTTGGAGACCGAGCGTTTTCTCCGCGGTACATTTACCATGGATAGTTGGGCATCAAGTTGCTTCGCGGCATCGATGGCATTGTTCATTTGGTACGCAGCATTTTCTGCGTTTGCATTCCCAGTGCCGCGAAGTATGTGTAATCGATCAAGAATGTATTCAGTGTATCCCTCCGCCTCGTCGCTCAGGACAAATGCAAACACTGGAATTGCTTCATGATTTTCGTTCCGCTTAAACGCCTCAAGAAGTCGTAGATAACTTAGAAGCACTTTATGACTCTTGAGAGGAGCTGAGCCTTGCATTAGTACTTGGTCTGCTACGAGGCCGTAGCGAAACAGATAGAGAAGAACTTCATCGTCTGTAGCATCCGCGTGTTGTGACCTCAGCTCAAGTTTGGCATCAGGCCCGATATCAATATGGCCTAAGTAGACACTTCGTACTGGCATTTTTATTATCCTGTGTGGGTTCACTTGCAACTTGTACTTTAGCCTAAGAGGCTAAAAAATCTATGCTCTTTGAGCGAAATTTTGGTCTAACAGTGCGCGATATTTTTAAACTATAGGCTAAATGGTCGTCTAGTTTCGTTAGTTCACACTGTAAATTTTTTGGGAAAAATATGGTTCTGGCCCAACAAATTATTGCGGTAGAAGCTACGAAAATCGTAGCGTACAGATTCAACCTCCGAACACCCAAAGCGCGCTGCTGCGGCGCAATGCCTGCGCCACCCAATTAGAGCGCCGGGCTCGAGGAACGGAGAAATTTGGGATCAGAAGCGGCGGCTGTCTGAGCGAAGCGAGTTTCGACGTTTCCCCAAATTTCGAGTACCGCAGATGCTTCCCGCGAAGCGGGCCGGTGCTCGGGTGGCGTGGGCATTGCGCCGCAGCAGTGCGCGTGCCAGTACAAAGGGGACACGGTCAAGATACGCAGGAGCTTCAAAGAAGGGTACGCAGAACCCACAGCATGAGCTTTACTCACGTAATGTCTAATGGTTTTCTCTGCAAAAACGTGCATCATCAAGGCTAATTTACAGCCCCAAAAACACCCCGAGACCATGAGCAAAAACACCAGCGGCTACCCCGATCTGCACGACCATTTGGACAGCCTAAAACAGCGCGGCCTGCTGCAAGTGATAGACCGCCTGATTGACAAAGATTCTGAGCTGCACCCGCTGGTGCGCTGGCAGTTTGTGGGCGGGATGGACGAGGCCGAGCGCAAGGCGTTTTTGTTTACCAACATCGTCAACGCCCAGGGCCGCAAATACAGCATGCCCGTGGTGGTGGGCGCGCTGGCGGCTAACCGCGAGATTTACAGCGTCGGCATGGGCTGCTCGGTAGAGCAGATTCAGGCCAAGTGGGACAAAGCCCTGGCCAACCCGATTGCACCGCGCTTGGTGGACAAGCCCGTGTGCCAAGAAGTCATCCACGAAGGCGCCGCCTTGCAGGGCGAAGGCAACGGGCTGGACATGCTGCCCATCCCCATTTCTACCCCCGGCTTTGACAGCGCGCCCACCCTCACGGCCACCAATGTGATTACCGTAGACCCCGCCACCGGCGTGCAAAACATGGGCACCTACCGCTGCGCCCTGAAGGCGCCTGACCGCTTGGTGGTGCGCATGGCCACCCGCGTGGGCGGCGCGGGCGGCTACCTGCACTACCAGGCCTGGAAGGCCGCTGGCCACAAAACCATGCCCTGCGCCATCGTGCTGGGCTGCCCGCCGCTGGTGGCCTTTATGGGCCCGCAAAAGTTGCCGATTGGTATGGACGAGTTTGACGTGGCCGGTGGCCTGGCAGGCGTGCCGATTGAGGTAGCCATGGCGCGCAGCGTGCCGCTGCGCGTGCCCGCGCAGGCCGAGATTGTGATTGAGGGCCAGATAGACCTGGAGTTTTTAGAGCCCGAGGCGCCGTTTGGCGAGTCGCACGGCCATGTGGCGCTGGAAGAATTTAACCTGCCGATGACCATCACCGCCATCACGCACCGCCTGCTGCCGGTCATCCCGTCTTACCTGAGTCAGGTGGCACCCAGTGAGTCGAGCGTGATCAAACGCGTGGCGTACGAGCCGCTGTTTTTTGCGCACCTGAAGACCACGCTGGGCATACGCGGAGTAAAGCGCGTGTCATTGCACGAGCCTTTGACCGGCCTGCTGCGGGTGACGGTGATTACCTTTGAAAAGGGCACGCCCAAGACCGAAATTTGGCGTGCGCTGTATGGCGCGGCCTTTTTTAAAGGCGACTGCGGCAAGATTTGCCTGGCCGTGAATGAAGACATTGACCCCGACAACGCCGACGCGCTGTTTTGGGCCATGGCCTACCGCATGAACCCCGTGGCCGACGTGCGCACGCTAGACCATCGCGGCCAAGGCCACGGCCCCAAGCGCGAGAACGACGGCGAAGAAGACTCCACCCTGCTGATGGATGCCACCATGAAGGGCGACATGCCGCCCCTGGCCCTGCCCACCAAGGAGTACATGGAGCGCTCCAAAGCCATTTGGGAAGAGCTGGGGTTACCCAAGCTGCGGCCCCAAGCGCCGTGGTTTGGCTATTCGCTGGGTGACTGGTTGCCGCAGTGGGATGCAGCGGCCAAGCGTGCTGCTACGGGGCAGTATTTGGCGAACGGCCGCATCAGTCACGCGCAGCAGCGCAATGATGTGAAGGCTGAGAGCAAGTTTCGGCCGGAATGAACTGGAATCCAATATGAGCACAACGCAGAGTACCCAGCCACCCAAGCGCCTCATCGTCGGCATCAGCGGCGCGTCCGGCATCGTCTACGGCGTGCGTATTTTGCAGTCCTTGCAGGGCACGGGAATTGAGACGCATTTGGTGATGAGCGACTCTGCACGCATTACCTTGGGTGCCGAGATGGACCTGAGCATCAAAGACGTCGAAAGCATGGCCAGTGTGGTGCATAACGCCAAGAATATTGGTGCCACCATCTCGTCGGGCTCGTTTAAAACCATGGGCATGGTGGTAGCGCCCTGCTCTATCCGCTCGCTGTCCGAGATCGCCTACGGCATGACCACCAGCCTGCTCAGCCGCGCGGCGGACGTGGTGCTGAAAGAGCGCCGCCGCCTGGTGCTGATGGTGCGCGAAACGCCCCTGCACGCAGGCCACCTGCGCGCTATGACGCAGGCGGTAGAAAACGGTGCCATCCTCATGCCGCCCGTGCCTGCGTTTTATGCCAAGCCGCAAAGCCTGGACGAGATGGTGAACCACAGTGTGGGGCGGTGTCTGGACTTGTTTGACATTGACACCAATCTGGTGGCCCGCTGGCCTGGTATGGGTAAAGCGGCTGCGCAATAAATCAAACCAAAGAAAAACTTCCGGACGCAGAGGACGCAAAGATGACGCAAAGGGCGCAAAAGAAAACCAAAGAAGATTTACATTTTTCTTCTGAATTACGTTTGCGTCCTTTGCTTTTTTTTGCGACTTCTGCGTCCGGGCACGTCCAATTTGAAAAACCTCAATCATCGACACCATGAAAACGCTCTACGTGTATTACAAAGTGCCTGTGACCGAGCATGCGGCGCTGCGCCCCAAGGTAGAGAGTTTTCAAGAGCGCGTGCGCCAAACTTGGCCGGGCTTGGTAGCCACTCTGCTGCAACGCCCCGAGCCTTCTGCCGAGCACGTGGAGACGTGGATGGAGATTTACCAGCACCCGGCTGGCGTGTCGGGCGAGACGATGGCCTCTATCGCACAGCTGGCTATCGATATGGGCTTGCCTGCCAAGCGTGCTGCTGAGGTATTTATTCCCTTGCGATAGACCTTGACACGCCACCTTATGCTTCGCACTTATCGCCATGCTTATGGGCAGGATCAGGCCGGCGGCGCACTCAGCTCCGCGGTTGCCACCACTGCGGCCTAGGGCCGCTGCCTGCTCCTTTATGCCGCTACGCTGAGTGCACCACCGCCCTATAAAGACATTGGCCTGCTCAAGCCGTTTGAACGCCATAGAATTTATGGCTAACCAAGCTGTAGCCCCATGAAATATTGCGGGAGCAGCTACCAAGTTGATAGTGTTTGAGATGCTCAATAGAACGTCTCAAACACCTCACTCACCCTGTCCAGGTACTTGCGTTTTTGCTCTGCGCCGATAAAGCTGGCCTCAAAGCTGTTGCAGACCAGTTGGTAAGCTTGCTGCGCGGTCAGGCCCGTGGCGGTAAAGGTTTGGGTAAAGTTGTCGTTCATGTAGCCGCCAAAATACGCTGGGTCGTCCGAGTTGACCATGGCGCACAGGCCGGCCTCCAGCAGTGCACCCAGGTTGTGCTGCGCCAGGCTGGGCACTACGCACAGCTTGAGGTTGCTTAAGGGGCACACGGTGAGTGGCGTGCGATCTTTGGCCAGGCGCTGCATCAAGAGTGCATCTTTGCTGGACTGCACGCCGTGGTCGATGCGCTCTACCTGCAGCACGTCCAGCGCGGCCCACACGTAGGCGGGCGGGCCCTCTTCGCCTGCGTGGGCTACCAAATGAAAGCCGAGCGCTTTGCAGCGCTGGAACACTTTGGCAAACTTCTCGGGCGGGTTGCCCACTTCGCCGCTGTCCAGGCCAATACCAATGAATTTATCGCGGTAGGGCAGCGCCTGCTCCAGCGTTTCAAACGCTTCTTGCTCACTCAAATGGCGCAAAAAACACAGGATAAGCGCTGCGTCTACACCCAGTTGGGCCTTGGCATCCACACAGGCGCGGTGCAGACCGTTGATCACCGTTTGCATCGCCACGCCACGCGCTGTGTGGGTTTGGGGATCAAAAAATATCTCGGCGTGCACTACGTTATCCATAGCTGCTCGCGCAAGGTAGGCCTGCGCCATATCGTAGAAGCCTTGCTCGGTGATGAGTACCGAGGCACCGGCATAGTAAATGTCCAGGAAGCTTTGCAGGTTGGTAAACGCGTAGGCTTTGCGCAAGTCTTCCACGCTAGCGTAGGGAATTTTGATCGCATTGCGCTGCGCCAAAGCAAAAATCAACTCGGGTTCCAGCGAGCCTTCGATATGGATATGCAGCTCAGCCTTGGGCATGCGACGCAGCAGCTGGGGCAGGCGCTCTGGCGCGATGGGTTTCACGGTCAGCATGTCAGCACACTCCAAAAGTAATGCCACTGTCTTGCAAATAGCGGCGGTAGGCGTTGGAGGCTTTGTCGGCCACGGTGTGCCGCTCAGAGCGCAAGTCCAGTGGCAAGCAGGCGGGGCTTTGCGATTCAAGAATCGGTTTGTCTTGCGCGAAGATGGTGTTTTGAAATTCTTGCAGCACCGCGTCAGGGCTTTCATGGTCGGCCACCGCGTAGCTGAACCACACGCGGCTGGTCTCGGGGGTGATGGGGCAGACCCACAGCGCAATCGACTCGCGCCACTCCACGGCCTTGCCGTCGATCTCTGTGCTTCCGGCACTATTGCCCGCAAGCTCAGGCACCTTAGTGAGCACCGCGCAGTAAGGCGATATCACCTCATAGGTATACGACACCTCGGCCCCGCGCTTGGCGTGCGCATGGCTCTTGGGCTGCCAGGCGCGGCAGCCTGTGGCTTTGATGCCGTGCAGCGTGCGCTCGATGGCGTAGTCGGCCATGGCCACGGCATCGCGTGCGCCCAAATAGCCTTCGTGCACAAAACCAAAGTGCGCCATGTCCAAGAAATTCTCCACCACACGCGGTGCACTGGTGGCTACGTCATACGGGCCACACTGCACTGTGCGCAAGCGCTCGTCCGCGCGCAGGTGCTCATCTTGCGCTGCACCCATCAGCGGCAGCGCGGTGCGCGCTGCATCCAGCTGCACCCACACCAGCCCATAGGCCTCACGCGCCGCAAAGGTCTTCACGCAGTGGCCCGCAGGCGGGGCAAACTCTGGCAGCGCAGGCACCAGCGTGCACTGCCCCACGCCGTCAAACCGCCAGCCGTGGTAGGC
>JANMTF010000110.1:0-16363 GCA_031390175.1 Polaromonas sp.
GACGAATGCATGAGCAGCCCCACCAGCCACAGCAGCGCCCATTATTTTCTGGAGGGTTTAGCCGATCTGGGCATTAGCTACGTGTTCTCTAACCTGGGCACCGACCATGTGTCCTTGATCGAAGAGCTGGCCCGCTGGGACCTGGAAGGCCGCCCGCACCCCGAGATGCTGCTGTGCCCGCACGAAAACGTGGCTATGCATATGGCAGCGGGCTACGCCGCAGTGACGGGGCGTGGCCAGGCGGTGATGGTGCATGTAGACGCAGGCACGGCCAACTCGGCGATGGGCATGCACAACATGTTTCGCGGCCGCTTGCCGGTGATGCTGATTGCGGGCAAAGCCCCGTTTACCCTGCGCGGCGAGCTACCCGGGTCGCGCGACAACTATGTGCACTTTGTGCAAGACCCGTTCGATATGGCCAGCCTGGTGCGCCCCTATGTGAAGTGGGAATACTCTCTGCCCAGCGGCGTGATAGCCAAAGAAGTTTTGCGCCGTGGCCACTCGATGATGCAAAGCGACCCACCAGGCCCGGTGTACCTCACCCTGCCGCGCGAGGTGCTGGCTGAAAGCGTGGCAGCCGACCAAGTGCGCACGTTCAGCCACGAGCGCTATGGCGCAGTGCAGGCGGGCGGCATAGACCCGGCGCGCGCGCAAGCCATCGCCAACCAACTGATGCAAGCTGAGGCACCGATAGCCATCAGCGCCTATCTGGGCCGCAAGGCCGATGCCGTGGCTGCGCTGGAAGACCTGGCCTTGCTGTGCGGCATTCGGGTGTTTGAGTTCAGTCCCAGCTACATGTGCATCTCACGCAGCTCGCCCTGCTTTGGCGGCTTTGATGCCAGCGCTGGCATGGCGCAGGCAGATATGGGTTTGCTGCTGGATGTGGACGTGCCCTGGCTGCCCAAGTTCACGCAAGACAACCCCGCCACCCGCTGGACGCATATTGATGTCGACACGATCAAAAAAGACTTCCCCATGTGGGGCTTTGCCACCGATATGCGGGTGCAGGCCGACTGTAGCGCGGTGCTGCGCCAGGTGGCCGCGCTGGTGCGTGCGCAGGCGGATGTAGCCTTCCACCAGAAAGTGGCGCAGCGCATTGCAAGCTGGGCCGGTGCTAACCAAGTGCGCATCGCAGGCGCGACCAAGGCTGCTGAAAACCCCGGCAAGCCCGGTGCCATCTCGCCCGCCTACCTGTGCGCGCAGCTAGGCGCTGCCATTGCACCGCAAGACATCATCATCAACGAAGCCATCCGCAACTCTCCAGCGGTGTTGAATCAAATCCCGCGTACCCTTCCCTTGACCTTGCTCTGCGGCGCAGGCGGTGGCCTGGGCTACAGCGGCGGTATGGCCCTGGGTGCCAAGCTGGCCAACCCGTCGGTGCGCGTGCTGCAAATCGTCGGCGATGGCGGCTTTCATTTCTCTACCCCCACCTCGGTGTACGCCACAGCGCAGCGCTACGCATTGCCCATCTTTACCGTGGTGCTAGACAACGGCGGCTGGCAGGCGGTGAAAGAAGCCGTGCTGCGTGTCTACCCCGATGGCGCTGCCGCGCAGGCCAATGAATTCCAGGCGCGGCTGCAAGGCCAGGAGCGGCATTTTGAGCAAGTGGCCCAGGCCTTTGGTGCCTATGGCGAATGCGTGAGCGAGCCGAGCGACGTGCCCGCTGCCATCGCCCGCTGCCTGCAAGCCGTGGACGCGGGCCGCGCTGCGGTGCTGAATGTGCAAATTGGTTTGCAGTAAATTTTTATTCTTCAGGAAGACCCTCCCTTATGTACCGACCTATCAAACTTCTTATCGCTGCTGTCGCTTGCACAGCTTCTACATTTACACTGCTGGCCCAGGCGCAGAGCTACCCCAGTAAACCCGTCACCATCGTGGTGGGCTACGCGGCAGGCGGCGGTGTCGA
Organism: Polaromonas sp.; assembly: GCA_031390175.1. GTDB lineage: Bacteria > Pseudomonadota > Gammaproteobacteria > Burkholderiales > Burkholderiaceae_C > JAAFIP01. The sequence goes on from JANMTF010000110.1 coordinate 1,907, forward strand.
CACCCTGGCCCGTATCGTGGCCGAGCCCCTCAGCAAAGCGCTGGGGCAAACGGTGTTGGTAGAAAACCGCCCCGGTGCGGGGGCTATCATTGGCGCATCCTATGTGGCCAAGGCCAAGCCCGATGGCCACACCTTGATGATGGGCGCGCCCGGCCCCATCGTCTTTAACCATGCGCTGTATGCCAAGCTGCCCTATGGCCCGCAAGACCTCACGCCGATTTCTTTTGTGGGCAACGCACCTCTGATTTTGCTGGTGAATGCCAATAACCCCGCCAAGTCGGTGCAAGAGCTGGTCAACGCCTCCAAACAAAACCCCGACAAATCCAACTACAGCGCCAGCTCGGCATCGTTCCAGTTGATCAGCGAGCTGTTTAACCGCAAGACGGGTAGCAAATTTACCCACATCCCCTACAAGAGCGCCACAGAATCCGTCAACGCCATCATGTCGGGCGATGTCACCATGGCACTGGCCGATGCAGGCCCCGCCTCCATCGGCTTGCAATCGGGCAAAGTCAAAGCGCTGGCCGTCACTACGGCAGAACGCCTGAAGGACTACCCCAACGTGCCTACCTTGACCGAGCTGGGCATTGACCTGAAGGTGTCGCTCTGGATCGGCCTGCTGGCACCTGCGGGTACGCCAGCTGACATCATCAACCGCCTGAACAGCGAGATCGTCAAGATCGTGGCCATGCCCGATGTGAACAAACGCATCAGCAGCATGTCGGTCATCCCCGTGACCAACACGCCAGACGAGTTTGCCAAGTTTGTCGCCAGTGAAATCCCTCTGTGGAAACAAATCGCGCAAGACAACAATATCAAGGTGGAATGAGCTGCGGCAGATGTCACTGGGCGTTGACCTGAGGGAATTACCTAGCAGACGTTCGGGCCATCGGGAGTAGCATGGAGGCAACCATTTCGGTTATCGCTTGATAAATTCCCAGGAGCATCGCCATGAAACGTTTGTCCATGATTTTCGCCACACTGTTGGTATCCGTATTCAGCCTGTTTGGCTGCGCCAATATGCCCAGCAGCTCCGCGCCCTCAGGCCCGGGCTGGGTGACTCTGCTAGACGGCAGCAACCTCAACAGCTGGACAGGCCTTGGCAATGCCAACTGGCGTTTGTCCGAGGGCAATGCGCAGGCCGAGTTGGGCGCGGGCTTTTTGGTCTCCAAGGCCTCGTACAAAGACTTTCAGATGTACGCAGAATTCTGGGTAGATGAGGTGGCTAACAGCGGCATCTTCATCCGCTGCTCTGACCCTAAAGTGATCACTGCCGACAACTCGTATGAAGTGAATATTTTTGATACCCGTCCTGACCCGAGCTACGGCACCGGCGCTATCGTCAACTTCGCCAAGATCGCCAACATGCCCAAAGCCGGTGGCCGCTGGAACACCTATGAGATTACCGCCAAGGGTTCGCAGTTCACCGTGCTGCTCAACGGCAAGCCCACCGTGCAACTGACCGACAGCAAGTTTGCCAACGGCCCGATTGCTTTGCAGGCTGCAGGCGGCGTGGTGAAGTTTCGCAAAGTGATGGTCAAAGCCATTTAATGCATCCGTTTTTTTGCACCCTCACACCATGCTACATTCCTTCAAGTATTTTCGCCGACTGGCCCTTATAGGATGTGCGCAAGTAGCTCTGTTAACGATAGCGCCGTTGGCGCACTCGGCGGAGGGCGACTACCCCACCAAGCCCATCTCCATCGTAGTGGCCTATGGCCCCGGCGGGCAAGGCGACACCTTTGCCCGCTTGGTGGGTGAGCGTTTGACGACGGTGCTGAAACAGTCGGTGCTGGTAGACAACAAACCCGGCGTATCGGGCACGGTGGGCACGCGCTTTGCCGCCAAAGCCAAGGGCGATGGCTATACGCTGTTGCTAGGGCAGACGGGCGAGATTGCGGTGAACCGCGCCCTGATGAAAGACCTGGGCTACGACGCAATGAAAGACCTGGTGCCCGTGGTACTCATAGGCAACGCGCCCTTGGTGCTGATGGCTCCGCAAGAAGCACCCTACAACACGCTGCAAGAATTTATCCAACAAGCGCAGGCCAAGCCGGGCACGTTCAGCTATGGCTCGGTCGGTGCGGGCACGCCTGGGCACTTGGCAGCCGAGGCCTTGATCTTGGGTGCCAAGTTCAACATGGTGCATATCCCCTACAAAGCCGTAGGGCCCTTGTTTGCCGACTTGATGGGTAACCGCTTGCAACTCTTCATCAGCAGCGCGTCTGCCGCGCTGCCGCAGATCAAAGGAGGCAAGCTCAAAGCCTTGGCCGTTACTACCACGCAGCGTATGAGCTCTCTGCCACTGGTACCCACCGTGGCCGAAGCCGCTGTACCGGGCTTTAGCTACACGCTGTGGGGCGGCCTGTTTGCACCCGCAGAAACCCCCGCAACCGTCATCCAAACCCTGAACCGCGAGGTCAACACCCTCTTGGCCGCACCCGACATCCGCGCCCGCTTTGAAGCCGACAACCTGGCCGTGCCGAAGAACACGCCTGCAGAGTTTGCGGCCTATGTGCGTGCAGAGGCCAGCAAGTTTGAAAAGCTCATCAAGGATGCGGGCATCAAAGTTGATCCTTGAGAGTTTGAAGATATTTATCGCAAAACACGCTAAAAAACCAGTCTAAGTACATTTCATTTTTTGCGTTTTTTGCGTTACCTAAACCCCACCCCATTACAGACTACATGATCCAACATATCCAAGCCAACGGCATATCCATCGCCTACCGTTTCGACGGCCCAGACAGCGCGCCGGTCGTCGTCCTCAGCAACAGTTTGATGTCCAGCCACGCCATGTGGGACGACACGCTGCCTATCCTTACCAACAAGTACCGCGTGCTGCGCTACGACACACGCGGCCATGGTCAGTCGCAGGTGACGCCCGCGCCCTACAGCATTGCGCTGTTGGCGCAAGACCTGGTGGGCTTGCTGGATGCATTGAAAATCCAGCAAGCGCATTTGGTCGGTCTGTCGATGGGAGGCATGATTTGCCAGTACGTGGGCGCACACCACCCCGAGCGCGTGCTGTCGCTGGGCCTGTGCGACACTGCTAGCGAAATGCCACCGCGCTCGCTGTGGGAAGAACGCTTTGCCACCGCGCGTGCGCAGGGCATTGCGGGCTTGGTGGACGGCACCATCAAGCGCTGGTTTGTGGAAGGCTTTCCTGCCAAAGCACCCGACAAAATTGCCGCTGTGCGCGCGATGATTTTGGCCACGCCCGTAGAAGGCTATCTGGGCTGCGCCAGCGCGGTGCGCGATATGGCGCAAACCACCATGCTGCTGAAAATCAAAGCGCCCACGCTGGTGCTCGTTGGCAAGCAAGACCCTGCGTGTACGGTCGAGCAATCGACCGTATTGCACCGCATGATCGACGGCTCGCGCATGGAAGTCATCGACAACGCCGCGCATCTGTCCAACATCGAGCAACCGGCAGAGTTCAACCGCATCTTGCGTGGGTTTTTGGAAAGCGTAACTTAGTTTTCGAAATTGATGGCCAACGTTGCTTCGTTCATCTTGCTACTGGGTTCTGCTTCGCGGGATCAGGTCGGCGGTGCGCTCAGCTCCGCGGCTGTCCCCCGTTGCGGCCTAGGGCCGCTGCCTCCTCCTTTATGCCGCTACGCTGAGCGCACCACCGACCTGATCTTGCGAAGTAGTTGGCGAATCGCCGCCACAGTCCCAAACCATTCCAGTACGCAGCTCTGGCGCTTGGTGTGCACAGCGCAGCGGCATAAAGGAGGAGCCCGAAGGGCGGGGGACAGCCGCGGAGCTGTGCACACCAAGTGCCAGGGCGGGCACAGTACAAGAGCCAGCGCCTAACGGTGTCGTGAATTTCAGATCCCTCCATACCCCTAAACCCAACCTGACGCCACGCACTCTTCTCACCTTCTAAGGAATCGCTATGCACCACACCCTCCGCCTGCTCGCCACACTGTGCCTCAGCGCACTAGCCCTCAGCACAAAAGCCCAAACCTTCCCCGACCGCCCCGTCAAAATGGTAGTGCCGCTTACCGCTGGCTCGGGTGCTGACATTGCAGGCCGCATCGTAGCCAAGTACCTCACGGAGTTGTGGAAGCAGCCCGTCATCATCGAAAACCGCCCCGGTGCGGGCGGTTTGATAGGCACGGGCGCGGTGGTCAACGCCCCGGCGGACGGCTACACCTTGCTGGTGCAATCGGCCTCCTACGCGGCCAACCCCGCCATCTACAAAAAGCTGCCCTACGATCCGCAGAAAAGTTTGATTGACGTGAACATCCTGGGCACTACGCCCTACCTGATGGTCACCTCGCCCGACGGCCCCTACAAGACGCTGAAAGACCTGGTCGCCGCCGCCATGGCCAAGCCGGGCGATGTGCCCTTTGCCTCGGCTGGCCTGGGCAGTTCCACCCACCTCACCGCTGAATACTTCAACCAGGTGATGGGCATCCAGATGCTGCACATCCCCTACAAAGGCTCGCCCGAGGCGATTCAAGATTCCATGGTGGGGCGCACCGCCTACTACATGGCCCCCATCGGCACGGCGCTGGGCCAGGTCAAGGGCGGCAAGCTCCGCGTGCTGGGCGCAACCGGCAGTGCGCGCGCCGAGGCTGCGGCTGATATCCCCACCATCGCCGAGCAGGGCTACCCAGGTTTTGATATCAGCCTGTGGTTTGGGGTGTGGGCGCCCGCAGGCACGCCTGCCGCCGTGGTGCAAAAGATCAACGCGGACATCAACCGCGCCATGCAAGACCCCGAGGTGAAAGCCGCCTACGCCCGCGTGGACATTGCTACCAAGCCCATGTCACCAGAGCAATTTGCCAGCTTTGTGCAGAGTGAGATTGCCAAGTACCAGAGAATTGCTAAAGAGGCGAAGATTGAGCCGCAGTAAATTTTGCGCGATAAGTACGGGGCTGATCGAGGTAACGCGAAAAGCGCAAAAATAACGCAAAAAACGCAAAATCAATTCAGTGCAACCAACGCTTTTAACCACTGCGCCGCTGTGCCAAGCGCCTGACCCTGTGCTGCGCAAGCCTCGCCTCGCACTGCCAGTGGGCGCGACGGATTGCCATGCCCACATCTGCGGGCCAGCGCAGCTTTTTCCGTATGCGGCAGAGCGCATCTACACCCCGCCCGATGCGCTGCTGCCCGACTACCGCGCACTGCTAAACACACTAGGCCTACAACGCGCCGTTATCGTGCAGCCCAGCGTGTATGCGGATGACAACCGCGCCCTGCTCGCTGCGCTGGCTACCGACCCGCAGCATCTGCGCGGCGTGGCGGTCGTCAAATCCAGCGTATCAGACAACGACCTGCAAGCCCTGCACAACGCAGGCGTGCACGGCCTGCGCTGCAACATCGTCGATCTGGCCTCTGCCAAAGGCGCGTTACCCATTGACGAACTGCGCCAGCTAGCGCAGCGCATAGCCCCACTCAAATGGCATCTTGAACTACTGATGCACGTCAATGAATTCCCCCACCTCACCAGCGACTTGGGCGACTTGCCCGTCGATCTGGTCTTCGGTCACCTAGGCTACGTGCCTACCCGCCACACCACCCAAGATACCGGTTTTCAAAACCTGCTGGCCCTCATGCGCGAAGGCAAAGCCTGGGTCAAGCTCACCGGGCCGTACCGCATATCGCAGCAGAGCAGCCCGCCCTATGCCGATGTGCAGCCCTTTGCCGATGCCCTGCTGTGCGCCAACGCCGCACGCCTGCTCTGGGGCAGTGACTGGCCGCATGTGATGGTCAAAGGTGTGATGCCTCACGATGCCGATCTGTGTGACTTGCTGGGCGATTGGGTGCAAGATGCAAACCTGCGTAAAAAAGTTTTAGTCAACAACCCAGCACAGTTGTACGGATTTTGAGTCGTTTACCACTTATGAATTTACATTAAAACGGCTTGTAGACCAACAAAATATAGCGTAAGCAGCTATCAATTTAATAGCAATATACTTAAACTTTATCCTCGAAAATCGCCCGCCGAATCACATCCATCGTCAAAAACATACTCAAACCCCGGTCTGCAAAACGCGCAAATCCATACTTGGCGTAAAACGCTACGGCGGCTTCGTTTTTGGCATCCACTACGACGGCGTACAAACCAATTTTCTCGGCGGTGCTGGCCGCCAAATGCATGGCATGCCGTAGCAGCGCAGTGCCTACGCCGTTACCTTGCTCTCGCAAATCCACCGCCAAGCGCCCGATACGCACCACGGGCACAGGGTAACGCGGCAGGCGCAACGCAGGGGACCAGTGTTGAAAATCTATGGAAGCAGTGCTGATGGCGTAGTAGCCGCGAATGCGCAACTCACCCGCTCCAGTGGCCACATAAGTTCGGTTGAAGTCTTTGTCGGCTTGCTGGCGGGCAAAGCGCTGTAGAAAGGTGTTGAGCGCAGGCTCGCCACAGTCAAAGTCCTGGCGGTCATGCTCGCGTTCAAGACCCGTAATGACGAGCTTCATGCGCGCTTGCGCATCAGTTCAATCAGAGCTTTGTTGGGCTTGGATGGTTTGTCCAAAGCCTTTAAAAACAAATCACGGTCTCGGTTAGACAAGGTGATGGTCTCTTGCTGCGCGACCAAACGGCTGGCGGCCTCGTAAGCGTTTTGCAGCATAAAACTCGACACGGTAGAACCCATGATCGCCGCCGCACGCTCGATCAGCGCTTTGGCTTCGGGGCTGGTGCGCAGGTTAATGCGGGCGGATTCGGTAACGGCTATGGCGGACATGGATGAGCTCCTATTGCACCAAATTGTACGTCAGATTGACTTACAAAGCAATGATCCCCAAGCGCCTAGTCCATACCATCAAGGTTTGCCAGGAATTATGAACGAAACAGACACCAGGCCAATAGAACATTGCGCAAGCAGCTACTAAGTAAATAGCAACTCACCGCGTATGGTAAGTCGCAGCCTGTCCATACACGGGTGTCTTCAGCCCCTCCATCCGCGCTTTCAGTTGCAAAGACAGAAACTGCGAATAGTGCCGCGACTGGTGCAGGTTGCCGCCGTGAATCCATAGCTGGGGCACCTGGGTGGGCTTCCACATGTTGCGCAGCTCGCCTTCCCAGGGGCCGGGGTCTTTGGGCGTGTCTGATCCCAGGCCCCACACCTTGCCTACTTTGTCGGCAATCTCTGGCGACATGAGGTCGGCCAGCCAGCCGTTCATCGAGCCGTAGCCAGTGGCGTACACGATCAAATCGGCTGGCAGCTCGGTGCCGTCGGTGAGGGTGACAGACTTGGGGTTGATGCGCTCAATAGTCACGCCGCTCTTGAGCTTGACGCTGCCATTGGCCACCAGCTCGGAAGCGCCTACGTCGATGTAGTAGCCCGAGCCGCGCCGCAGGTACTTCATGAACAGGCCCGAGCCGTCTACGCCAAAGTCGAGCATGAAGCCAGCCTTCTCCAGCCGTGCATACAAATCGGCATCGCGCTTTTTCATCTCGTCGTACACCGGCACCTGCATGGGGGCCATGATCTTGTAGGGGATGGAGGCGAAGATGAGGTCGGCTTTGTCGGTCGTCACGCCGGCCTTGACCGCGCTCTCGGAATACAGGCCGCCCAGCGCCAGCTCCATCAGCGAATCAGACGGCGCGATATGGGTGGAGCTGCGCTGCACCATGGTCACATCGGCACCGCCCTCCCACAGCGCGGCGCAGATGTCGTGGGCGGAATTGTTGGAGCCGAGCACCACGCATTTTTTGCCTTTGTAGGCCTCGGGGCCGGGATGCTTGCTGGAGTGGTGCTGTTCGCCTTTGAAGCTGTCTGCCCCCACGACGGTGGGCGACACGGGGTAGCCGGATACGCCCAGGGCCAGCACCAGTTGCTTGGGCCGCAGGGTGATGTCTTTGCCGCCTCGGTTGACCACCACTTCCCACTCTTGCTTGGCCTCGTTGAACGTGGCCTTCTTGGCCGTGGTGCCGCCCCAGTAGTTCAGCTCCATCACCTTGGTGTACATCTCCAGCCAGTCGCCAATTTTGTCTTTGGGCGCAAACACCGGCCAATGGTCGGGAAAGGGCAGGTAGGGCAAATGGTCGTACCACACGGGGTCGTGCAGGCACAGGCTTTTGTAGCGCTTGCGCCAGCTGTCGCCTGCGCGTTCGTTCTTCTCCACGATGATCGTGGGCACACCCAGCCTGCGCAGGCGCGCGCCCAAAGCGATGCCGCCCTGCCCGCCGCCGACGATCAGCACATAGGGCTGTTCAGTATCGGTAAGGCCCAATGTCCCGGCCTCATGCTGGCGCTTTTCCAGCCAGCTCTTGCGGCCTTTTTGCGCGCCATGCTCTGCGCCCTTCTCGCGCTGCGTGCCGGTGGGCTCTTCAAACCCTTTCAGCTCCGTCATCGTCGTGAGCAGCGTCCAGGCTTTGCCGTTTTGCAGGCGCAGGTGGCCGCGCCCACGTGCCACTGCGGTCTCAAAGGTAAACCAGGCATCCACCACACCGCCTGCCTCGGTGGCTTCGCCTTCTATTACAAAGTTGTTGGGCTTCACGTCAGCCAAGCGCGCTTTGAGCATGGTGCGAATTTCCGCAGGGCTTTCTTGTGTGCAAATATTCCAAGTAAAGGCTACCAAGTCACGCCAGTAGCTGTCGGGCGCAAACAGCGCCACGGCGGCATCGACATCGCCGCGTTCCAGCACCGTGCCAAAGTCGGCCAGCCAGGCGCTGGCGATTTGGGTGGGGTGGGTAGAAAGATCGGTCATCAGAGCGCTCCTTGCAGGTGCGCAGCGCGCCGGATGGGCTCGCTAGCGGAAATAGATCATTCGTCTATCGCCGCCGTCGGGCGATAGGGAAAACCCTAAATTACCCGGTATACATGCACTCTGTTACTCGGTGCAAAAAGGCTTGGGTTAGAGCAGGTGAAGCTATCGGTCCGGCCCGATGATGTCTAAAACCCCCGTTCGGACTGAGCTTGTCGAAGTCCTCGTGAACCCTTTCCGAAGCTTACTGGAATCAGAGCAGGTAAAACAACACTGCGCCGCCATAGCAAGCAAAGTGAGCATGGGCCAGCGCCCGACTGGCTCGTCCAGCGGGTGGAGGCAGCGCCAGGTCTTGGGCATTGACAGATATTCAAGTCACTGCAGCCGAAACCACCTATGACGCGCAAATTCTACGCTACGTATTCAGTAGCTGCTACCGCATCATTCTATTGGGCTGCGGAGCAATTGCTATCTCAAAATAGGCCTAAAACACCGCATTTTGAAGCTTTTTTTAAGTCCGCAGGCAATGTTCGGCTGCCAATACGACGTTAAATTATGCGAATTTGCTAATTACGCATAATTTTTCCAAGATACGCGCTTAAAAGGCTCATTTTTCGTTAAATATTGCACATATTTTGGCAAAAATGATGGAAAATTCATTAAGGTACATAAATTCGCATAATTTAAGGATTTTCAAAAGACTGCAAACCGCGAGTATGACGGGAAAAAGCCTTAAATTGAGCCGTTTAGAGGTATTTTTAAGATATCCACCGGGCTGTAGCCCTTTAGAATGATGCGGGAGCAGCTACTGAATACATAGCGATGTAAATGATGCATATCCTGCGCGCAACGCCGCCAAAGCCCGGATTTCACCCCCACCCTCGAATTCATCCACAAAAGCAGGCAAGCAGATTCGCTCCAGCCAATCTACAATACACCCATACAAGCAAATATGGCCACCCATATGAAAACCACTCTAGACATTTCCGACCCGCTATTCAACTCCGCCAAAGCCCTCGCCCAGCAAAGCCAAACCACTCTGCGCGCCTTGGTGGAAGAGGGCCTGCGCCGGGTGTTGAGCGACGCGCCCGTCAATGCAAAACCCGCGTTCAAACTGCAAAACGCCAGCGTAGGCGGCGGCCAGATCTTGATCACCGACCCACGGCAGTGGCAGCAAATGGAGCAAGACCAAGTGACGGCGCGCGCCCTACAGCCCTTGGCCTGATTACCCCATGACTACCCTCTGACCACCCCATGATCGCCGTCGATACCAACGTGCTGGTGTACGCCCACCGCGCAGAAACCGCCTTCCACACCGCCGCCTACGCATGCCTACAGCAACTCGCCGAAGGCGGCCAGCCCTGGGGCCTGCCAGTCAGCTGCCTGCATGAGTTTTTAGCCATCGTCACCCACCCCAAGATCTTCAGCCCCGCCAGCACCCACGAGCAAGCCTTGGCCCAAGTAGACGCCTGGCTCGCATCCCCGACCGCCCAGGTGCTGCACAGCGCCTTGCAGCACTGGCAGGTGTTGTCAGACCTCACCCGCCAAGCCAAGCTGCAAGGCGGCCAGTTTCACGAAGCCCGCATAGCCGCCGTTTGCCTGGAAAACGGCGTGTCGCTGCTCTGGAGCGCAGACCGGGATTTTGGGCGGTTTAGGGCTTTGAAGACGGTGAATCCGCTGGTGTGATGCATCGACGCGTCATCACGCTGTACCGCATCCCTTATATTCAACCTCATGACACAAGACCAATTACGACAGCACTGGCTAGCCAACACATTGCTAGATGATGGCTTTATTGCACAAAAAGCCAATGAACTGCTGGCAAAGCCGATTCCTTACAGTTTGGACGCATGGCTAGCAGAGCATTTCAACCGCGCCAGCTTGTCAGCCCTCAACGAAGCGCAATTGGAAGACAAGCTCATCGGCCCTTTGCTGGCTCAGCTTGGCTGGATCCAGGTCACCCAAGAAAGCCTCATTGTGCAAGGTAAACAGGCCAAGCCTGACTGGTGCTTATTGCTAGAGCCTGGGCAAGACACCGCACTGAGCAAGACCAAAGACCACACGCTTATTACCGCCATTTGTGAATCCAAAGCTTGGGACAAAACACTCGACACCGGCAAAGCAGATCGCAAAGACAACCCACACCACCAACTGCAAGACTACCTCAGCACCTTGCGTGTGCGCTTTGGCTTCTTGACCAATGGACGGCTGTGGCGGGTGTATGACACTGACAAAATCACCGCCAAAAAGACTTTTATAGAGTTTGACTTGCAACGCCTGTTGGCTGTTACCGATGCCAATGAAAAAGCGCAAGGGCTCGCCTTGTTTGCTTTTTTCTTTGGCCGCGACACCTACGTGCAGCCCGCAGAAGCAGGCAGCGTTAGCGCCATCGAGCAGGCCATTGCTGCGTCGGCCGACTTCACATTGGATGTAGAAGAAAATCTGAAAGCCGTCATTTACGGTTACGCGGGTGAGGATTCGTTGTTTGAGATCATGGGCAAAGCCATACACAAAGCTAACCCCAAGGCCAACCTGGCTAGCGTGTATGAAAACAGCGTGGTGTTGCTGTTTCGTCTGCTGTTTGTTGTGTATTTCGAAGACAAAAACTACGCGCTGCTCAGCAAGCACCCTTTTTACCAGCGCTACAGCCTAGACCATATTTTCAAAACACTGCTGGAAACCGCAAAAGATCAGACTTCTAAACGTGACAAGCTCCATGACGGCGTCTACGCCCTTAAACAACTGTTTGAAATGCTGGACGAAGGCGCGCAAGACATTGACATTCCCCTGTTCAACGGTGGCTTGTTTGACCCGGCACGCGCGCCCCTACTGCTCACGCCCAAGATTTTTGATAACGCCACGCTACGCCAGTTACTCGAAAAACTACTGTACAAAACAAGCCGCGGCACCACACTGTTTGACACCAAACGCGACTTCAAAAACATGAGCGTGACCCATTTGGGCCGTATCTACGAAGGCTTGCTGGAGTTTCGCTTTGAGCGCGCCTTGGAGAGCGCTGTGTACCTGGAATATGAAAGCAGCGTCACCAAAGGCAAAACCGTAGAAGCCTACTTTGATGCCTATGACCAAGCCAACATTCGCAAAGAAAAGGGCTTTCGCGCACGGCGCGAAGTAAGCGTAAAAAAAGGCGAGGTGTACCTCAAAAGCGCCAGCAACTCGCGCAAAACCACGGCCAGCTATTACACACCGCCCGCCTTGTCGCAGCGCCTCGTCAAAGCCAGCATCGACCACGCTATGGCCACCACCAGCGGCAGTGGCAAAGCGTTTATGGACCTCAAAATACTAGACAACGCCTGTGGCAGCGGCCACTTTTTGGTAGAAGCCTTAAGCTACTTGACAGACCTGGCCCTCGCGCGGCTAGACCAAGATGCTGACTTGCAGCAGCTGGTACAAGAAGAGAGCGCCAAAATTACCGAGCAACTGCGCTTTCTGAATCTGGACTACGTGCCCGAAGACGCGCAGATACTCAAACGCGCCTTGCTCAAGCGCTGCATATTTGGCGTGGACTTAAATCCCTTTGCGGTAGAGCTTGCACGCTTGTCACTGTGGATGGACAGCTTCATTTTTGGCACACCATTGTCGTTTATTGAGCACCACGTGCAACACGGCAACGCGTTGATGGGTGCCAGCGTACAAGACTTCATCAAGTTCAATATTGAGGAAGCCCAGCAAGACGATATGTTCGTTGAAAATTTGGGCGCACGCTTTGACGACTTGCGCAGCGTAATGCATGAACTGGATGCCATGCGCGACACCACTGCCGCAGAAGTAGAGCTGTCTAAAGAACTTTGGAAAAACAACATCGCACCCAAGCTCAACCTGCTGTCACGCGCCTTGAGTTTTGTCTGCACCCGTCGCGCAATGCTTGCGGAAGGCGAATACACAGCCTGCGAGGCACTGGACAAAACGCCTGACCTGATCACCCAACTATTTGACGAGACGAAAACCAAAAGCACTGCACTCAAGCAAATTGAGGCCTACGCTTCAAAATATCGCTTTTTCCACTACGAAGTGGCCTTCCCCGAAGCCTTCGCTGGCATCAAAAAAGGCTTTGACATCATTGTGGGCAATCCGCCCTGGGACAAAACCAAGTTTGCTGACACCGACTTTTTTCCGCAGTACCACAGCAACTACCGCAGCCTGAAAAACACGGAGAAAGCGGCTGTGCAAAAGCGACTATTGGATAGCGCACACATTGCCAGTGCCTACGAAATAGCCAAACGCGAGATGGAAGTCGCCGATGACTACTACACCGCGGCATCGCCGCTGAATAAAGGGGCTGGAGATGGCAATTTGTTTCGGCTATTTGTTGAGCGTAATCTGGGTCTGTTGACCACCGGGGGCAGTCTCAATTACGTGTTGCCCAGCGCGCTGATGTTTGAAGAGGGCTCAACGATCCTGCGCAAGCATATTTTCGCAAACTGCCGGTTGCCGTTCTTTTACAGCTTCGAGAACAATAAAGGTATTTTTTCAGATGTGCATCGAAGCTACAAATTTGCCTTGATGCAGGTGGTCAACAGTCCATCAGTCACGGAGAAAGATAAAGTAATTGATACTGCTTTTTACGTTTTAGACCCTGCGGAATTGGACAGCGCCGAACGCCATATTCCCTATCCACTGGACACCTTGAAGTCCCTCTCGCCCGATCATTGGGCGTTGATGGAACTGCGCGACGGCAAAGATCTCTTAATCTTGCAAAAGTGCTACAGCGCGTATGCAGCGCTATCACCTGACTGGCTTGACTTTCGGCGTGAGCTGCACATGACCGATGACAAGGATATTTTTCTTGAAAAAGATGCTCCGAATTTATTGCCGTTATTTGAAGGCAAGATGATTTGGCAATACAGCCACAGGTTTGATACGGCACAGTACTGGCTTGAGGCGGGTGCATTCGATCAGCGCTTGAAAAGCAAGGAGCTGCACCGTATGGCACAAGACTTGGGTGTACCCAAGTCAGAGGTCGCTAAATACGAACCAGCCATCCGTTATGACCGGGAGTTTGTGCGTCTGGGGTTTAGAACGGTTGCTAGGGACACCGACGAACGGACTTTGATTTTTTCGCTTTTTCCCAAAAATTGTGGTTCTGGCCATTCAATGTTTGCTACCACGCCCAAGTATTACTCGCTCGATGCAGAAGGACAGGTAGACGTTCAAGTAGTGTCCCCACTACGCTTGCTATTTGCCTTAGCCTTTTTTAACAGCGTACCAGTGGACTGGCTGGCCCGGCAGATGATTCAAATCAACGTCAGTCAAACTTATCTTTACCGCCTGCCCATGCCGCAACCGACAGACGACGAGATTCGCAATAACCCAGCCTACGCCCAGCTGGCCAAAAACGCGCTACTCCTAAGCCTCGCCACAAGCTGGGACGACTTTGCTGAATTGGCACCGCTGTTTAACGTCAAGCCCAAAGACCTGCCTCAAACTGCCAAGGCGCAAGACGTGCTGCGTGCGCAAAACGACAAACTCGTCGCCAAACTTTACGGCATCACCGACGCAGAATTGAGCCACTTGCTGGGTAGCTTTAAGGTCATGGCGAGCAAACGATCAGAATATTTGACGCTACTTCAGTAAGTAAAGCCTCCCATAGACCACTACTTTCATGGCTGCTTACGCTTATAAGTGCTGGATCCTACAAAACAGCCTCTAGCCCTTTGCGCTCCAGCAAATTAAGCAGTTTCAGCGACGGCCCGCTAGGGTGTTTATCGCCAATCTCCCATTTGCGCACGGTGGACAGGCTGGTGTTCAGCACGGCGGCTAGCACGGCTT
>JANMTF010000147.1:0-33630 GCA_031390175.1 Polaromonas sp.
AACCCCCGTTGCCGCCGCCGCTTGCGGCCACCACCATACCGCTTGATACGGAGACACACCATCATGAACACCTCTGTTACCCCATTGATCCCTACCGTTTCCCGTCGCTCCTTCATCGTCAGCTCAGGCGCGCTCGCAGCAGGCGGCCTGGCCCTGGGCCTGCCCGCCCTCATGCCAGAGGCCGTGGCACAAACCCATGGCGAGGCTGCTGAAGTCAACGTCTGGGTGGTGGTCAAGCCCGACAATACCTGCGTCATCCGCATTGCCCGCTCTGAGATGGGCCAGGGCACGCGCACCGGCTTGGCGCAGTTGGTTGCCGAAGAACTCGAATGCGACTGGAAAAAAATTACCACGGAGATGCCCACCCCCGGCCAAAGCGTGGCCCGCAAGCGCGCTTGGGGCGAGATGTCTACCGGCGGCAGCCGGGGTATTCGCATATCGCAAGACTATGTGCGCCGGGGCGGCGCGGCCGCGCGCATGATGTTGGTGCAGGCTGCGGCCAACCAACTGAACGTGCCCGTTGCCGAGCTGAAAACCGCCCAGGGCGTGATCACCCATGCCGCCAGCAACCGCAAACTGACCTACGGCCAAGTAGCCGGTGCAGCCGCCAAGCTGGAAGCACCAGACCTGAAAACCATCACCCTCAAAAACCCGAAAGACTGGACACTGGCCGGCAAGCCGATGGCTCGCATCGACACTGCTGAAAAATTGAATGGCAGCCTGATGTACGGCGCTGACATTGCGCTCCCCGGCATGCTGTGCGCCGCCATCAAAGACTGCCCTGTGTTTGGCGGCAAGCTAGTGAGCTTTAACGACAGCACGGTCAAAACTATGCGCGGAGTGAAGAAAGTCGTGCGCGTCAACGAAAGCACCGTCGCCGTGGTGGCCGACACTTGGTGGCGTGCCAAAAATGCGCTGGACAAACTAACCATCGTGTGGGACGAAGGCGCAAATGCCAAGGTCAACAGCGCCAGCATTGCGGCGCACCTGGCCGAGGGACTGAGCTCCACTGCGCCACTGGGCACCTTGGCTGGCCGCGTGGAGGGCGATGCCCTGGGCGCTATCGCCAAGGCCGCCAAAAAGATCGAGGCCACCTACAGCAGCCCCTTCCTGGCGCATGCGCCTATGGAGCCGATGAACGCCACCGTCAAGCTCACTGCGGGTGCCGACGGCAAAATACAGCGCGCCGAATGTTGGGTGCCCACGCAAAACGGCGAGGCCTCCCACGCCGCGCTGGCCAAGGCCGCAGGCCTGCCCTTGGAGCAGTGCGAGATCTACAAGATGGACTTGGGCGGCGGCTTTGGCCGACGCGGCGGCAACCAAGACTATGTGCAGCAAGCCACTGACATCGCCAAACAGTTTATGGGCACACCCGTCAAGCTGATGTGGAGCCGCGAAGAAGACCAGGCGCACGACTTTTACCGCCCCATCTCGCAAGCCAAAATGACAGCCGGCCTGGACGCAGCGGGCAACCTGGTAGGCCTGCACATCCGCGTGTCGGGCCAGTCCATCAACGCCCTGCTCAACCCGCTGGCCATCAAAGACGGCAAGGACGAGCGCCAGTTGCAAGGCCTGTGGAAAACGCTGGAGGGCGACGCGCAGTTTGGCTACACCGTGCCCAACTTGCTCACCGAGTATGTGATGCGCAACACCCATGTGCCCGTGGGCCCTTGGCGCGGCGTCAACACCAACCAAAACGCCGTCTACGCCGAGTGCTTTTTGGAAGAAGTGGCCAAGGCCGCAGGCAAAGACTCCGTCGAGTTCCGCCGTGCCCTGCTGCAAAACCACCCCAAGCATTTGGCCGTGCTCAACGCTGCGGCGGAAAAAGGCGACTGGGGCAAGCCCCTGCCTCCCGGTGTGTTCCGAGGCATAGCGCAGTTCATGGGCTACGGCAGCTACTCGGCCGCTACGGCAGAGGTGTCCGTCACTGCAGGTGGAGAACTCAAAGTCCACCGCATGGTGTTGGCCACCAACTGCGGCCACGCCGTCAACCCCGACCAGATTGCAGCCCAGGTAGAAGGCGGCGTAGCCTACGGTTTAAGCGCCACACTGTTTGGCGAAAACACCATCGAAGCGGGCCGCGTGAAAGAGCTCAACTTTGACACCTACCGCATTTTGAAGATCAAAGAAATGCCCAAGGTCGAGACCATTATCGTCCCCACCTACGACTTCTGGGGCGGCGTTGGCGAGCCCACCATTTGCGTAGTGGCCCCGGCGGTGCTGAACGCCATCTTTGCGGCTACGGGCAAGCCCGCGCGCAACTTGCCGCTGAAGAACCATGGGTTTACGTTTGCTTGATGCGCAGGTGATATGACTGCCTAAAAAATCGCCGTCAAGGCGATTTTTTATGCGCGGTCAACGCCGAATCGACGGCCCGTCCAGCACCATGCCGTTGGCGCGCACCTTCATAAACAGTTCTAAATCTCGCAGCTCTGCGCTGCCCGGTGGCGGTAGTGGCGCTTGCACGCCAGAGTAGCAAGCGCGCAGGCGCCGCTCTGTGGAACCCAGGGTTTGCCAGCTCATGCGGTAGATCGGAAAACCGGTGGTGTGGCCTTGGCTGATCACATCGGCGCGCATTTGCGCACCTACCTTTTGGTCATGGCAGTGCATACAGGCCAGATTGATGCGGCCCATGCGGGTTTGGTACAGCTGCTGGCCACTTTGCCGTCTTGCCTGCCACTGGGCATCTTGACCACTGCTGGCGGCTACGTGGATAGGTTCGCCTTGGGCGGCCTGGTGCAAGGCCGCGCTTAAGGCTAGCACATCGTCATGGTCGTTCGCTAAAGAGGCTGCAGTTTGAATCAAGTGGTTCGCACTGGCTGTGTTGTTAGTGGCATTGGCAGGGATGGGAGACTTTGCCGCACTGCCACCGCCACCGCCACCGCCACTGCTACTGCTACTTTCACTGCGCTGCTGACAAATGGCAATCTGGTCTTCCAAGTTATGCAGGGTCTTGCCGCCCGGTGCCAAGCGCGGAAAGCTGGGGGCGCTGCGCTTGAGTACATCGATGCCTGCGTGGCAGCTTTGGCATTGGCTTTGCCACAGGCTGTTGCCACGGTCAACCCACAGCGCAACCGGGTTACCGTTGCTGTCTTTTTGCAGGGCTTGCAGTTGCGCGGGCAAATACACGTTGCCGCTGGTGCGCGTGTCGGGTGGGGCAGCTGGTGGGGTGCCAGTGGGCGGTTCGGCAGCCAAGGCCACGTGTACCCAGCCCATGCACAGCCAGAGCGTTATCGCTTTCATGGCGTGCACGCCTACTTCAGCTCACGTTTGATCTCACCGCGCTGTCCTTTGTCGTCTTCCCAAGCCACACTTAATACTAACCCGGTCGGCGTCAAAGTAGCAGGCAAAGGCACGGGAAAGGCCAGGTAGGGATGGGCTGACACGCCAATGCCGGTTTCGGCATCAAACAGCGCTTGTCCGCTCAATTGCACACGGATAGAGGTGATCACATTTTTGGCAATGCGCTGGCCGGAATCCAGCGTGCGGTAGCCCGACTCCATCGGGTGGCCAATGAGCAGCACAGCGGCCAAGGTGTTGCCCGCAGTCACCGTGCCGGTGACGTTGAGCCGCATGATGATGTTGGGTGTGTCCATCGGGCTTATCGTTTAGCTCGCGTCAAAACACGCTGACGAGGTGAGCACTGTAGGGGCGTGGTCGCCCATCAAGCTGCCGTCCGACAACTTAGCCACCAACCAGATGTCTTGGCTAATGCCCAAGCGAATACGCGTGTTAAACCGGTAGCTGTTTTGCGGCGTGCCTAGCTTGATTTTGATGACCTGGGGTTGCGGGTTGTCAGGAGCAAACACCTCGAAGGACTCGATGGTCAAGCCCGCAGGCGCTTGTAGCCGCACGCCGATGGGAATGGCATTGCCGGATTCTGACAATGGCTCCAGCTCCAGCTTGGCTCCAAAGGGGCGTAGCTTAAGTTGTTGCAGCGCGGCGGTGTCCATGGTGTGCGGGGTTTGACGGTTGATTGATCGAGAAAGATGGCGAATGTTAGCGCAGAGTTTGCAGGGCAGCAAGCACATCGGTAACTTGTTGTGGGCTGAGCATGGGGCCAAACGGCGGCATCATGGTGTAGGGGTTGATCTTGCGTGCATCTACCACCCACTGGCGTAGTTGCGCGGCGCTGTAGCGCGTGGCTACGCCGTCCAGCGCAGGGGCGAAGGTGCTTTGGATGCCTGACTTTTTCCCTTGCTCGTTGGGGATGGAATGGCAGGCTGCGCAGTTGCCCAGGCGCTGGTCAAAGAGGATGCGCCAGCCTTGTTGTGGGGATGCGGTGGAGGGCGGGGCGATGTCGCCGGATGCAACAGCATAAATGGGCGGCGCAGTAGAGACTGGGCTTTGAAGAGGGCTGTTGGCACACGCAGTCAACAGTATGGGTGCGACCACGAGCGCGACGAGTCTTGCGATGTGCTGCCCCATCTGGTATGGCGTTGCTCGGTGGCCCTCACCCCCGCCCTCTCCCGCAGGCGGGAGAGGGGGCAAGAGGTCGATACCTATTGACCGACCAGCGACAAAAAAATTAAGCGAGTTGCAACTCCAGATCATGCAGCACTTTATAGCACGGCAGCACTTTGGCCACACTGCTGTTGGGTTCGCGCCCTTCGCGAATGGCGGCGAAGAATTCGCGGTCTTGCAGCTCGATGCCGTTCATGCTCACGTCTACCTGGCTTACGTCGATCTTTTCCTCTTTGCCGTTCAACAGATCGTCATAGCGCGCCAGGTAGGTGCCGGTGTCGCCGATGTAGCGGAAGGTGGTGCCTAGGGGGCCGTCGTTGTTAAAGCTCAAGCTCAGGGTGCAGATCGCGCCATTGGCGGCCTTGAGCTGGATGCTCATGTCCATGGCGATGCCCAGCGTGGGGTGGATGGGGCCTTGCACGGCGTTAGCTTTCACAATCGGACTGCCGCACTGGTAGGCAAACAAGTCCACCGTGTGCGCAGCGTGGTGCCACAGCAGATGGTCTGTCCAGCTACGCGCTTGGCCCAGGGCGTTCATATTGGTACGGCGGAAAAAGTAGGTTTGCACGTCCATCTGCTGGATGTTGAACTTACCCGCTGCAACTTGCTTTTGCACGTACTGGTGGCTGGGGTTAAAGCGGCGGGTGTGGCCGCACATCGCCACCAACCCCGTTTGCTTTTGCACGTCTATCACCGCCTGCGCGTCCTTCCAGCTGTCGGACAGCGGGATTTCTACCTGCACATGTTTGCCTGCCTGCATGCACTGGATGGTTTGCGCCGCGTGCATTTGCGTGGGGGTGCAGAGAATGACGGCATCGACCTCTTTGAGTGCCAAGCTATCGGCCAGATTGGTCGTCACATGCTTGATGCCGTACTTGGCCGCAATCTCTTGCGTCTTGGGCAGCTCGCGGCCAATCAAGGACACGACTTCTACGCCATCGATGTTCTTCATGCCGTCGATATGTTTGATGCCAAAGGCACCTGCGCCTGCGAGGGCGACTTTGATGGTTTTGCTCATTGCAATGCTCCGTTGTGTACCTGGGGACAGAGCAACGCGCTGCTTCGCAGGTGCGCTGGTCTGTCCCCGAAATTAATGTGGTGTTGATGCCTAAATCGCGAAACTTACTATTATTGATTTTCTAGTATCAAATGTCCCACCGCCGTGTTCGACGCGGGCACATGGTAGAAGCGGTGCGCTACTTTGGGGGCTTTGCCGCCATTCAAATCGGCCAGTGCGCCACGCGCGGTGAGCCACATCACCAGTTCAATGCCCTCGCTGCCCGCTTCACGCACATAGTTAATGTGCGGCACAGCGGCCTGCGCCTCGGGGTCTTGGATCATCAAGTCCATGAAGTTCGCGTCAAACTCCTTGTTGATCAAACCTGCGCGTGGGCCTTGCAGCTGGTGGCTCATGCCGCCGGTGCCCCAGATTTGCACGTTGAGGTCTTTGTCAAACGACTCTACGGCTTTGCGGATGGCTTTGCCCAAATTCAAGCAGCGCTTGCCGGACGGCACGGGGTACTGCACCACGTTAATGGCTATCGGTATCACCGGGCACGGCCACTCCACGGGCTGGCCACACATGAGGGTGAGCGGCACGGTCAGGCCGTGGTCCACGTCCATCTTGTTGACAATCGTCAGGTCAAAATCATCCTGAATCACTGACTGCGTGATGTGCGCGGCCAGCTCGGGGTGGCCTATCACCTTGGGCACCTGGCGTGGGCCCCAGCCTTCGTCGGCTACTGCGTATTCTGCTGCGCAGCCAATGGCAAAGGTGGGGATCATCTCCAGGCTAAATGCCGTGGCGTGGTCGTTAAACACCAGCAAGATCACATCGGGTTTGTTGTCTTTGAGCCATTGCTTGGAAAACTCGTAGCCCTTGAACAGCGGTTGCCAGTAAGGCTCCTGCGTCTTGCCCAAGTCAACGGCAGCGCCGATGGCGGGGACGTGGGAGGTGAAAACACCTGCGGTAATACGTGCCATCTTAGGCGCTCGCTTTCTGTTGGATTTTGCCTTGGGGTTGGCGGCTGGCTTGCGCGTCGCCGCCCTCGCCTACGACGCGGTTGCCTTCGACAGATCGGCCACCGGCAATCATCATGTTGCGGTATTCGTCCTCGGTCATGCCGGTCATGCTGCCCGCCATTTGCTGGAAACTTTTGCCGTGCGTGGCACCGAGCTTGGCTAGGAAGTAAATGTTGCCACCCAATGAGATAGCTTTGTTCAAGTCCACATCCAGCACCGCCTGCTTTTGCGCCTCGGTCATCGGCCATTCGTCCAGATATTTACGCTGGTCCACCTTGAAGCGTTCACGGTTTTCATGCTTCATCAGCGACATGCAAAACTGATTGAGGTGGTAGCCCGCGCGCGACTGGTCCATGTCAAACATGGTGGTGCCAGGCACATCGAGATAGGGTTTTTCTAGGGACATATTTAACTCCAATACAGCTTGGTAGGATTGTCCACCAAAAGCTTCTGCTGCAATTCTTTGGTAGTGGCAATCTGCGGAATAAAGTCCACCAACAAGCCATCATCGGGCATATGGTTCTTCAAGTTCGGGTGCGGCCAGTCGGTGCCCCAGAGCACGCGGTCGGGGAAGGATTCGACCAGTTTTTTAGCGAAGGGCACTACGTCTTCGTAAGCGCGCTGCTCGCCATTCAATGCGGCAGGCCCGGTGACGCTGAGGCGTTCGGGACAAGTGACCTTGCTCCAGATGTTGGTGTGCTCGCGCATCATCTTGAGGAACAGCGCAAACTCGGGGCCGTCCACGGGCTTGGTCGCATCCGGCCTGCCCATGTGGTCTACCACCACGGTGGTGGGCAGCGCGGTAAAAAAGTCGTACAGCTCGGGCAAGTCCACCGCTTCAAAATAAATCACCACATGCCAGCCCAGCGGGGCAATGCGGTTGGCGATCTCTAGCAGCACCTCGCGCGGGGTGAAGTCGGCCAGGCGCTTGACGAAGTTAAAGCGGGTGCCGCGCACGCCTGCTGCGTGCAGGGCGTGCAGCTCGGCATCGGTCACATCACGGCTGACGGTAGCTACGCCGCGTGCTTTGTTGTGGGATGCGTTGAGGGCATCGACCAAGGCGCGGTTGTCGCTGCCGTGGCAGGTGGCTTGCACGATGACGTTTTTATCAAAGCCCAGATGGTCGCGCAGCGCAAACAGTTGCTCTTTGCTGGCATCGCAGGGGGTGTATTTGCGCTCGGGGGCGTAGGGGAATTTGTCGCTGGGGCCAAATACGTGGCAGTGCGCGTCCACTGCACCTGCGGGAAGTTTGAATGTGGGTTTGCTGGGGCCGGTGTACCAGTCTAGCCAGCCGGGGGTTTTGGTGAATTGCATGGTTTTCTAATGGTTGGTTGAAAAATACGTTGGCCTACGATTGTGTTTCCTTTCGACGGAGGGAAGCTGGCATCAGGACTGTGCCCGCCCTGGCACTTGGCGTGGACGGCTCCGCGGCTGTCCCCCGTTGCGGCTTAGGGCCGCCGCCTCCTCCTTTATGCCGCTGCGCCGTCCACGCCAAGCGCCAGAGCTGCGTAGTGGGATGGTTGAGGCTACAACGGTGGATCGCCAACAACTTCGCGAGATCAGGTCGACGGTGCACTTAGCGCAGCGGCATAAAGGAGGAGTCGCTGGCCCTAGGCCAGCACGGGGGACAGCCGCGGAGCTAAGTGCGCCGTCGGCCTGATCCTGTACAAGACCAAGGCAAGCAATGCGAAACATGAACGGTATTCGGTGAGTCATGTGGGTGAACGTCAATACGCTGCAACTGGCCGGGTAGGTTTTCAGTCAGGCTTGATATTCGCCTCACGCACCAGCTTTTCATAGCGCACGCGCTCAGAGCGCAGTAACGCACCAAACTGCTCGGCGCTGCCGGGCACTACTTCACCGCCCACCGCCGTCATGCGCTCGCGCACTTGGGGGGTTTGCAGGGCCTTTTGTACTTCGGCGTGCAGTTGCGCAACGATGGGTTTGGGCGTGGCCGCTGGGGCTACAAAGCCGTACCACACCGATGCCTCAAAGCCTGCATAGCCGGACTCGGCAATGGTGGGCACATCGGGGAATATGCTGGAGCGGCTGGGGCTGAGCACGGCCAGCACTTTGAGCTTGCCGCTTTTGAAATGTGGCAAGGCTTCCAACGCATTGACTGCGACCAAGGGCACTTGTCCGCCAATCACATCGGTAATGGCTTGCGAGCCACCCCGGTACGGAATGTGCTGCAAGCTCATGCCTGCTGCGTGGGCAAACAGCTCGATGGCCATGTGTGGTGTGGAGCCGTTGCCTGGACTGGCAAAGGCAATGCCGCCGGGTTTAGCCTTGGCGGCTTCGATCAGCTTGGCAAGCGTCGCATAGGACACGGACGGGTTAGCCGCGATAACTACGGGCACGCGGCCTACCAGCGAGATGGGCACCAAGTCGCGCTCAGCATCAAACGGTGCGGGCTGGTACAGCGCCATATTGGCTGCTAATGCATTGGCTGCCAACATGAGGGTATAGCCATCGGGAGCAGCATCAATTACCGATTTAACAGCGATGTTGGTGCCTGCGCCGGGCTTGTTCTCCACCACAAAGGGCTGGCCCATGCTGGTGGCCAGGCTTTGACCGACCGTTCGCGCAACGATGTCTACTGCGCCGCCCGCAGCGTAACCGACGACAACTTTGACGGGCTTAGCGGGGTAGGTTTGCGCCGTGGCTTGCAAAGAGAAGACGGTTGTCGCTGCGGTGAAGACGGCGATCAAGCTGGCACGTAAATAAAAGAAACGAAAAGAGTTCATACAAGCTACTTTAAAAAATGAAAAATCTACGGCTACTGCGCCTGCGCCGTACCGCGCAAACCCGCCCGGCTGACTGCCGCCTGCAACACGCCGTTGCTGCGCACCTTCTGGGCAAACTGCTGTAAGTAGGGCATGGCTGTACTGCGACCTTGCGGCACGGCGATGGCCAAATTCTCCAAGCCCCAGCGGCCATCGAGGATACGGTGGCCGGGCAAACCATGGAGCATTTCAAACAAAATGCCCTTGTTGGTGGCGAAGGCTTCTATTTTGCGCGCCAGCAGCATCTCTTGCGCTTGGCTGAGGGACGCAGCAGGCACGAGGGTCGCGTTCTTGTAGGCCTGCGACAGCACGCCTTGTGACGAGCTACCTTGGCTTACGCCCACCCGCACACCCGTTTGATCTACATCAGCTATCTTATTGATCGGCGAAACGATGGGCACCAAGTAGCCCAACTCCAACTGCACCAAGGCAGGCGTGAAGTCCACGTCCTTGGCACGCACCGGCGTGGCATTGGTAAAGGTAAAGTCGATCTGCCCGGCCTTGAGCGCATCCAGCACCAAAGCCAGGCGTGCAAACTCCACCACCTGCACTGGTACGCCAAGTTGCTTGCCCAAGGCGTTGCCCAAGTCCAGCGCCACACCCGCCTTCTCGCCTTTGGCATCACGTACCAGAGATGTGGGGCTGCCGGGGTACACGCCCACACGCAACGTGCCCGTGGGTGCCAAGGCGGTGCGTACCTGCGGATCGGGCGCGGTGCTTGCGCAACCTGCCAGCAGCGCCGACAGAGTTAATACTGCATACAGAAAAAAGCGTTTGGAGTGGTTCATGGTTTACTAGGAATAGAGCTTGGAGTGAAAATAATTTTCGGTATTCTTTTGCGTTCTTTGCGCAATCTTTGCGTCTTCTGCGTCCGGTATTATTTCTTCAACTTTTCTAAGCCTCAATCAATATATTTCAGCCCCGCCTTAGCCAGCGGTTCGCGCATGTTGTACATGTCCAGGCCCAGCACGCCTGCGGCCAGTTTGGCGCGCTTGTCGGCCTCCAAAGCCTCACGCGCTTCAGCAGCATCGGCCACCTTTTGCGCATCAGCGGCGGGCACCACCACTACGCCGTCGTCGTCGGCAATCACCACGTCACCGGGGTTCACGTTCACGCCCGCGCACACCACGGGGATGTTGACCGAGCCCAGGGTGGACTTGATGGTGCCCTTGGCGTGGATGGCGCGTGAAAACACCGGGAAATTCATGGCAGTCAGGTCTTTGATGTCGCGCACGCCCGTGTCGCTGACCAAGCCCACACAGCCGCGTGCGATAAAGGACGTGGCCAGCAGGTCGCCAAACATGCCGTCGTTATTCTCTGAGGTGCAGGCCAGCACCACCACATCGCCCGGTTGAATCTGCTCAGCCACGACATGCAGCATCCAGTTGTCGCCGGGGTGTGTGAGCACGGTCACTGCCGTGCCGCAGGTGCGCGCCCCGGCGTAAATGGGGCGCATGTAAGGCTTCATCAAGCCCACGCGGCCTTGGGCTTCGTGGATGGTGGCTACGCCGAATTTGCTGAGTTTTTCAACGGCTGCTTTATCAGCACGCACGATGTTGCGTTTGACGATTCCGAGGGTGGTCATGGTGTTCTCTTCTTGGTAGGTTTAATCGGGGTTTTAGAAATGGGTTTATTGGTTTTTTTAACCGCTACTTTACTTGGAGTTTTTGTTTTTGAAGCAGTTTTTTTCACTGCAATTTTCTTTGCGCTTGCTTTCTTTACAGTAGCAGGTTTAGGTAATTTACCCTCTAGCTCGCGCCGCGCTTTGTCCAGCTCGGCCTCTATCACAGCGGCTTGTGGCAGCAATGTTTTGTATTCGCCTGCCATGATTTTATTGGGCAATCCGTCTAGCGCGTAGCGCGCCAGTGATGCGCCTTTGTGCGCACACAGAATCAGTCCCACGGGCGGGTTCTCTCCAGGCAGCATCCAGTTGGCCTTGGCGAAATTGCAGTACAGGTGCATTTGCCCCACATCTGCATGCGTGAGGTCGGTCAGCTTTAAATCAATGATAACCAAGCAGCGCAGGCGGCGGTGGTAGAACAACAAGTCGATGCGAAACCAAGTGTGGTCTATGCGCAGCCTGCGCTGGCGCCCCACAAAGGTAAAGTCGCTGCCCAGTTCGAGTAAAAAATCTTCCAACTTGTGGATGAGCGCCGACTCCAAATCGGTTTCTGAATATTCGTCTTTGAGATTTAAAAACTCCAGAAAGAAGGGGTCTTTTACCGCTTCATCGGGCAGCATTGCATCGGTAGACAAAGCAATAGCGCCTTTGGAAAGCATGGCAATTTTATTGCGTGATAGTGCAGTGCGCTGGTAAAACTGGCTACCGATTTGACGGTCTAGCTGGCGCATGCTCCAGCCGCCGCGTAACGCCTCTGTTTCGTAGAAGCTGCGTGCCACCTCGTCTTTGACTGAGAGCAAACGCACATAGGCCGACCACGGCAAGGGAAATGCGTTGCTGATATTGGCCAGCGTGCGTTGGTTGCTGACGGTGCGATGCACGACTGGCAGAGTGCGCAAGGACTTGGTTTTAGATTTTTCAGACGCTGTCTGAAAAATCTGTGACACCTGTGATTCTGAATTTTCAGACACCGTCTGAAAAATTGGCCAGAGCTCATAGAACTTGCGCATCTGACTCAAGTTCACCACTCCAAAACCTCGACCAAACTGCGCCGTTAAATCTATTGATAAGCGCTCAATCAACTGCTCGCCATACCCCGCTCGCCGCTTGCCTTGCTGCTCTGCCTCCACGATGCGCCGCCCCGTCTCCCAATAGCTCGCCGTCATCAGCGCATTGACGCTACGCGCCGCCTGCGTTCGCGCAGCTTGCAGCACATCGGCAATGCCGTAGTGGATGGCTTTGTAGGTGGCGGGAGGGCGAGTGAGAGAGGGCATACGCTATTGACAGTGCATCAAAAAATCACTGGCCCTTCGCTTTGAGCGCGGCATCCAAACGCGGGAACACGCGGCGGGTGTTGCCTTCGTAGATCTGGTACTTTTGCTGCGCGTTCAGTTGCGTGGATGATTCGATATAGCGCTTGGTGTCGTCGTAGTAGTTGCCAGTCTCAGGGTCAATGCCGCGCACCGCACCGATCATTTCTGACGCGAACAAGATGTTGTCCACGGGAATGACCTTGGTCAGCAGGTCAATACCGGGCTGGTGGTAGACGCAGGCGTCAAAGAAAATATTGTTGAGCAAATGGTCTTTGAGCAAAGGCTTCTTCAGCTCTTGCGCCAAGCCCCGGAAACGCCCCCAGTGGTAGGGCACGGCACCGCCGCCGTGGGGGATGATGAACTTGAGTGTGGGAAATTCTTTGAACAAATCGCTGGTCAGGCACTGCATGAAAGCCGTCGTATCAGCGTTCAAATAATGCGCACCGGTGGTGTGAAAGCAGCTATTGCAACTGGTGCTCACATGGACCATGGCGGGGATGTCGTATTCGACCATTTTTTCGTAAATCGGATACCAGTGCTTGTCGCTCAAGGGAGGCGATGTCCAGTGGCCGCCCGATGGATCGGGGTTCAAATTAATGCCGACGTTACCGTACTGCTCCACACATTTCACCAGCTCGGGGATGCTGGTTTTAGGGTCAACACCGGGGGACTGGGGCAGCATGGCGACGGGGACGAAGCTGTCGGGAAAGAGCTGGCTGACGCGGTAGCACAGCTCGTTGCAAATCGCGGCCCAAGTGGACGACACATTGAAGTCGCCGATGTGGTGCGCCATGAAGCTCGCACGCGGCGAAAAAATGGTCAAGTCAGAGCCGCGCTCCTTCATCAGCTTGAGCTGGTTCAGCTCGATGGACTCGCGCAGTTCGTCGTCGCTGATTTTCAGGTCGGCTACTTTGGGCATCATGGCAGGGTCTTTGATGCCTGCGATCTGTGCGTTGCGCCAGGTCTCCAGCGCCTTGGGGGCGGTGGTGTAGTGGCCGTGGCAGTCGATGATGATGGGTTTGGTTTGGCTCATAATTTTTTGATATGAAGAGAATTAATGGCGGGATTGGATGAGGAAAACTGGTGATTTAGCCGAGCGGGTTCATGCCTTGCGCCAGCTTTGTCGCGGCAGTTTCGGAAGATTTTAGAAAATCTAAAAACGCCTGCACCGCCTTGACACGCTCAGGCGCTAAGCCCATGGGGATGCCTGCGGAGAAGGTGGTGATAAACGCCGCGCCTTCGGGCAAGTTGCCCACCACGGTGATGCTCGGCACGCCCAGCATCTCACTGAGCTGCTGAAAACCCAGCGCCACCTGCCCACTGGCCACCAAGCTGCCCACAGGCTGGCCGGGCGGCGGCACGATGAGCTTGGCTTGCATCGCCTGCGCAATGCCCCATTGCTCAAACAATTTGGCCAAATAGTTGCCGCTCGGCCCCGTGGAATAGCTGATGCTGGGCGCTGCGAGCAAGGCCGCTTTGAGGGCGACGGGCGTGCTGATGTCAGGCGCTGCGACAGCAGCAGGCACGGCCACCGCAACGGGAGACTGCACCCAGTCCACCCGGCTGCCCGGTTGCACATGCCCGGTGGCTATCAAGCGCTCTATCGCGTCTTTGGCCAACAGCACCACGTCCAGCGCCTCACCCGCTTGCACGCGCTTGGCTGCGTCCACACCGCCCACGGATTCGATCTGTACGGTTTGCGCGGCGCGCGCGGCATAGGCGGCACATAACTTGGCTAAAAGTGCCTTGGTGGCCATGGAGGAGATGCCGCGTAGCGGTAAATTAGTCATTGGCATCACGCGGTAAACGGGGCAAAATTAGCATCTTCTTATTGTCTGCCCTTACGAGCGCAAATGAAAGCCAAAGCCCCCTAGCTGTTAGAACAAACACTTATAGCCAAATGTCAGTTATGTCAATAGACTAGCATCATGGACCTCAAACAAATCGAGTATTTTGTGCGTGTAGCCGAGCTGGGCAGTTTTACCCGCGCCTCGGTGGTGCTGACCATTGCACAGCCGGCCCTGTCGCGCCAAGTACGCTTGCTCGAGGTTGAGCTGCGGCAAACATTGCTGGTGCGCAACGGCCGAGGCGCTACGCCTACCGAGGCCGGCAAGATGCTGCTGGAGCACGGCAGGGGAATTTTGCACCAGGTGGAACGCGCGCGAGAAGACCTGGGCCGGGTGCGTGGTGCGCTGGCAGGCCGGGTAGCGGTGGGTATGCCCACCAGCGTGGCCAAAGTGCTCACCGTGCCACTGATTCGCGCCTTCAAGCAGCGCATGCCCGAGGCCACCTTGTCTATCAGCGAAGGCCTGTCTGTGGCAATGAGCGACGCCCTGTCCATGGGCCGCCTGGACATTGCCCTGCTGTACAACCCCCTACCCGCTCCCGAGCTAGAGTTGACGGAACTGCTGCAAGAAGACATGGTGCTGGTACAGAATGAAACGTACCGCAGCAAAGAGGGCACGCCCATCACCCTGCGGGAGCTTGCCGCCGTACCCTTGGTCATCGCCACCCGCCCCAACGCCCTGCGCACTCTGGTAGAAACCGAGATGGGTGCTGTAGGCAAACGCCCCAGCATTGCGCTGGAGATCGACGGCGTGGCCGCCATCCTTGACCTGGTGGCAGACAACGCAGGCTCGGCCATCTTGCCTGCCAATGCGGTGCGCACCAGCCCACACCCCGAGCGTTACTGTATGCGCCCCGTCAGCGGCTTGCGCAGCCGCCTGTGCCTGGCCACCAGCGGCCAACGCCCCGCCACACTGACACAGCGTGCCATGCAAGAGCTAATCAGTGAGTTGATGGAAAAGTACTTTTAACGCGCTTCGGTAGGCACGCTCTGGGTTGGCGCACTTTATGTTTCTGCGAAAATCGCTGCATGCAAGCCCCACCACCCGAACCCTCTGTGCCAGCGCACACAGCCCCCCTTCCACTGGTACCAGCCCAGCAACCGCGCAATCCGATGCACGGCATGACACTAGAAGCGATTGTCAACGCGTTGGCCGAGCACTATGGTTGGGACGAATTGGGCCGCCGCATCCCCGTGCGGTGTTTTACGCACGACCCCAGCACCGCATCCAGCCTGAAATTTCTGCGTAAAACGCCGTGGGCGCGTGAGAAAGTAGAAGGCTTGTACCTCTACATGCTGCGGGAGGCCCGCCGCACCGGTGCAAAGCCGATACGCACATAGGCCACAGCTACCCCAAAAACTCCTATTTTAATAGCTGCTCCCTTTAAACTCTATTGGGCTGCAGCCAGATTAATGTCTCAAAGAGTGTCTACACAGCTGGTGAAGAGACCATCAAGCTGGCAAGATCAGGTCGGCGGTGCTACTTCAGCGTAGCGCCATACAAGGAGGCAGCCGCCCTCGGCCGCAACGGGGGGCAGCCGCGTAGCTGAAGGTTCGCCGTCGGCCTGCTCCCCAACAAAGCAAGGGCAATACAAACCAAAGCACACTACAAAAGCCTATCGTTAATCCCGATAGATGCGCGCTAAATTTACGCCAAGATAAGCAGTAGATCAGTTATCCATCGCATCCACGGAGTTTTATGTCCACACAGCATCCCTCACGCCGCCACTTTCTGCACACCAGCGCAGCAACCGCCACAGCGCTCGCCTTGCCCGGCCTAGCGCAAGCCCAAGCCTTCCCGGCCAAGCCGATACGCCTCATCTGCCCCTGGCCCGCAGGCGGCTCCACCGACGCGGTGATGCGTGCGCTGGCCGAGAGCGCAGGCAAGGCGCTGGGCGGCACGGTGGTCATCGACAACAAGCCCGGTGCCAGCGGCATGCTGGGGCCTAACGAGCTGGTCAACGCCAAGCCTGATGGCTACACCCTGTCGCAGCTCACCATCGGCGTGCTGCGCCTGCCGCATATGCAAAAGATGCAGTTTGATCCGCTCAAAGACTTCACCTACATCGCCTGCCTCACGGGCTATACCTTTGGCATTGTGGTGCGGGCCGACTCGCCCATTAAAAGCATCAAAGAGCTGGTGGAGTTTGCCAAGGCCAACCCCGAGAAGTTCACTTTCGGGTCGACTGGCAACGGCACCACGCCGCACCTGGCGGTGGAAGAGTTTGCATCCAAAGCCGGCATCAAGCTCACCCATGTGCCCTTCAAAGGCAATGCCGACGGCATGCAAGCCCTGCTGGGCGGCCACATCATGGCGCACAGCGACGCCACAGGCTGGGGCCCCCACGTAGAAGCCGGCACCTGCCGCCTGCTGGCCACCTACGGCAGCAAACGCACCAAGCGCTGGCCGCAAATCCCCACGCTGAACGAGCTAGGCTACGACACCGTGTCCGACTCACCCTTCGGCATCGGCGCACCCAAGGGCATGGATCCCGCGCTCACCCAGCGTCTGCACGATGCATTTAAAAAGACCCTGGAAGACCCTTTGGTGCTGGCCAGTTTTGAGAAGTACGACCAGTCTGTGATCTACATGAACACGGCGGAGTACACGCAGTTTGCAAAGGATAACTTTGTGAAAGAGAAGGCCGTGATTGAACGGCTTGGATTGGCGGCGAAGACTTGAACGGCTTTGCGGGTGACAGCAAAATGAGGTCACAAAGCAAAATGGGGTCAGATCAAATTTCAGGACACGCTCTTTCCGGCGACTCAAAAACAATTACGAAAATTTGCTCTGACCCCACTTTGCGCCCTCCCCGAAGACTAAAAATCCAAGTTGGTTAGCAAGCGGCCGGTGAAGACCTTGTGCTGCAAAAATCCTCCGCAAACACGCGATCACCCAAGCAGCAATCTGGAGACCGCGCCGCGCCTTGCTACAGATTTTTCATCCCAAGCCCGTTCACCACCCGCTGGATTGGCCGCATGGTGCGCAACGGGTTGAAAACCTCTCTACGGTTCCTTTTTACATGCCTAATTGGCCTCTGGCCAAATAAAATATTGCGGGAGCAGCTACTGAATGAATAGCAATAACAACACCGTAAAACCTTCAGCATCCACCCCTGCAACGCCTCCAGCGGGTTGCACAACACCCACGGCAGTGCCCCGTGCGGCACTTACTGAGCTGGCCCCCACAGGCAAGCTGCGCGCAGGCATGAACCTGGAAAACACCTTGTTCACGACGAAGGACGCCGCCACCGGCGAACTGCGTGGCGTGAGTGTGGATCTGATGCGTGAATTGGCGTCGCGCCTGGGTGTGCCGCTGGAGTGGGTGGTCCACGCCCAGCCGGGCCAGGTGGCGGACGCGGTGGACAAGAACACCTGGGATGTCGCCATCCTCGCCATCGCGCAGGCGCGCGCCAAGACAATCGCGTTTTCCCCCGCCATCACCGAGATCGAGGCCACCTACGCGGTGCACAAAGATTCGCCGCTCAAATCTGCTACGCAGGTCGATGCTGCCGGCATCCTCATTTCCGCGCCGGAAAAGGCAGGCTACGAGCTGTACCTGACGCAAACCCTGCGCAACGCCACGCTCACGCGCACCAAGACCATCCAGGCATCCATCGATCTTTTCAAAGAGCGGCGCGCCGACGCATTGGCGGGCTTGAAACCGATGTTGCTCGAATCCATGGACAAGATGCCCGATACGCGATTGCTAGAAGGTCGGTTCATGACGGTGAACCACGGCTTTTGCACGCCCCAGGGGCGACCTGCTTCTGCGGCGTATTTGAAAGCCTTCGTGGAAGAGATGATTGCCTCCGGGTTTATAGCCCGCTCGATCCAGCGGCACGGCGTGCAGGGGCTTACGGCTTTGAAGTAATTGCCGCGGCGAATTGGTCTCGCTTGCTTGGCTTGGCTTGGCAGGTAGCAAAGTAGGCTCAAGCAATTTGGGTCAAAGCAAAATGGGGTCAGATCAAATTTCAGGACACGGTCTTTCCGGCGACTCAAAAGCAATTACGAAAATTTGCTCTGACCCCACTTTGCGCTCCCCCCGAAGACTACAAAACAGAGTTGGCGAGCAAGCGGGTGGTGAAGAGCTTGTGCTGCAAAAATCCTACGCAAACACGCGATCACCCAAGCAGCAATCTTGAGACCACGCCGCGCCTTGCTACAGATTTTTCATCCCAAGCCCGTTCACCACCCGCTGGACTGGCCGCATGGCACTCGGACAGAAGACATTGCACCGCCGACTCTAATTTCCTGCCAAATCAGCCTACAGACCAATAAAGAATAGCGCAATCAGCTACTGAATAAATAGCGAATACAACAACGTAAACCCTGCACCATCAGCGCGTGCAACGCATCCAGCGGGCTGGCTGTGCAATGCACAGTCACCATCAGCATTTGGACTGCCAAAAGTAGCGCAATGTGCGTCATAATTTGCCCCATGTAACGGGCTGAAGACCTCACCCCTCTCATCTGCAACCACCTCGTGTGGTTAAGTCCAACAAGTTTTATCTGTCGCAGGAGGCGTTCTTGATTTCTTTCAGCTTGGTCTCGCGACAGGTAAACGTTATTCGCTAGGCCTCACAAATGACAGATGTTGCGCATCGCATCCACGAGTGGCTCACAAAGACTGGATACCCACTTGAGATGCAAGCTGCATCAACACTTGCGCAAGCAGGTTTTTCGACACGACAAGCAACGATGTTCACCGACCCATCAAGCATGAAGTCTCGCGATATCGATGTTCACGCATTCAAGTCCAACCTCTTCGGAGACATCTCACTGTCGCTGGTTCTGGAATGCAAGAGGAGCGACAAGCCGTGGGTCGTTCTAACCTCACCCGAAACACTCCGCGATTTCAATCGGCTGTTTGCACTTGGTCTTTCGACAGAAGGCCTTCGCGGTGAGTTCATCCAAGTCGGCCCGAAGCACCAATGCCTCACGCATTTGATCCAAGAGGATCGCTGCGGCTACGCAATTAAGCAGGCGATGTCCGGCGACAATGACCCAGCCTACACAGCCTGTTCAGGCGTGATTGCGGCTGCCCGAGCAACACTCATATCTGGAACACGGTTCACCTCAGAGCCGTACCATTTAGTGCTGCCCGTAGTGGTGATTGATACACCGCTATTTGAAGCAGAGCTAGACTTATCGGGACAGGTTCGTCTCACTCCAGTTGAACAGTCAAAGGTCCTCTTTGGATGGGATGGAGAGGGCCCAGGACCAACGTGCATTCACGTCGTTCCGATCCACTCTCTTCTCAGTTTCGCACGTATGCAGCTTTCCCTTGCCGAAGATCTAATCGCACAAGTCGAGTGCAATCCTCCCGAGCAACGGCTACGCGGGCCCATAAAGTGACAGTAAATCTCGCTCAATCCGGCTTGCTCTGGCAAGATCCACTTGGCGCGAATCGGTGTTGCCTATTATTGGTTTCACGGTCTGCTGGCCCTACCTCCACGGCCCTCTCAGCTCTGCGGTAGCCGTCAGAAATGCCCCCCATCAACTCCCACTTCACAGACATCAACAGCCTTCGCACGCACTACCTACGCTGCGGCGCAGGCACACCGCTAATCCTGCTGCACAGCTGGCCAGAGTGGTCGCACGTCTGGCGGCCGGTCATGTCGCGGCTGGTGGGCAGGTTTGACTTGATTGCGCCGGATTTTCGGGGCTTTGGCAATACGCAAAAGACGGCGTTGCAGCCTGCCAAGGATGCTACGCCGGATGCACTGGCTAGCGACATTCTGGCTCTGGCTGACCGGCTGGGCTTGGAGCGTTTTGGTATTGTGGCGCATGACGTGGGCGGCTTTGTGGCGCAGGTGATCGCGTGGCGTGCACCGCAGCGCGCGCAGAGGCTGATCTACGGGAATTAATCAATTTTTTGATTGAATTGCTACTGATTAAATAGCTTCTTCCGCTATATTTCATTGGCCTATCGCCTTATTTTCAGGGGGACTTGGCGCACGTATCGTCCATGACTGGCGAGGTAGGTGGGCTGCACCTGTACTCACAAAAAACCTTGCAATCCAATCAAATTGTTATTACAATTACAGCGATGCATATCGAATTCGACGCTCGCAAAAATGAAACCAACATCCGTGAACGCGGCTTGAATTTTGAGCAGGCGGCGGATTTTGACTTTGGCACGGCAATCATTGCCCAAGACACCCGCAGGGCCTACCCAGAGGTTCGCTACGTAGCGGTGGGATTTTTGGGCGAGCGATTGCATGTGCTGTGCTTCACCCCGGCAGCCGATGGCATTCGCGTCATCAGCTTTCGCAAGGCCAACACTAGAGAGGTAAGAAACTATGACCAAACGCGCACCACTGACTGATGCGGGCGGCGAGGTCCGTGAGCTGACGGCTGCAGATCTGCGTCATTTCAAACCAGCCGCACAGGTGTTGCCACCGCAATTGCTCAAGGCGATGGGTGTCAAACCGCGCGGGCCACAAAAGGCGCCCACCAAGCAAGCCACCACCATCCGCCTGTCGCCCGACGTGATGGCCGCTTTTAAAGCCACGGGCGCGGGCTGGCAGACGCGCATTGATGCGGCTTTGAAAGACTGGCTGCGCACGCATTCGCCAGTGTGACTGGCCAGGGCCGCATGTGATTTCACTCCGAAAGGTAGAAAAACATGAACCTAACCCGTCGTCATGAAGCGCCAACGCGCAGTCACGTTGCGGCCTGACTTTGCAGTTAGCCATTAAAAATGACCCCCATCCATTCCCACTTTACCGACATCAACGGCCTTCGCACACACTACCTGCGCGGCGGCGCGGGCATGCCACTTTTACTACTGCACGGCTGGCCAGAGTGGTCGCATGTCTGGCGGCCAGTCATGTCGCGGCTGGTGGGCAGGTTTGACCTGATTGCGCCGGATTTTCGGGGCTTTGGCGATACACAAAAGACGGCGATGCAGCCCGCCAAGGATGCTACGCCGGACGCGCTGGCTAGCGACATACTGGCCCTGGCGGACCGGCTGGGCCTGGAGCGTTTTGGACTCGTGGCGCATGACGTGGGCGGCTTTGTGGCGCAGGTGATTGCCCGGCGTGCGCCCGAGCGGGTGCAGGGGCTGTTCTTTTTTAACTGCGCGTATCCCGGCATCGGTGCGCGCTGGGTGGAGCCGCGCCACCTGCTGGAGACCTGGTACCAGTTCTTTCACCAAATGCCGTGGGCGGCTGAGCTGGTGGGCTCGTCGCGCGATGCTTGCCGCATCTACCTGCTGAACTTTTTGCGCCACTGGTCGCACCGCAAGGATGCTTTTGATGGCGAGCTGGAGCTATGGGTAGACAATTTTATGCAGCCGGGCAATCTGCAAGGCGGCTTCAATTGGTACCTGAGCAACCACGAAGGCCGCATGGCCGTGATAGAAGGCAGCACCACGCCGCCAGCGCCCATCCACACGCCCACCCGCGTCTTCTGGGGTGAGCACGATCCTATATTGAAGCCGGTGTGGGCAGATCGGCTGCCTGAATTCTTCACAGATCTTGAGCTGAGCTTTGCACCCGATGCCGGGCACTTTGTGCACTACGAAACGCCTGAGCGGGCGGCAGATGAGATTGGCCGATTCTTTGATCGCATTGGGTTGGCTGCGAAAAGCTAGGTTTAGAAACGGTGGGTGGCCATCAGCGTGTGGGGGGAGTGCCTTGCATTACCCCGGTAATACGCTATGATATTGCCATGATGCAACACCAAACCAAGCTTACCTCACAGTCCCAAGTGTCAGTGCCTGCGGCCATTCGGCACGCTTTGGGCATTAAACCTGGCTCACTGATTGAATGGACGCTGCAAGGCGACCAGATCATCGTCAAGCGGGCGGTGCGCTTTAGCACGCAGGATGTTCACAAGGCCGCTTTTGACGACGTGGCCACAGGCAAGCCAGCACCCAAGAGCCTGGCTGAACTTAAACAAGGTATAGAGGCCCACATGAAGCAGCGCTATGCTCGCGATTGACACCCATGTGCTGGTACGCCTGCTAGCCCGTGACGACCCCAAGCAAGCCGCTGCAGCAGACAAATTTATCGCCAAGGGTGCGTGGGTGTCCCATTTGGTGCTGGCCGAAACGCTGTGGGTACTGGCCTCGGTCTATGACCGAACAGCCGCCCAGCAGATCACCATATTGGAAATGCTGCTTGGCCACGAAAGCCTCGTGCTGCAAGATGCAGATACTGTCACCGCCGCACTGGCACATTTTCAAAAAAAGCCTGCGCTGGGGTTCTCAGACTGTTTGGTACTTGAAATCGCTAAAAATGCAGGCCATACGCCGCTGGGCACTTTCGACAAAGCTTTGGCCAAGCTGCCGGGTGCGCATGCCTTAAAGGCGTAATGTCAAACAAGATCGCCCCACATTGCAGCCCACGGCTTTTCATTGCAGTTATCGCTTTTTTTACAGAGTCCCACTATGCGCTACCACCACACTGACCTAACCCACTTCGCCCAGCAACTTCTCAGCGCCGCAGGCGCAGACCATGGCAAAGCCCACGCTGTGGCCGACATCCTGGTGGAGGGCGACCTGATGGGCCACACCACCCATGGCCTGGCGCTGTTGCCCAGCTACTTGGGTGAGCTGGCCTCGGGTTCGATGCGCAGCACGGGCAGCCCTACCGTGGTGTCTGACTTCCCCGCAGCCGTCACTTGGGACGGCCAGCGCCTGCCCGGGCCGTGGCTGGTGCTGGAGGCCATGGCGCTGGCCAGCGCACGGGCAGCTACCCAAGGCACTTGCACGGTGGTGATCCGCCGCAGCCACCACATCGCCTGCCTGGCCGCCTACCACCAGCGCGCGACCGACCAAGGTTTGATGATGATTCTGAGCTGCTCGGACGCTAACTCTGGCAGCGTGGCCCCGTTTGGCGGACTCGACCCGGTCTTTACGCCCAACCCGATTTCAGCGGGCATACCCACCAGCGGCGCGCCGGTGATGATGGATATTTCTTGCTCCTCTACCACCAACGGCCTGACCAACCGATTGCACGCAGAGGGCAAAAAACTGCCTGCCGCCTGGTTAATAGACGGCCATGGCAGAGCGAGCAACGACCCCGCCGTGTTGTTCCAGGAGCCCAAGGGCACCATCTTGCCGCTGGGCGGGCTGGACTCTGGCCACAAGGGCTATGGCATGACCTGGTTGGTCGAGGCTCTGACGGGCGGCCTGGCAGGCCGAGGCCGCGCCGACCCTAAAGAGGGCTGGGGTGCGACGGTGTATTTGCAGATCATCGACCCGGCGGCGTTTTCTGGCCTGGCTGCTTTCCAACGGCAAACCGACAAAGTGGCCGAGCTATGCCATACCTCACGCCCAGCGCAGCCGGGTGTGCCGGTGCGCACGCCGGGCGAGAGAGGCTTTGACTTGGCAGAGGCACAAAAGCAGTCAGGCGTGGCGCTGTACGAATCCGTCATGCCAGCGCTGTTGCCGTGGGCCAGCAAGCTGAGTGTGACTGCTCCGATGGCGATTGCATCGTGATGCTCAGTCTTGTGCTGGGGCAGGTCAGTGGGGTACGCAAAAGGACTCGACTAGTCTTGTACGGGAGCAGGCCGATGGTGTACTCAGCTCCGCGGCTGTCCCCCGTTGCGGCCTAGGGCCGCTGCCTCCTCCTTGATGCCGCTGCGCTGAGTACACCATCGACCAGCTTTCGCGAAGTAGTAGACGATCCACCGTTATGCCCCAACCAAACCAGTACGCAGCTCTGGTGCTTGGTGTGCACAGCGCAGCGGCATAAAGGAGGAGGCCGCAGGCCGGGGGACAGCCGCGGAGCTGTGCACACCAAGTGCCAGAGCGAGCACAGCACTACAGCAAGAGCACAGCACTACACCGAGAGCAAAGCACATGAGCCAGACAAGCAATCACGCAAGCGACTGCACCCTCCCCTTGCGCAACAACGCCATCACCAACGGCATCACCCACACCAGAGCCGTCACCGCCGCCAGCGTAGCCGCTATGGGCCTGCCCACAAAAGCCAGCAAGTTGCCGTCGGACTTGATCATGGAGGTGATGAAGTTTTCCTCCAGCATGCCGCCCAGCACCACGCCCAAGATGGCAGGTGCAATCGGGAAGTCATTCTCCTCCAGCAAGTAGGCCACCAGCCCGGCCACCAGCATCACGCCAATCTCAAACAGAGAGTTGTTGATGGCAAAGGTACCCACTACGCAGAACAGCAAAATGATCGGCATCAAAATATTGCGCGGCACCTTCAGAATGCGCCTGGAAGCCTTGATGCACAAGATGCCCAGCGGGATCATGATGATGTTGGCCAGAACGAAGATTAAAAATATCGCATAAATATTCTGCGGATTATTGGTAAACAGAGACGGCCCGGGGTTCATGTTTTTCATGTACAGCACGCCAATGACGATGGCGGTGATCGAGTCGCCCGGAATGCCAAACACCAGGGCCGGAATCCACGCGCCCGCCAATGCACTGTTGTTGGCTGAGCCCGATTCGACAATGCCCTCCACATGCCCGGTGCCAAATTTTTCCGGCTCTTTGGAGAATTTTTTGCTCACTGCGTAGGACATCCAAGCCGCAATGTCGGCCCCCGCTCCAGGCAAGGCACCCACCGCTGTGCCCAGCACGCTACCGCGCAGGATTTGCACCGGGTATTTCTTGGCCAGCTTCCACTGGCCCTTGAGCACGTTCCCCACCTGCTCTACCACCAGCTCCGCAGGTGGGCTGGTGTCCACCATGTAGCGGATGATCTCGGAGATGGCAAACATGCCGATCATCATCGAGATCATGCCGATGCCGCCGGTCATCTCCGTATTGCCAAAGGTAAAGCGCGGGAAACCCGCCGGATTGCCCAGGCCTACGCAGGCCACCAGCAGGCCCAAGAATAGCGTGATCAAGCCCTTGAGCGGACGGTCTGAGGTGATGAACACCGCGCAGGTCAGGCCCAGCAGCACCAGCCAAAAATACTCGAACGAGCTGAACTTGACGGCAAAGTCGGCCAGCGCTGGGGCAGCCAAGATCAACACCAAGGTGCCAAACAGCCCACCCACGGCAGAGAACACCAGCCCCGCGCCCAGCGCCATTTCGGCCTGGCCCTTTTTGGTCATGGCAAAGGCCTCGTCGGTATACGCCGCCGAGGCGGGCGTGCCCGGTATGCGCAACAGGCAGCCCGGAATGTCGCCCGAGAAAATCGCCATGGCGGTGGCGGTGACGATGGCGGCGATGGCGGGCACCGGGGCCATAAAGAAAGTGACCGGCACCAGCAGCGCTGTGGCCATCGTCGCTGTCAGCCCAGGCACTGCGCCGACGAACAGGCCGTAGAAAGATGCCAGCACCATCACCATCAAGGTGTAGGGTTCAAACACCATGGAAAAAGCCTGTCCGGCAGCGCTCCACATAATTTTTTAATTCCGCTGTGATGGATGAAAACGGCTACCAGGCATAGTTGACCAATAGGCCCCAAGGCAGAGGCACGCGCAGCAATTTATAAAACGCAAAATGAATGACTAAGCTGGCCACCACCGCCACCAGCACGGCACGGCCCAAGGGCACGCGCAGCACGACAAACAGAGCGGTCAAAATAAGCGGTGCGCAGATTAAAAAGCCCAGCCGCTCGGACAGCAGCATGTAGAACACCACACTGGCCACCAACAGCGCCAAGCCCAGCACATGCCGGTGTGATCGCACCCAGTCTTGCACAGACACCCAAGGCACCTGCGAGCGCACGCGCCAGCCCTGCACCATCAGCAGCACGCCGCCTACGCACAAGCCAGTGGCAATCAAACCGGGAAACAATGCCGGGCCTACTTGCTGCCCCGGGATGGTGGGAAAGTTGCGGATAGCGAACAGAATGGCGATGCCAAAAATAGTCAGCAGCAGGCCGAAGACGGCATCATTGAGTTTCATGCAGGCTTTCGGGTTGGGTTATTTGACCAAACCCACCGCCTTCATCGTGGCACCCAGCTCGGTATCGGACTTGGCCATGAACTTGGCAAACTCCTCGGGGCCTGCGTAGATCACGCCAAAGCCCCGGCTGCTCATAAAGTCGTTGTACTCTTTGCCCGCAGCAATTTTCCTGATCGCTGCACTCAGCTTGTCGCGCGCCTCTGCCGGAATGCCCTTGGGCGCTACCAAGCCGCGCCATGCGGCCATGGTCCAGTCGCTGCCGATGGCAGTCTTGAGTGTGGGCACATTGGGGTACAACGCAGAAGGCTTGTCGTTCATGATGGCCAGGCTTCGCACCTTGCCAGCGTCAATCAGCGAACGCGCTTCGGGCAGCGACACCGGCGCAATATCCACGCCGCCCGCCATCATGTCTTGCAAGCCCGGTGCGGCGCCGTTGCTGGGCACCCAAGGCACCGAGGCCGGGTCAATCTTCTGGTCGCGCAGCATGCCTGCTATGGCCAGGTGCCAAATGCCACCCTGCCCCGTGCCCGAGGCTTTGAACTTGCCCGGGCTGGCCTTGATGGCTGCCAGCAATTCGTTGACAGTTTTATACGGCGACTCGGTGCGCACCTGCACACCGGCGGGGTCGGCGTTGACCAGGCCCAAGGGCGTGTAAGAAGCCCCGGTCAGCTCGGTCAAGCCCTGCCAGTGCATCATGCCGATCTCTACCGTGGCCATACCCAGCGTGTAGCCGTCGGGCGCGGCAGAGGCAATGGCTGAATGCCCCACTACGCCAGAGCCGCCTGTGCGGTTCACTACGGTGACGGGTTGGCCAATTTCCTTTTCCAGCAAGCTGCCGATGATGCGGGCCGTGGCATCGGTACCGCCACCGGCTCCCCAGGGCACGATCAAGGTGATGGGCCGGGCGGGGTAGCCTTGGGCCGCCACCGGCAGCGCAGTGGCCATCAAAGCCAAGCTGGCAATAGCGCAGGCGCTGCGCAACACGATGGAACGGCGTGACGAAGTAAGCATAGGTGGCTCCTGAAGATGTGAGGCAATTCAAAAATCCTCCAATCACTCTAGGGCAATTGCGCCGACCCAGCTACTAGGGTGAACCATAAGCGCATGTGCTTCACGTTACAGGCACCTAGCGATGCACACAACTCACCATGATTCATGCCGAAGCAGTCTGTGTTAACACATACCGCTCCGCAAACAACCGGTCTCTCGCAATGCTTCAGCGTCTGTCTACCAGCGCATGCGCGATGGTGCCCAGGTCTACATACTCCAGCTCGCTGCCTGCTGGCACGCCGCGTGCCAGACGGGTGACTTGCAGGCCACGGGCTTTGAGGGTTTGGGCTATGACGTGGGCGGTGGTCTCGCCTTCGGCGGTGAAGTTGGTGGCCAAAATGACTTCGCTGACGATGCCATCCATGGCGCGCTCCATCAAGCGGTGCAAGCCGATTTCTTTGGGGCCGATACCGTCCAGCGGGCTGAGCTTGCCCATGAGCACAAAGTACAGGCCGCGGTAAGCGCTGGTGCGCTCCAGCGCTGA
This sequence comes from Polaromonas sp., assembly GCA_031390175.1. Classification (GTDB taxonomy): domain Bacteria; phylum Pseudomonadota; class Gammaproteobacteria; order Burkholderiales; family Burkholderiaceae_C; genus JAAFIP01. The sequence continues at coordinate 27,426 of JANMTF010000147.1, forward strand.
CTGGTCTGCGGGGGTTTCCACTACACACAGTTTGGTTTTATCGCGCTCTGCATCTTGGCAGGTGTGGCACACCTCGGCCTCGGTGAAGGTGTAGCAGCGGGTGCAGTGGCGCACTTTTTGCACTGCCTCGGCTAACGCGCGCGACAAGAGCTGCGCCCCCTCCCGGTCATGCTGGAGCATATGGAACGCCATGCGCGCAGCCGACTTGGCACCCACGCCGGGAAGGCGGCGCAGGGCGTCGACGAGGGATGAGAGGTTGTGGGTGTCAGACATGGAAAGTTGGGTAGCGCCTTGAGAAGAGGTAACGCAAAAAAAGCAAAAGAAGAAACCCAAAAATGCAAAAAAAATCTATTTTTCTATTTTTTCTATTTTTAATTTTTTAGTTTTCTTTTTTGCGTTTTTTGCGCTCTTTTTGCGCTTTTCGCGTTACCTATCTGTTGTAAAACGTGCGCGACTTAAAACGGCATTTTCATCCCGCCGGGCAGGCTCGGCATTCCAGCTGAAATCTTGGCCATCTTCTCGCTGCTGACCGACTCGGCTTTGGCTACAGCCGAGTTGAAGGCGGCGGCTACCAAGTCTTCGAGCATGTCTTTGTCGTCGGCCAGCAAGCTGGGGTCGATCTCTACGCGTTTGACATCGTGTTTGCAGGTCATGGTGACTTTGACCAGGCCGGAGCCAGACTCGCCGGTGACTTCGATGTGGCCCAAGTCTTCCTGGGCTTTTTTCATATTGTCTTGCATGGCCTGGGCTTGCTTCATCAGGCCTGCGAGTTGTCCTTTGTTGAACATGGTGGAATCCTTTCAGTTAAATGGGGAATGCGTGTGATGGAATCAAATTGTGGGGTGAACTACAAGGTGAGCTTAAAGCGCCTTGATGCTGCCAGGCACGATTTTCGCACCCCAATGGGCTTGCAGCTCAATCACCATGGGATCGTTCAGTATCAGCTCTTCAGCAGCCAGCTGGCGCGCGGCTATTTTGGCCTGGTTGCGCTTGTACCAGGAGTCGATGACCGGGCCCAGCTCAATGGTAAGCACCTCGCTACGGCCCAAGGCGGTAAATGCGGCTTGCAACTTGTCACGTGCGGCATCGTTCTTGAGGGATGGTTGCTCTACCCGCAGGCGCAGGTGCTGCGCGCCCTGCTCTACGCACTGGCTTTGCACGGCCAGCTCGCGGGTCAGCGCGGTGATGGCTTCTGCGTCTAGCAGTTGCTGCACGGTGTTAAGCCAGGCGCTGTGCACGCTGTCAGGCAGGACAGCGGAGATACGCTGCTCGGTGCGGCTGGTGGGCACCGACTGCTCGCGGATAGGCACCGCTATGATATTACTAGCTGCTCCCGCAATATTCTTTTGGGCTGCAGGCTGATTAGGCTGTGCAAATGCGACAACAGGAAGCACTGGCGATGGCGCTGCGGCAGGTGCATCGCCCCACAGGCCCTCGGGCTCTTCGCTGGGGTCGTCGTAGGGCTCGTGACTGCTGCTTGCAGGCACCGGGGCCGTTACGGCTTGGACGGCTGCACTCTGCGCTAGGGGCTGAGCGGCAATCGGCGGCGTGTGCACTGGTGGTGGATTGACTGGCGTTGCAAGAGGTGCCACCTCAGGTGTTGTAGCGGGTGCCGTGTCAGGTGTTGTATTCGATGTCGCATCAGGTGCCGTAGCAACTGCTGTATCGGGCGACGCAACCGCAGTAGGGGTAGCAGGCTTCGAAGCTAGTTGTGCCGCCGCAGGCTGGCTGTGCACCTGCGCTGCGCTAGGTGCCGCTAAATTCAGGCTTTTTTTTTCAGCCGCTTCTACTGGAGCTGCTGAATGCGTTGCTGCACTGGCCTCGCCAGAGACCGTCGTGTTTGCAGGCTTGGCTACATTGGCAGGCTTAAACCCTTTGGGCTTGAAGGCCAGCAAGCGCAGCAAGGTCATCGTCAAGCCCGCATACTCATCGGGCGCCAAGCCCAGCTCGGCTCGGCCGTGCACGCACAGGCTGTACAGCAACTGCGTTTCGTCCTCGGGCATCAGGCCAGCCAATCGGGAGGTCTCTACCGCGTCGCTGTCTGTCGCGTCATACGCATCGGGCACGTTATGCACCACAGCCATGCGTTGCAGCACACTGGCCATGTCTTCCAGCGTGCTGGCGGCGCTCAGGCCGTTGATGCGCAAGTCTTCGCTGGTGTCGATCACCGCTTTGCCGTCGCCTTTGGCCAAGGCTTCAATCAAACGGAATACATAGCTGCGGTCTACCGCGCCCAGCATTTGCCGCACATTGCCCTCGGCCAGCACACCGTTGCCAAAGGCAATGGCCTGGTCGGTCAGGCTCAGCGCGTCGCGCATGGAGCCGCGCGCGGCGCGCGACAGCAGGCGCAGGGACGGATCGTCGCTCTGCACGGCTTCAGCCCCCAGCACTTTGTGCAGGTGCTCGTAAATCGTCTCGGGGGCCATGGGCCGCAGGTTGAACTGCAGGCAGCGTGACAGTACGGTCACAGGCACTTTTTGCGGGTCGGTGGTGGCTAAAACAAATTTGAGGTACTCGGGCGGTTCTTCCAGCGTTTTGAGCATGGCGTTAAACGCGGTGTTGGTGAGCATATGCACTTCGTCGATCATGAAGACCTTAAAGCGCCCCTGCACCGGCTTGTACACCGCTTGCTCCAGCAGTTGCTGCACCTCGTCTACGCCCCGGTTACTGGCGGCGTCCAGCTCGGTATAGTCAATAAAGCGTCCGCTATCAATCGCGGTGCAGGCTGCGCACACACCGCAAGGGTTGGCGGTGATGCCGCCCTGCCCGTCAATGCCCAAACAGTTGAGCGATTTGGCCAAAATCCGCGACACCGTGGTTTTGCCCACACCCCGCGTGCCGGTGAACAGGTAGGCATGGTGCAGGCGCTGGGTGGTGAGCGCATTGCTCAAGGCCTGCACCACGTGCTCCTGCCCCACCATCTCGGTAAAAGATTTTGGACGGTATTTGCGGGCGAGCACCAAGTAAGACATGCGCTGATTCTACCGACCCAGCGGCGCTGTTTCGTCCAAACCGCAGTTCCAGCACTGCATAAATCCGCCTTCCACCGTCTCATCACAGCCCGCACACACCCAACTGCGCTGTGGCAGGTGCTGCAACTGCTGCAAGACCTGCTTGGCCAGAGGCAGTTGCGCATCATGCATCACCCACAGCTCAGGCAGGCATTGGTCGGGCGGCATGTCGCCCGCAATGCTGCTGATAAAGTAGCGCTGCACTGTGGTTTCAATTCCCTCACCGCTGAGCATATCGGCCCAGAGCTGGGCGATGGCGATGTTGGGGGCTTGGGCTAGGCGTTGCATGTGTACGTGTGTGTTTGCATGCTACACCACGTTAGCTGGGGGTTTAAAAACGTTTCTAGGCGCAGTGCTGGGGTTAAGTAGTGTGATTTACTTGACACTAGGTTTTCTGCGAAGGGCCAAAGTCAGTGTAAAGTCTAGTGGCTGCACACCGCAGCAGACAGACACCTTAGCATTTACAACTATTTTGGAGAAAAACACCATGATGTCATTATTGGGTACTATTTTTGTCGGCTTGATCGTTGGTTTTATCGCGCGCGCTGTCAAACCAGGCGACGATAAGCTGGGCTGGATCATGACGGCGGTGCTTGGCGTGGGCGGTTCGTTTTTGGCAAAATTTGTCGGCCAGTCATTGGGTTGGTACAAAGATGGCGGTGCCGCCGGGTGGATCGCCTCTATCGTGGGTGCGATCATCTTGTTGGTGATCTACAGTATTGTCAAAAGCAAAACGGGTGGCGCATCGGGCAGCCCATCTGACGGCCCGTCTACCTAATCGCTTTGTCCTGCAGTGCCCTGCCCGCGCTAAACCCCCATGGCCATCCCCTCGTTTCATAAAACGTCCACGGCGTCGGCATCTGCCATGGCAAACGGCAACCCAGCCTACATCGCCGCCATCCAGCGCTCGCGCAGCATGCTGAACAAACGCGCGCTGGTAGCAGGCTTTGCCAGCGCGGTGCCAGTGCCGGGGCTGGACTGGGCGGTGGATGCTGCCTTGCTCTCACGCCTGCTGCCCAAAATCAACGCCGAGTTTGGCTTGAGCGCCGAGCAGCTTGACCGGCTAGACCCCACGCAGCGGGAGCGTGTGCAAAAAGCGGTAGCTTTGGTAGGCACCGTGCTGGTGGGCAAGTTCATTACCAAAGATCTGGTGCTGGTAGCTGCCAAAATGGTGGGCATGCGCCTTACGGCCACGCAAGCGGCCAAGTTCGTCCCTCTGGCAGGCCAAGCGGTGTCAGCCTTGATAGGCTACGCGGCGATCCGCTACCTCGGTGAACAACACATTAAAGACTGCGTGCGCGTCTCGCAACAAGCGCAATTAGCACTACCCGCACCCAGCGCTTGAGGCTATTTGCTATTCCGGTAACAGCCCGATCTCTTTGGTGGCCTGCGCCCAGCGCTGATGTTCTTCTTCTAAAAACGCCGCCAGCTGCCGCGGCGTGCCACCGGGTTCGGCAATCGGGCCGATGCCCAGAATTTTCTCCTTCACCTCGCGCTCGCTGAGCACCGCATTGAGCTCTTGGTTCATGCGCGCAATAGCAGCTTGCGGCGTGCCCGTGGGTGCCATCACCGCGAACCAGCCCACCATCTCAAAGCCGGGCAAAATTTCCGATAAGGCGGGCACCAGCTCCCATCCCGCAATGCGTTTGCCCGCCGTCACCGCCAGCATGCGCAAGCGCCCTTGGCGTACCAACTGCGCGGTAGAGGCCACGTCAGCCACCACGGCATCAGAATGGCCACCCAACACGTCTTGTACCGCCACAGCGATAGACGCATAGGGCACCAGATTGGCCTGCATGCTGGCGCGCGCGTTGATAAGCCTGGCGATGATGCCGCCAAAAGTGCGTGGCCCTTCGTTGGCCAGCGACACTACGCCGGGCGTAGTCTTGGATTTGGCGATCAAGTCTTGTATGGATGCAATGCCCGACTCCGCTTTGACCAATACCGCAAACGGACTTTTTGCAATAAACGCCACCGGTGCAAAATCTTTTTGCGGGTTGTAGGCCATGGTTTTGAACAGGTAGCTGTTGGTCACCAGCGCAGCGGTAGTGGCAAAGTAAAAACTGTAGCCGTCCGCCGTAGAGCGCGCAGCCGCTTGCGCGCCAATCACGTTTTGCCCACCGGGTTTGTTGTCGATCACGATGGGCTGGCCCAGCGCCTTGGCTAGCCGCTCACTCAGCAGGCGCGCCACGTTGTCTGGGCCCGAGCCTGGGGGCTGGGACAAAATCATTTTGATGGGTTTGTCGGGCCAGGTGGCTTGGGCTTGCGCCCACTGCGAGGTGGGTATGGTTGTAGCGGCCAGGGCTTGAATCAAGTGTCTGCGTTGCATGCTGGTTTCCTGTTTTAAACAAATCTACGGTGTGGGTTGAAACTGTTTTAGCTCATAGGCTGCGCGCAATGCATCGAGTTGCGCCGCTAGCTCTGCTGCACTGCTGGCCACCCCATACACATAGTTATCGGGCCTGACGATGGCGGCAGCGCAGGCATGTTGCGCAAACCAGCGCACCAGCACACCATCGGCCTCCTGCAAGTCTGCTGCCGCCATATTCACCAGTCTCGCATCAGGCCTCAGGGCAGTGGCTGCGGCACGCAGCAAGGTCTGGTCGGCCAGTGCGCTGACCACGATGCGCCAGCCCGTGCCTGTCAGCGCATCCAAGCGAACCCGTGCATCACCCTGCCCTACCCACGGCTGCGGGAAAATACTGCCGCGCGCAGCATGAGGTTGTGGCGACAGCAAACCCACGGCCAGCGCAGGCTGCACATTTTGCCGGGGCACCGACTTGACCACACCACCACACTCGGCCATCAAATGGGCATCGCGCTCACGCGCTTTGGCTATATCGCGTTGGCCCACAATCTGGCCTACCGCTTTAATGCGGGTGGTCAGCTCAGTCACATGCATTTTTCGCTCTACGCCATAGCTGGCCAGCAACTCGGGGTACGCTTCACCGCGCAATACAGCACCCAGCCTCCAGCTCAAATTGGCCACATCGCGAATACCTTGGCACATGCCCTGCCCTAAAAAAGGCGGCTGCTGGTGTGCGGCATCCCCCGCTACAAATACACAGCCGCTTTGCCACCGATCGGCTACCAGCGCATGGAAGCGGTAGGTGGCTTGCCGCCATAGCGTAGCATCGTCGGGCGTGAGCCAGCGGGCCAGCAGTGCCCAGGTGCCCTCGGGTGTGGCGACTTGT
>JANMTF010000170.1:0-3833 GCA_031390175.1 Polaromonas sp.
GGGTGCTCGCATATCCATAGCTGATCCCGCATTATTCCATTGTGCTTTAGGCCTATTTCGCTTAAATTTTGATGCTGACGTGCATCTGTCAAAGCCTGCATCGCCTCGTAGGTGGGTTGGTAGCTAACGCGGCCAAGAAAGTGGGTGTCGATGCCCATGCGGTGAATCACTGACTAAAAAAACTCTGCCCATCATAAACCTCGGCATGGCAGACAAGTGAGGGCGCAAAAAAAACCCCGCAAAGCAGCGCTTTGCGGGGTTTTGGATGGATAAGGTAAAACTTATTTACCCAAGGCGACGCTCAGGCCGGTAAACAATGCCAGGTCGTTTTTCTTGACGCCAGCACTTGGAGCGCTGTTGTAGTTGTCCACCAAACCGACGTTCAGAGCCATGCCTGCGCTGAGTGCTACACCCAGGCTAGCGGTAGCCTTGGCAAAATTACCTTCAGCGCCAGTGATGCGCGGGTATAGCTCTACGCGCTGCTTAAAGAAGATGGCATCAGACAGCTTATGGGTAGATTCCTCGCCCAACAGCAGGCTGGTGGTGGAGAAACCCGTACCGTTCGTGCCGCCGATCAACTGGTTGCTACGGTACTTGGAGTGGGTGTTGGCCAGGCCGCCGAACACATCAAAAGTCGTGTTGGCTTCGTTGATCACTTTGTAGCCTAGGCCAGCACCCAGGGTGCGGCGCAGGGACAAGTCAATCACTTTGTCGCCTTCCAGGGCCGCTTTGCCAAACACATACATACGTGACGACAGGTTGTAGTCATACTGGCCGTTTAGGCCCCATTTGCTATTAGTCGTCGTAGTCACGCCAGCAGCCTTGCTGCTGCCTCGGTTGATGTAGCCGCCGGTGCTGATCTTGTCGGCAGCAGTCAGGCGAGCCATGTCGACGTTCAGCAGCACATTGGTGCTCGATGAGTTGCCCGAGGTGGTAGATACCGATGCTCCAGCCAGGCCGCGCCACTGGCCGTCAGTTTTTGCCTGAGCAAGGGCAGAGCCCGTGCCAACACACAGCAGTGCTGCGGTGGTCATAGCGGAGAGAGTAGAAAAATTCATGAGTACACCTTAAAAAATCAAAAGACAGCGCTATTGTGTGTTCCCAAGCGGGGCGAATGCTGGCCAGTGAAAAGTGTGCAAAATAGTCCGTGACTTAATGCAGATCGGTGTTTCTTTCTTTCCAAGCTACCGTGCAACCTTTGGCGGATATGCTGCTACTTTCCTAATGCGATTGGTTTGCACTACCCGCAAGCAGTTGGTCCGCCTGCTGCGAAAGGCTCAAACCATCCCGCTGCATCATTGCCCAGTCAAACACCGCCTGCCTTGGCTGGCACCTGCCCAAAGCAAACCCATCTAAGAACCGGCCCTTGGAAATTGGCTGTTGTCTTTGGCCGTGGGGTCTCCGTGGGTGGAGACGGGCTCCAGCAGGCGGTAGGGTACTTTGGCAGCGGTGGTAAAAGCATCGGCGCGGTTGAGCCAGTCGAGGGTGGGCATATCAGGTCAGGCTGCGCAGCATTTTTTGTATTTTTTGCCGCTGCCACAAGGGCAGGGGTCGTTACGGCCGATCTTGGGGCTGTCGCGCCAGTAGGGCAATTGGATGTCTTCCAGAGCGCTGTCGCGGTAGACATTCAGGGGGTGCTCGGCGCGCCAGCGGGTCCAAAACTCAGCCATGTGGTACAGCGTGACAACGAGTGCGCCCGGCAGGTCGGGTTCGTTCTCAATGTGAACCGAGGAGTTCTCGCGGTTGTGCCCTTGGTCGTAGAGCAATATGGCTGCCAGGCTTAGCCGGTATTCCGGGTCTTGCAGCATGGGTTGCCACTGCTCGTCGATGAATAGGCGCATGCGAAATCCATTGGCCCAGTCTTTGAGTTGCCACCGGCCTTGGCGCTCTCCTTCGTCATCGAAGGTGTAGGGCACGATCAATTCGCCGGGCTCCAGATCGCTGTGCAGAGGCGTAAAAATAGGGTCTACAGTGCGTTAGCCTGACTCAGCGCCAAGGCGCTGGCGGATGTCACGCAAGCGCAGGCACAGCAGCTCCAGCATGCGCGCTTGCGCGGCAAGGTCGCCGCAGATGGGCAGCGTGTCTTGGGCGAAAATTTCGCTGAGCCACTCAACCATGGGTGGCATTCGCGGGCCAATGGCACAGGCCGTCATATAGCCGTCGGCCATTTCCGCGCTCAGGGTGCGAGGGGGCAAGTCGTCACGGTCAAACAAGCTGAACAGCTCGTCGTATTGGGGCTTGTCCATCACCCTGTCGGAGGGCGTAGCGCTTGGCGCAGTCATAAGCCTGTTGCTGTATTCGTAGAAGTCTTGCATGGTCGATATCCTAAGCGTTAGGAGCCTGCGCTGGGCTTTGTGGGTGAAATACGCTCTCTGCGGCCTCATGGTGAAAAAATTCCGTACAGGGCTGGTAGCGGGGACATGCGGTTGCGTCAAAAAACGCCCATCTGTCCATGCACGCGCCTGCACACCTCTCTGAGAATGCTACATATACAGGAGCTGTTACCGCAACATTCTATTGGGCCACAGCCCGATTAGTCTTTTAAAAACGGCTCAAAAATGACAATTTTTTTGCTTTACATGGCTCCGAAGGTACTTGACCGCGCTTTGCAAACTATTAAAGTATGCGTATTTAAAAATCCAGGTGAATTATTGGCTAAATTCATGACATATTACACAAAAAATTGGCTATTTCAGGCTGGTTTCTGACATCATAGTTAGTATTTAAACTATTTAATGGGTCGACCACCAGGCGCAGCACTTTGGACTTCCCTGCCAGATCAGGTCGGCGGCGCCACTTCAGCCCCGCGGCTGCCACCCCCCAGAGCACCACGCCAAATTTTCCAACCCACGGTGTTCGATCCAGCCCCTTTTTCAGGCGTTCACATAAAAACTGAGGCACATAAAACTATTTTCCGTCACAGCACCACCTTCACCATCGGGTGCGTGCTGAGCGTGCGGTAAATCTCGTCCAACTGCTCGCGCGAGGTGGCGGTGATGGTGAGGGTGACGCCCAGGTATTTGCCGCCGCTGCTTTCGCGCAGCTCGACGGTGCTGGCGTCAAAGCTGGGGTCAAACTGCTTGGCGATGTGGGTGAGGGCGGTGACGTAGCCGTCTGAGCGCAGGCCCATGACCTTGATGGGGAACTTGGACGGGTATTCGATCAGGGATTGTTCGGGTTGGATGTCCATGGCGGGGCTTTGCGCGGTGGGTGGTTAGGAATTGGCAGTGAAGTGACGGTACAGGCAGCGTGTTTGGCAGGTGGCTTGACGGCACTCAGGCCTAAATGGAAACCGATGCTACCGCCGAGGCAGCTTTGGCAGCTTGGTAGCCTGCGTAGAGCTTGTGGTACACCGGGCCGGGCGCGCCCGCGTGGCTGGTGTGGCCCACCGGTTTGCCGTCTAGCAGGCTGACGGGCAGCACTTCTTTGGTGGCGGACGACAAAATAAGCTCGTCACAAGTGAGCACTTCCTCGCGGCTAATGGCTCGCAGTTGGTAGCCTATGCCTTGTGTTTTGCAAATTTCTTCGATCAGGTTGAAGCGGATACCTTCTAGCACCAGGTTGTCTTTGGGCGGGCCAAAGACGGTACCGTTTTTGACCACCCACACGTTGCTGGAAGAGGCTTCGCTGAGTTGCTCGCCACGGAACATCACGGTCTCGGTAGCGCCTGCGTCAAAGCCAATTTGCCGCGCCATCACCGAGCCGAGCAGGCTGGTGGATTTGATATGCGCTTTTTGCCAGCGAAAGTCGGTGGCGCTAACGCAGGCCACGCCCTTGGCGCGCACCTCGGGGCTGGGCGGGTTCATCACGGTGCACATGGCAAACACGGTGGG
>JANMTF010000246.1:0-2737 GCA_031390175.1 Polaromonas sp.
GTTCACAATTTTTGGAGACTTCAACATGACTAAAGCAGTAGTGATCGAACAAGCCGGTGGCCCCGAGCAGATGAAACTCATTGATGTGCAAGTAGGCGAGCCCGGCGCAGGCGAGGTGCGTATTCGCCACCACGCGGTGGGCCTGAACTACATCGACGTGTACCAGCGCAGTGGTGTCTACAACCTGCCTTTGCCCCTGAAGCTGGGCATGGAAGGCTCGGGCGTGATTGAGGCCGTAGGCGAGGGTGTAACGCACCTTAAAGTCGGTGATCGTGCAGCCTATGCCAGCCAGCCCCCGGGCAGCTACTGCGAAGTGCGGGTGATGCCCGCCAAGTGCGTGTGCAAGCTGCCCGATGCCATCAGCTTTGAAACCGGCGCGGCCATGATGCTCAAGGGCCTCACTGCCCAGTACCTGCTGCGCAAAACCCTGCCGCAAGCGGGCCTGAAAGAAGGCGACTTTGTGCTGTTCCACGCGGCTGCGGGTGGTGTAGGCCTGATCGCCTGCCAGTGGGCCAAGGCGCTGGGCTTGCAGCTGATCGGTACCGCAGGCTCAGACGAGAAATGCAAAATGGCGCTGGAGCACGGTGCTGCCCACGCTATCAATTACTCGACGGGTGACTTTGTGGCCAAGGTGAAAGACATCACTGGCGGGCGCGGCGTGAAGGTGGTGTATGACTCGGTGGGTAAAGACACGTTTGAAAAATCCCTGGACTGCCTGTCGCCCTTCGGCCTGCTGGCCACCTTTGGCAATGCCTCAGGCAAAGTGCCGCCGATGGACATTGGCGTGCTGGGTGCCAAAGGCTCGCTGTATGTGTCGCGCCCCACCTTGTTTACCCACATCGCCACCCGCGAGAGCACCCAGGCCATGGCCGACGAGCTGTTTGCCATCGTCGCCAGCGGCAAGGTAACGATACCGGTGCACCACCGTTACGCCCTGGCCGATGTACAGCAAGCGCACCGCGATCTGGAGGCACGCAAGACCACTGGTGCCAGTGTGCTCCTGCCTTGATGCAAAGGGCCGCGTCACAGGGCGATGCGCCTTGCGACGCTTGCACGCCCGCCAGCGCGCACGTGGCGGCGCTGCGCTGGCTTTTGCTGTCCCCGCCCTTGGTGCTTGTACCACCCGGCGCTCGCGCGCAGTTGGCCGGTTTCACGCAAGCAGAGCAAGCAGGCATAGCCCAGTGGCTCTGCAGCCTGCAAGCCAACCCCCAAGATTTGCTGGCTTGGATGCGGGCCAAACCCGAAGTGCGCATAGGCCGCTATGCCGAGCGCCTGCTGGAGTTTTACCTCACCCATGCGCCCGCACATGCAGCGTCGCCAGTGCCGCTGCATCGACTGCTAGCCGCCCACGTGCCGCTGCGCTCTGAGGTCAATGGTCTGAAGGTCACGCAAGGCGAGCTGGACTTTTTACTCACCAACGCCCAAGGCCAGCACCTGCACTGGGAGCTGGCGGTAAAGTTTTTTCTGTGCACCGCCTCGGGTGATGTGGCCACGCCCACAGACTTTATCGGCCCCAACGGCGTCGAGACTCTGGCCCACAAGTGGCACAAGCTCTTTGCCCGCCAGCTCACGCATACGCCGCCCGCGCCGTGGCATGCACACGCCTGGCAGCCCCAGGCTTTTACCCGTGGCTGGATGTTCTACCGCTGGGGCATAGCCGTGCCGCAATGCGAGGCGCTGCACACGCAGCATGGCAAAGGCTGGTGGGTAGACATGGCCCAAATGCACACTGTGCCGGACGCTTTGTACGCCTACTTGCCGCGCCTGCATTGGATGGCAACTTTAGCATCGACAGAGCAACTGGGGCCGCTGGCCGTGGTGCTGGAGCGTGATGCCATGGCAGCACATTTGCGCAGCTTGTGGGCTGGTGGCGCGCGCAGTGCAGATGCGCATATGGTGGTGCAGCTTGGTGACAACGCAGCACTTCATGAACCGGGCGGCGAACTGCAACGGTTTTTTGTCCGGCCTGAGGGTTAACCACTTTCACTGCTCGATGGGTTAGTTTTTTTGGGCTCTGCGTGATGCGTAGTGGGCAGATCCTGCGTAGCCTCTGGCGCGTGAGGCCCCCCTTCTGCGCACGAAAAGTCCCTTGCATAGACCTCGCGGCAAGTCGCTACAAAGCACGCTGCTGGGGTGACGTGACTTTTGATAAGTACGCATAATTTCATCACTTTATAAAACTAGAAATTCAGATTGTTTCACCGGAAAATTGATGATTGCTGTGATATCTCACTCCTAAGCAATCAATCAAAAGAAGACGTGGATTGTCAACGTGATGGCCAGGTACCAAAATTCGCATAATTTAGTGTACTTCGCAGGCTTGCCAAAGGCCTTCGGACCAAGAAAAAGTGCTGAAAAACACGATTTTTAGGCCTTTTTAAGATACTAATCGCTCTGCAGCCCAATAGAATAATGCGGGAGCAGCTCCTGTATGTGTAGCGCATTGAAATGCCCCTACAGGTGCCTAGAGGGGAATCCGGGTGTTTGCGGACACTTACGGGCGGTCAGAACGGCCCGCCAGTCTGCCAGCCAGCCCAGCACGTCACAGTAGCCTGTAAACCCCCTACCTGCTTGCGCCAGAGCGTGTGCCATGGGCATGCGCCCCAATCAGGGCTGCGGGCTCGAAGCACGGAAGAATTTGGATCAGGCAATGTGCTTGTTTGAGCCGAAGGCGAGTTTGCACATTGACCCAAATTTTGAGCACTGCAGATGCTCCCCCGAAGGGGCCGCAGACCGG
>JANMTF010000247.1:0-11532 GCA_031390175.1 Polaromonas sp.
TGCGCATCACCGACCGCACCAAAGACCTTATTAAATCCGGCGGCGAATGGATCAGCTCGGTAGACCTGGAAAACGCCCTCATGGCCCACAGCGCCGTAGCCGAGGCTGCTGTGATTGCCATCCCCGATGAAAAGTGGAGCGAACGCCCGCTGGCCTGCATCGTCCTCAAACCCGGCCAAAACGCCACTGCCGCAGAGTTTGGTACCTTGCTACTGGCCAGCGGCTTTGCCAAATGGCAGCTACCCGACCGCTACGAATTCATCGACGCAGTGCCGCGCACATCGACGGGGAAGTTTTGGAAGATGAAGCTGCGGGAGAGGTTTGCGCGTTGACGCATTGTCAGGTTGGAGAATGGTCGATACATTTTTAGTAGCTGCTTCCGCAATATTCTATTGGGCTACAGGCGAATATGTATGCCAACTAGCCCCTGTGTGGGGCTATCCGCTTAAGCCAACATCGGTTTCTTTCGCAAATACTGCATGGCCAGCACCGCAAGCACCAGGCCAAAACCTATGCCGTCGGCAATGATGCTGGGGTACACCAGAGCAAAGCCCGCAACGATCAGCATCCAGCGCTCGGCCACGGTGGTTTGCTTGAATGCCCAGCCCTGAAAACCCGCAGCCAGCGCCGCAATCCCCACCGCGCAGGTGAGGGTGACTTGCGCTATCGACCACCAGTTGGCCGTGGCCAGCGCTTTGGTAGAGCCCATTAGCAGCAAGCCTTGGCCTGCGGGGTCGAGCACGAACATGAAGGGCACGAGGAAGGCGGGGATGGTGTACTTCCAGCATTGCAGCGTGGTCTTGTACGGGTCGCCCCCGGTGATGGCCGCCGCTGCAAAGGGCGATAGGGCCGTGGGTGGCGACACCTCGGACAGCACCGCGTAATAAAAGATAAACATATGCGCCGCAAAGTCGGGCACACCCAGCTTGATGAGTGCTGGCGCGGCAATCACGGCGCAGATGATGTAAGACGCGGTGACCGGCACGGCCAAGCCGACAATCCACACCACCAGCGAGGTGAAGATGGCAGTCAGCAGCAGGGAGCCGCCTGCATAGTCGATCACGATGGAGCTGAACTTCAGACCCAAACCCGTGAGCGTGACCACGCCCACAATGATGCCCGCGCCTGCACAGGTAGCCGCCACGTTGAGCACGCCGATGGAGCCACCCTCCATGGCCTTCATAAAGGGCGATTTGAACAAGTTGGTCACCAACGAACCCTTGCCCTGGAAAAGATCGTAAGAGAACAAGGCCGTGTCACGCCGCAAAAAGCTGGTGATGAATGAGACCACCGTCGCCCAAAACACCGACAGTACGGGGTAAAAGCCCACCATCATGAAAACGACGATAGAGACCAGAGACAAAAAGTGAAACCAGTACTTGCGGGTGAGGTTCCACACCGAGTCCACCTTGTCAAACTGGGTGTTGCCCATGCCGTATTTACGGGCATCAATCTCGACCATCAAAAACAAAGCCAGGTAGAACATGATGGTGGGAATCACCGCCATCAACAACACGTCCAGGTAGGATATTTTTAAAAACTCGGCAATCAAAAATGCTGCAGCGCCGAGCACCGGTGGCGAAATAATGGCACCCAGGCCACCTGCAGCCAGCAGGCCACCAGCGGCATTCTTCTCATACCCGGCCTTAGCCAGCATGGGGTAGGCCACGGCACCTAGCGTCACCGTAGTGGCTACGCCCGAGCCAGAGGGACCGCCTAGCAGAAACGAGGCCAGCACCACGGTGCGCCCCGCACCCGTGGGCTTGCCACCCATTGCAGAGAAAGAGAAGTCGATATAGAACTTGCCCGCGCCCGAGTACTGCAAGAAGGCACCAAAGATGGTGAACAAAATGATGAGCGACGACGACACATCCACCGCCACGCCGTAGATGCCTTCTAGCGTCATGTACATCACGCCCACCAGGCGGCCTACTTCATAGCCCTTGTGCGTCCACGGCGCGGGCAGGTAGGGGCCAAACAAGGCGTACAAAATAAAGCAGGTGGTGATGATGGGCATGATCCAGCCATTGGTGCGGCGCATGGCCTCCATCACCAGCAGGATCAGCGCAATGCCAAACACAATGTCCCAAGGCAGGGGCGAGGTGTTGCGGTCGGTAAAGTCGTCGCCACCCATGATGAGGTAGGCCACGATGGCGATGGATACGGCCGCAGCGATCCAGTCCCACCACATGATACGGTGCCTGAAGCGACTGCTGATGGGGAATACCAGAAAACTTAAAAACAGCACAAAGCCCACGTGGATGGGGCGTAGCGTTTGCGTGGGCACGATGGCATACGCGGTGTACAGGTGAAAGACCGACATCACAAAGGCCACGGCGATGACAAACACGCCCAGCCAGCCCTTGAGCTTGTTGGCCGCGCCTTCTTCGGCCTCGATGAACTCCTCGGCCTTGTGCAGGGCCTCTTCGCTGACGACAACGGTGGGGGCATTGGGGGTGGGGGCTTGGCTCATATCGATGTAGTTGTTTTGCCCTCACCCCAGCCCTCTCCCAGAGGGAGAGGGAGCAAGAGGGGGAGTGAAGTGCTTGGTCTTATCCCTTCTCCCTGCGGGAGAGGGCTAGGGTGAGGGCAGGCGTGAGGGAAAGCCTCAGTTCAGCTTAATGCCTTTTTCAGCAAAATACTTCACAGCACCCGGATGGAAAGGAATCGGGCTGGCGCTGGCTTTTTGGTTTTCCAGCTTGAAGTTTTCCGCTTCTTTATGCACTGCGATCAAATCGGTGCGCTTGTCAAAAATGGTTTTGACAATGTTGTAGGCGGTTTTGTCGTCCATGTTTTCATGCACTACCAAGATGTTCATCACGGTGGCTTGCTTGTTGTCAGTGTCCATGCCTTTGTAGACATCTTTGCTGATCACGTCTTCGACATACAGATTGCCGTATTTTTTGTTCATCGCGGCCACGGCTTCGGCGTGGTCTACCATTTTGAGCTTGGTGCCCGGTGTGTTGGCCAAGTCCGTCACGCCTGCAGTGGGCAAGCCGCCCACCCAAAAGAACGCATCAATCTTGCCGTCTTTCACCGCGTTGACCGACTCGGCCACGCCCAAGCGCTCGCGCTTCAAGTCTTTGTCTTTGTCCAGCCCTGCGGCCTCGATCACGCGAAAGGCCATCACCTCGGTGGCGCTGCCGGGCGAGCCGGTGGAGACGCGCTTGCCTTTGAGGTCGGCCATTTTGGCAATCCCACGGCCTTCGACGCTGACCACATGCATGCGGTTGGGGTAGAGCACCATCAGGGTTTTCAGCGGCACTTTATTGCCCTTGAACTTGTCTTCGCCGCGCAGAGCATCTTGGCCCGCGTCGGTCATGCTGAAGCCAATGTAGGGCTTGCCGCTGCCGATCAGTTTGAGGTTGTCTACCGAGCCGCCAGTCACCTCAGCGGTGGCCTGCATGCCGGGCACATGTTTGGACAGCACCGAGGCCATGCCGCCGCCCAAGGGGTAGTACACGCCGCCCGTGCCGCCGGTGGCGATGGAGATGTTTTGTGCGTGGGCGCTAAAGGACAGTGTGACGCTGGCCAAGAACAGACCCAGGGCTGGTTTAAATGATGTCATGGGAACTCCAAAAATGACCACGCCACAGGGCGCAGATCGCATTAATTTTGGCACGTACAGGCCAGCGGAAATCTACAGACTTTCCCTCGGAGGGGTATTACGTACAGACGGCGCGGGGTAGCGCCTTGGGTACGTCGGGGTTGCTCTGCTGTTGGCTTGATTTGAAGATGCCGCTCGACCGTGGTTGGTTGGCATTAGCTCGGTTTGAAGAGTTCGCTCACAGATGGTTGGCTAGCATCAGCTCGGGAAGTCGTGCTGCAAAAATCCTGCGAAAACACGCGACTGGTTCAGTAGCAATTTTCAGGTGGTCACCGCGCCTTTCTCCAGATTTCTCATCACGACCACGCCGAACTGCTGCTTAACTAGCGTTGTAGCGCTCAGTTGCGCGCTAAGAGATCACTTCTTCGCGTTGTTTAGCGCTCTAGCCCTTTAATCAAATGCGGGAGCAGCTACTTTTTTTGCAGTACTCACACTCGCAGTAAACGCAGCGCCGTTGCAGGTAAAACAACTCAGCGCGCCACAACCGCATCTGCGCACACCACGCCCGCGCGAGACAAAAAGTACACCTGCCAGCAAGCGGTGACGGAGTGTGGTCGTGATGCAAAAACTGGAGAAAGGCGCGCGGTACAAAACTCAGTCCCGCTACCAACGGCACCCGCGCGTGTTTTCGCAAGTTTTTGACAGCGCGACTTCCTCCATCGCCGCACCGTGACCAAGCTGGATGCGGCATCTTCAGGCCATTGCCGCACCGTGACCAAGCTACGTTACTTCTGCCCCGTCGCCGCCAAATAGCGTGCCTTGTTTTCCGCGTTGGGTGGGTACAAGCCCGGCAGCGAAGCACCTTTTTCTACCTCACCCATGATCCAGTTTTCCAGCCGCTCTTGCTCGGGGGCCAGCAGCAACATTTCGTCCAGCAGGTCGGCGGGAATGAGCACTGCGCCGTCGTCATCCACCACAATCACGTCACCCGGAAACACGGCCACGCCGCCGCAGCCTATGGGCTGCTGCCAGGCTACAAATGTGAGGCCCGCTACAGAGGGTGGCGCTGCTGCGCCGCTGCACCACACGGGCAGGCCAGTGCCCAGCACGCCTGCGATGTCGCGCACTACGCCGTCCGTCACCAGCGCCGCCACATGGCGCTTGCCCATGCGGGCGCACAAGATGTCGCCAAAAATGCCCGCGTCTTGCACGCCCATGGAATCGACCACGGCGATGCAACCTGCGGGCATGTCTTCAATGGCGGCGCGGGTGGAGATGGGGGACGCCCATGATGCCGGCGTGGCCAGGTCTTCGCGCGCGGGTACGAAGCGCAGCGTGAAGGCGCGGCCCACCAGGCGCGGCTTGCCCGGGCGCAGGGGCTTGGTGCCGCGCAGCCATACATTGCGCAGGCCTTTTTTCAGCAAGATGGTGGTGAGCGTGGCAGTGGTGACCTGGCTCAGAATTTCAACCGCTTTGGGGTCGAGCTGCATATTGATGGGGGTAGACATTCTGGGTGCTTTCTTTAAACGATTTCTGCCAAACGTTTGGTCTGCCGCGCCGTCAAGCGCGCAATGTCGGCAATGTCCAGTGCCGACAGCTTGGGGCCAGGCTTGCGAATCGCTGCGCTGGCGATCACGCCGCGCTCTGCGAAGATGTGTTTGCGCACGGCCAGGCCAATGCCTGCTTGCTGTTCGTAGCGGGCTAGCGGCAGGTAGGCATCAAAAATATCTTGTGCTTTTCCCGGCTGGCTTGCTGCATGCGCACGGCACACATCGACCATCATCTCGGGGTAGGCAAAGCCTGTCATGGCGCCGTCGGCACCACGGATCAGCTCTTCGGGCAAGAACAGGCCACCGCCGTTGCCGGTGAGGATGGAGACCCGCTTGACATCGCCCTTGGCGCTGGCGGCACGGATGGCCGAGAGCTTGGCCAAGCCCGGGCAGTCTTCGTGTTTGAGCATCACGCAACTGGGTGAGTTTTGCAAAATGCGCAGGACGACGGCGGTGGACATTTGCACACTGGTGGACACCGGGTGGTCTTGCAGCACCCAGGGCACGTCTTTGCCCACCGTCTCTTGCACCATGTCAAAGTAAGCGACGATCTGGTCGTCGGTGCGCATGGTGGAGGGCGGTGCCACCATCACGCCCGCTGCGCCCATGGCCATCACGCTCTCGGTCAGCTCGCGCATGGGCGCAAAGCCGGGGGCGGATGCGCCCACCACCACGGGTACGCGCCCGGCCACACGGGTGAGCACTTGCTTGACGAAGGTGCGCGATTCTTCGGCCGTGAGCTTGGTGGCCTCGCCCATGATGCCCAGCACCGTCAGGCCCGTGACGCCCGCGTCCAGGCAAAAATCGACCATGCGGTCGGTGCTGGCCAAGTCCAGCGCGCCGCTGTCGGTAAATGGCGTGACGGTAATGAGGTACACGCCAGTGGCGGAGGTGTCGAGTGTGGTCATGTGCGTGCGCCTTGCTTGCTAAATTGCTTAGTCGGCCTTGATGCCGTTGTCCTGGATCAGCTTGCGGTACAGCTCAAACTGCGCTTTGGTGGCTGTGCCCAGCTCGGCTGCGGACGAGCCGCGCAAGGTCAGGCCAATGGCCACCATTTTGTCCCGCGTCTCGGGGTCGGCCAGCGCTTTGCGCATCTCAACGTTCAGGCGCTCCACGATGTCTTTGGGCGTGCCTGCGGGCACCACCATGGCAAACCAGGAGTTAAAGAAAAAGTCTTTCAAGCCCGACTCATCCACCGTCGGCACATTGGGGTACTGGGCCAAGCGTTTTTGCGTAGACACGGCCAGCAGGCGCAGCTTGCCCGCTTGCAAAAGGGAGGTGACAGTGCCCAGGCCTTGGAACGCAGCATCTACTTCACCGGCTGCCACAGCCACCGCCGCAGGCGTGGCGCCTTTGTAGGGTACATGCACGGCGTTGATGCCCGAGCGGGTGGCAAATAGCGCCATCGCAATATGCTGCGGGCTGCCGCTGCCGCCCGAGCTGTAGTTGATCTTGCCGGGTGCGGCTTTAGCGGCGGCAATAAAGTCAGCCACGGTTTTGTACGGCGAGTCGGCTTTGACGACCAAGCCCCATTCGATGGTGGCTGCCAGCGAGAGTGGGTCAAAATCGGTCAGCGCGTTCCAGGTGGACTTGGGGTAGATGTGCGGAATCATCGTCAGCACGCTGTCGTTAAAGCCGCCCAGCGTGTAGCCGTCGGGCGCGGCCTTGGCTACGCGGTCAGCACCTATCAGGCCAGCCGAGCCCGCCTGGTTTTCGATCACGATGGACTGGCCCAAGCCTTGCGACATCTTGGCCGTCAAAATACGCGCCGCGTTGTCTACCGCGCTGCCTGCGGCCAGCGGGATGATCATTTTGATCGGCTTGGTGGGGTAGGCGCTTTGGGCGAAGGCCGAGCAGGCTGCCAGGCACACCAAGGCGGTGGTGAAAATTTGGGTACGCAATGTCATGGTGTGATTCCTGATAGGGGTCGCAATAGGTGAGTGTCATTGAGGCCATAGCCGCGCCAGCGCCTAAAACAGTGCTTCGCCAGCGATAAGACCGTCTATCATAGGGCTCCCTTTTCATTCCGTTTATACGTATAGCTACCATGGCGACCTCCCACCCTCGCATTGCACTCATCCACGCCCTGGCCCACGCCGTTGATCCGATTAACCAAGCCATCGCCCGCGATTGGCCGCAGGCCACGCGGATGAATCTGCTGGACGACAGCCTGTCTGCTGACCTGGCAGCCAGCGGTCGTGGGCAAGACGCGGTGATGCAAGAGCGCTTTGCGCGCCTGGCGCAGTACGCGGTGGACTGCGGTAGCGACGCGATTTTGTTCACCTGCTCTGCCTTTGGTACGTGCATTGAGTCGGTGGCATCCAAGCACGCCAACATACCCGTGCTCAAGCCCAATGAAGCCATGATCGACGATGCCGCAGCATTAGGCCAGCGCATCGGCTTGGTGGCGACATTCGGCCCCACGCTGATCTCCATGCCACCCGAGTTTCCCAAGCAGGTGGTGCTGGATACCGCACTGGCCGAAGGCGCATTGGCCGCCTTGAATGCGGGTGATGGCGAGCTGCATGACAAACTGATAGCGCAGGCCGCAGCCGATCTGGCTGCCAAAGGTTGCCGGGTGATCGCGTTGGCCCAGTTCAGCATGTGCCGCGCGGCCGCCTTGGTGCACCTGCAAACGAGTCTTACTGTCATTACGCCAGTGTCCAGTGCAGTGGCCAAGCTCCAGTTGATGTTGGGGACGGTGAGGTCTTCTTGATCTTTGTGGGTCTGCAGTTGTGCAGACCCACATTGTTGCAAAGAGCGTGCCTGCATTGGTGCTCAAACGCCCTCCACGCTAGCAAGATCTGGTCAGCGGCGCACTTAGCGCAGCGGCATAAAGGGGCAGCCAGGCTCCCTTACCTCTGCTGCACATCACGCGGCGACAAAAATGTGAAAGCGAAGGGCGAAGGCTACACCCCTTCGTCCACCCGCAAAAAACTGGCAAAGCGCGGTTTGCCACTGGGCGTAGTGTCTCGGTAGGTGTAAGTTACCACGCTACCAATAGCCGGCGGGTTTTGACGGTCTGCATCACTCAACCCTGTGCCCAATTTAAAACGCAGTCCGCTGGCCGTTGTCACGTCCAAAGCCCCCAACAACCCCGCGTATTTGCCTTTTCCCGCAACATGCCCCACCACAGTGGCTTGGGCATCTTGCACCGCTTTGAGCTTGAGCAGCACCTCGCTGCGGCCAGTGGTCACCGGGGCGCTGGCCAGGTGCAGCATCAGGCCCTCGCCACCCGCAGCCGTGATGCTTTGGAGCTTGGCCTGCAAGGCTGCTGGGCTGGCCACCGCAAACTGCTCCACCGCCTGCAGCGCGGGCCACGCAGCGGCTTGCACCACGCTTTGCAGTTGCGCTGCGCGCTGCGCAAAGCTGCCGCTGCTTTGCGGCAACTCAAACACCATGTATTTCACTTGCAGCCACTCGGCATCCACTGGCTGAACCTTGCGTACCGTACCCGATAGCAGGTCAAACTGGCCACGTGCCAGCCACAGTTCACCGTCCAGCGGCGTAGCGGGCAGCTTGCTGGTAAACCACGCAGGCGCTGCAATGGTGCGGCCACTGCGAAAGCGCAGCACCGCACCGTCCCACAGCGCCCGCACACCGTCGAGCTTTTCGCTCACCAAATAGCCGGTGGGGTCGATACCCTTGGGTGCGTTGTGCGCCAGCAGCAAGGGGAAGTCGCTTTTGGCCAGCGCTTGCAGCGTGCCGCCCAAGGCACCCAGCACTGCGAGTAGGCGAAGTGGGAAGTGTCTGCGTTGTAGGTTGATCATCTTCAGCATCATATCGATTTGAGCGAAAATACAGCTATGCGACACCTACTTTGTTTATTCACCCTCGGCACCTCCTTGCTGGCCACCAATGCCATGGCGCAAGCCAATATATTGGGCTTGCCAGCGGTGCCACAAACCCCCGTGCAATGGCAGTCCCAGGCGGCCCCGCAAGCGGCGGCTTCTGCGCCCAAAACGGCGGCCAGCGGGAGCGCCAAAGCGCCCAAGCAAAGCGCCTCGGCGGCCCGCGCGGCGGCCCCTGCAGCCAAGCCTGCGGTGGGTTTGCCGCAGGAGGGTGTTAACGATGTCGAGGCCAAAAGCGTGCTCAGCGGTGGCGTGACCATGGCCTCCAGCTACGAGGGCAAAATAGCCACCGTGCGCGTCACGACCAACAACCTCTACCAAGGCGAGGTGTATCGCGCGCAGGCGATCAAGGCGGCCAGGCTGGTGCAGCGCGATTTGGTCACCTCTTGCGCCTGGCAGTGCAAACCCGCACCCATGCCAGCCCCGGTGATACTGGCCGACGGCAAGCTGCAGTTTGTGATGGCCGTGGACAACTACCCCCGTGTTTTCAGCTACGACGACATGATCACCATGCTGATGGGTACACCGCTGGCTGTGGCTAAACCCACCGCCACCGCCACCGTAGGCGCGCCCGCAGTGCCAGCCAACGCGGCACCCGCCCGCGCCGCAGCGCTGCCCATCGTGCCTGCCCCTGCTGCAGCTAACGGCCTGCCACCGGGCGTGGTGCGCTCCAGCAATCTGGACACGGCCGCCCCAGCGGCCTCGGCCAAGTAAGCGCTATGCATCTTGCTGATATTTTGTTCACCCAGGGCTTTGGCACACGGCGCGTTTGCAATGGTTTGATCGAGCAGGGCTTGGTCGCTGTTTATGAAGCTGGCAGCGCGCTAGCCAGCGTAGTTACTGCCAAAGATGCTACTGA
Organism: Polaromonas sp.; assembly: GCA_031390175.1. GTDB lineage: Bacteria > Pseudomonadota > Gammaproteobacteria > Burkholderiales > Burkholderiaceae_C > JAAFIP01. Next base: position 9,808 of record JANMTF010000247.1, read on the forward strand.
TTTTGAAACTGAGGGCCTGCGCTTTCAGGTGCAAGGCGTAGACTGGCAGTGCCACAAACTGGCCTACGTGCTGCTGCACAAACCGGCCGGTTACGAGTGCTCCCACAAGCCCAGCGCCTGGCCCAGTGTGTACACCCTGCTGCCCAGCCCGCTGCGCCTGCGGCCCAATAAAAACGCCATTCAGGGCGTACAAGCCGTAGGCAGGCTGGACCAAGACACCACCGGCCTCTTGCTACTGTCCGACGACGGCCAGTTTATCCACCGCATCAGCTCGCCTAAACACCATGTGCCCAAGCTGTACCAGGTCACTTGCAAACACCCCGTGGACGCTGAGCAAACCGCCAAGCTGCTGGCAGGGGTGGTGCTGGACGATTCACCCAAGCCCGTGCGCGCAGCCGCCTGCGTGCAAACGGGTGAATTGACGCTGGATTTAACCTTGACCGAAGGCAAATACCATCAAGTCAAACGCATGCTGGCCGCTGTAGGCAACCGCGTTGAGGGCCTGCACCGCGCCAGCATGGGCGGGCTGACCTTGAACGGCTTGGCCAGCGGCGAATGGCGCTGGGTGACGGCCGATGATTTAAAGCTGCTGAAGGCTTGAGCACTCAGCGCTTAGTGCTGACGGTGCTGACGATGCTGACGATGCTGACGATGCTGACGATGCTGACGGTGCGCACAGCGGAGCGATTAGAAGTAAACCTCAACTGCAAATTTTGAAGGTTCAGACCGGGTTTTAAAAAATGAATCCTGTGTGATTCGCAGCGGGCTGGTAGCGCGCGGTCTGCGGCGCGTCGGTTCGTTCCCTCCCCCTTTTGTTTGAAGAGTCATCCGCATAGACCTCGCGGCTCGCGCCAGAGCGTGTGCCATGGGCATGCGCCCCGGACTGCGGCCCCTTCGGGGGAGCATCTGCAGTACTCAGAATTTGGGTCAATGTGCAAACTCGCCTTCGGCTCAAACAAGCACATTGCCTGATCCAAATTCTTCCGTGCTTCGAGCCCGCAGCCCTGATTGGGGCGCAAGCCCATGGCACACGCTCTGGCGCGTGTATGAGGGGGTTTGCGGGCTACTGTGACGTGCCGGGCTGACTGACTGACGGGCTGACTGACTGACGGGCGGGCGGGCGGGCGGGCGGGCAGTTCTGACCGTCTGCATGTGCCCGCAAACACCCGGATGCCCCTGTAGGCATCTGCGGGGGCATTTCAGTGCGCTACACATACAGGAGCTGCTCCCGCATTATTCTATTGGGCTGCAGAGCGATTAGTATCGTAAAAAGGCCTCGAAATCGTGTTTTTCAGCACTTTTTCGCGACCCGAAGGCCGTTGGCGAGCCTGCGAAGTACACTAAATTATGCGAATTTGTGTACCTGGACACAACGTGGACGATTCACTTCTTTGTTTGACTGTTCAGCAGTGAAATATCCCGCAAATTGTCAATTTGTTGGTGAAAAAATTGGTGTTTTGAGTTTTATAAAGTGATGCAATTGTGCGTACCTCTCAAAAGTCACCACAACGAAGCAGCGTCCGTTGCAGCGACTTGCCGCCCTGCGACACCCTCCGTGCTCGCGCCAGAGCGTGTGCCATGGGTATGCGCCCCAATCAGGGCTGCGGGCTCGAAGCACGGAAGAATTTGGATCAGGCAATGTGCTTGTTTGAGCCGAAGGCGAGTTTGCACATTGACCCAAATTTTGAGCACTGCAGATGCTCCCCCGAAGGGGCCGCAGACCGG
>JANMTF010000190.1:0-15225 GCA_031390175.1 Polaromonas sp.
CAGCTGCGGGCGATGGACAAGCTCGTCAAAGCCGGCAAAATCCGCGCGTTTGGTTTGAGCAACGAAACGCCTTATGGTGTGCACGAGTTTGTGCGCTTGGCCGAAGCGCACGGCCTGCCCAAAATCGCCACCGTGCAAAACCCGTATTGTCTGGTCAACCGTACCTTAGAAAACGGCTTGGACGAAACCATGCACCGCCTGGGCGTCTCGCAAATCCCGTATTCGCCACTGGCGTTTGGTTTGCTCACCGGCAAGTTTGATAAAAGCGGATTAACCGGAGAAGGAGGCGAGGCCCCACCAGCAGATGCCCGCTTGGCCATGTTTGAAACCATGCGCAAACAACGCTGGGGTCGCCCAGACTCACTCATCGCCGCCCGCCGCTACAACGCTTTGGCCATTGCCAACGGCATGACGCCGACGCAGATGGCCTTGGCGTTTTGCTACACCAAATGGCAAATCGCCAGCACCATCATCGGCGTGCGCACGCTGGCACAACTGGACGAATGTATTGACGCCTACGGCACGGTGCTGTCGCCAGAGGTGCTGGCCGAAATCGACAAAATCCGCTGGGAAATTCGCGACCCGGCGCAATAGACTGTCATTCCCGCGAAGGCGGGAATCCACGGCACTCAAAGAAAATAAAAATAGAGGAGACAAATTTTGGAAAACATCAGCCCGTATTACCCCATCCTAGCTGCCATCGCTGCCTATCTCATCGGCTCGCTGTCCTTCGCCGTCATCGTCAGCAAAGTCGTGGGGCTGGACGACCCGCGCACCTTTGGCAGCAAAAACCCAGGCGCGACCAATGTGCTGCGCTCGGGCAACAAACCGGCTGCCATCATCACGCTGCTGCTGGATGCGCTCAAAGGCTACATCCCTGTCGCGCTGGTGCAGTGGTTTGGTAAAGACTATGGGCTGGGTGATGGCACAGTGGCCATGGTCGGTTTGGCGGCGTTTTTGGGGCATCTGTACCCTGTGTTTTTCAAATTCAAGGGCGGCAAAGGCGTGGCCACGGCGGTGGGCGTGTTGTTTGGTGTGCATTGGGCGCTGGGTGTGGTTTGCGTTATCAGCTTTGCCATCGTGCAGTACTTTTTCCGCTACGTGTCGTTAGCTTCTTTGGTCGCCGCTGTTTTTGCCCCCGTCGCCTACCTGTTTGGCGACCGCGTGCTGTGGTCGGCAGACCGCTACATCACCCTCATGCTCGTCGTCATGGCCATGCTGCTGGCCTACCGCCACAGCGCCAACATCACCCGCTTGGTCAAAGGCACCGAGCCGAAATTGGGTGATAAAAAGCCTGCAAGTGCAGCAGAAGTAAAAGTTGAAGCCAAGTTAAAAGCCAAAAAACACTGAAACATGCCTGTGGAGGCATGAAAACGACTATAGCCAGCGTGTTTATTGCCTAAGCAGCTATTGAAATTATAGTGATCCTGCATCAATGCATTGTGGTCCCATAGCCGGGCATAGCGTCAGATTTTTTTAGACAATGGCAAGGCCGTTTTATAGCGCACTTGCTTCAATGCAAAGCTGGAGCGGATTTTCTCAATGCCGGGTATGGGGGTGAGCTGCTCCAGGATAAATTTTTCCAGTGCGCCCATGTCGGCCACGGCAACGCGGATCAGGTAGTCGCTGTCGCCGGTCATCAGGTAGCACTCCATCACCTCGTCGTGCTCGGCGATGCGGCGCTCAAACTCCGCCAAGGCTTCTTTGCTCTGGGTCTTCAGGCTGATGTTGATGAAGACGTTGAGCCCCAGCCCCAGCGCCGCCGCATTGGCCAGCGCCACGTAGCGCTGGATGGTGCCGTTGGCCTCCAGCGTCTTGACGCGTGCCAGGCAGGGCGAGGGGCTTAAATGGACCCGGCGAGCCAGCACTACGTTGCTTAAACTGCCATCTTGCTGGAGGGCATCGAGAATGCGTAAATCTACTGTATCTAATGTGTGAATCATATTTTTATGCTTTGAAATCTTGTTTTTAAGTATTTTATGCTGTCATACTTGCGAACTGCAACCCATTTCAGCATGACGTTTTGCCGCCATTTCTTTACAATCTGGTTCTATGAACGCAGCCACATCCGCCCATCTCTTAGCCGCCCTTTGCGATTCCGCTACAGACCCCGACCCGCAAGAAACGCAGGAGTGGCGTGATGCTTTTACCGCTCTCGTCGCCACGCAAGGCCCCGAGCGGGCGCGGCAGATTCTCGATGGTCTTGTTGCGTTGTCCAGAGAACAGCGCGTGGGCTGGCAGCCCGAGCTGACCACGCCCTATGTCAACAGCATCCACGTCAGCGAGCAGCCCAGCTTCCCCGGTGATTTGGCGATTGAGGAAAAACTCGGCTCTCTCATGCGCTGGAACGCGCTGGCCATGGTGGCCAAGGCTAATGCGGCTTATGGCGAGCTGGGGGGGCATATTGCCAGCTACGCCAGTGCGGCGGATTTGTTTGAGGTGGGCTATAACCATTTCTTTAAAGCGCGTGATGTGAAGGCAGGCGACCAGCACGGCGGCGACTTGGTGTTCTTCCAGCCGCACAGCGCGCCGGGTGTGTATGCGCGGGCTTTCTTGGAAGGCCGCTTGACGGCGCAAGACCTGAACTTTTACCGCCGCGAGATCGAAGCCCCGCAGCACGGCGCGCGCGGCCTGTCCAGCTACCCGCACCCCTGGCTGATGCCCGACTTTTGGCAGTTCCCCACCGGCTCGATGGGCCTGGGCCCGATCAGCAGCATCTACCACGCGCGCTTTATGCGTTACCTCACGCACCGCAATCTGCTCGACTGCACGCAGCGCAAAGTGTGGGGCGTGTTTGGCGACGGCGAGATGGACGAACCGGAATCCATGAGCGCCCTCACCCTCGCTTCGCGCGAAGGCCTGGACAACCTGGTGTGGGTGGTTAACTGCAACTTGCAGCGCCTGGACGGCCCCGTGCGCGGCAACGGCCGCATCATCGACGAGCTGGAGCGCCTGTTCAGCGGCGCGGGCTGGAACGTGGTCAAGCTCATTTGGGGCAGCGACTGGGACGGCCTGTTTGCGCGCGACATCACAGGCGCGCTGGCCAAGACCTTTGCCAACACGGTAGACGGTCAAATGCAAACCTTTGCCGCCAAAGATGGCCGCTACAACCGCGACACCTTCTTCGGCCAAAGCCCCGAGCTGGCCGCGCTGGCGCAGGGTATGACGGACGAGCAGATCGACCGCCTCAAGCGCGGCGGCCACGACATCGTGAAAATCCACGCCGCCTACGCCGCCGCTGCCGCGCACCAAGGCCAGCCCACCGTGATTTTGGCGCACACCAAAAAAGGCTACGGCATGGGCAACGCCGGCCAAGGCAAGATGACCACGCACAGCCAGAAGAAGCTGGACGAAGATGAACTGATTGCCTACCGCAACCGATTTAATTTGCCACTGACGGACGAACAGGCCAAGCAACTCAGCTATTACAAACCCGAAGAGACCAGCGCCGAAATGCAATACCTGCATGCCCGGCGCGCAGCCCTGGGTGGCCATTTGCCCACAAGGCATACGGCTGCGCAGGTGGTGCCTGTGCCTGCGCTTACCAGCGACGAAGCAGGCAACAGCACGACAGGGGTGAGGCAAGAAGGGGCGCGGGGTAACAGCTACGCCCAGTTCGCCCTGCAAGCCGACGGCAAAGAAATGTCCACCACCATGGCCTTTGTGCGCATGCTGGGCGGCCTGCTGAAAGACCCGCACCTGGGGCCGCGCATCGTGCCCATCGTGGCGGACGAGGCACGCACTTTTGGCATGGCCAATTTGTTCAAGCAAGTGGGCATCTACAGCAGCGTGGGCCAGCGCTACGCACCCGAAGACATTGGCTCGGTGCTGCCCTACCGCGAAGCATTGGACGGCCAAATACTGGAAGAAGGCATCAGCGAAGCCGGAGCCATTGCCAGCTGGACGGCAGCGGCCACCAGCTACAGCGTGCACGGCTTGGCCATGCTGCCGTTTTATATTTACTACAGCATGTTCGGCTTTCAGCGCGTGGGCGACGCGATCTGGGCGGCGGCGGACCAGCGCAGTCGCGGTTTCTTGCTGGGCGCTACGTCAGGCCGCACCACCCTGGGTGGCGAAGGTCTGCAACACCAGGACGGCAGCAGCCACTTGGTATCCGCCACCATCCCCAACTGCAAGTCCTACGACCCCGCCTTTGCAGGCGAGCTGGCCGTGATTTTGGACGCAGGCATGCGGGAGATGATGGTGGAGCAGAAAGACGTTTTCTACTACATCACGCTGATGAACGAGAACTATGCGCAGCCTAATTTGCCTACCGATGCGCATGCGGGAGTGCTGCGTGGATGCTATCACTACAGTAGCTGCTCCCGCAATATTCTATTGGGCCAAAGCCCTAAAATGCTTAAAAAAGTGACGCTGTTAGGCTCGGGGGCCATTTTTACCGAGGTGGTCAAGGCCGCAGAGCAATTAACCGCGCAGGGCATAGCGGTGGATGTCGTCAGTGTCACCAGTTGGAGCGAGTTGGCGCGCGATGGTGCAGCCTGTGAATCGTCCACGGCCACGCCTGCAACGGCACAAAACCCCGATCACCCTGAGATTGTCGAAGGGTTCACAACGCCTTGGATTCAAGAGGTGCTGAGCCAAACCCACGGCCCCATCATCGCCGCCACCGACTACGTGCGCACTGTGCCCGAGAGCGTGCGCGCCTACATTCCCGAGGGGCGCAAGTACGCCACACTAGGCACCGACGGCTTTGGCCGCAGTGACACCCGTGCGGCATTGCGAGCCTACTTCAAGGTCGATGCAGCCAGTATTGTTCAAGCGGCACTGCGGCAACTGACGTCAGTAAACTAGGCGTTGGGTACCGGGAGTTTGTCCGCCCTGGTGCTTGGTGTGTACGGCTACGCTGCTGTCCCCCGCGTCGGCCTAGGGCCGACAGCTCATCCTTTATGCCGCTACGCCGTACACACCAAGCACCAGGGCAGCGAGTATGGTGGGTCTGCGGCGGTGCAAGACCCGCTTGCTGGAAAGAGGATGTCTACACTGGTCGTCAAATACCCCCCAAGCTGGCAAGATCAGGTCGTTGGTGCACTTAGCGCAGCGGCATCAAGGAGGAGTGGCTGGCCCTAGGCCAGCACGGGGGACAGCCGCGTAGCTAAGTGCACCGCCGACCTGATCCTGTACACAACCTGATCCGTACAAAAGCAAACCGCGTACAAAAGCAGCCGAGCCTGTCGGCATACGCCTTATGCGCTAGGATGGAGGGCATGACTACCCACCTCACCATCATCACCGGCGCATCACGCGGCATGGGCTTGGCGCTTGCGCAACAACTCGCCGTGCCAGGCAACACGCTGCTGTGCATATCTCGCCACGCCAATCCAGCGCTAGACCAACAAGCCAAGACGCAAGATGTAGCGCTCACGCAGTGGCCTGCTGACCTGAGTGACGCGGCCCCCGTAGCGCAGCAGTTAGCCGCTTGGCTGTCAGGCAAAGCAAATGACTTTGCCAGCGTGACCTTGGTCAACAACGCAGGCATGATCCCCGCGATTGCACCTTTGTCTGACGTGCCCGCCAGCGACATCAGCGCAGCCATGCGCGTGGGCGTAGAAGCCCCCATGCTGCTGACCAGTGCGTTCTTGCAAGCCACCGCTGCATGGACCATGCCCAAAAAAGTGCTCAACATTTCCTCTGGCCTGGGCCGCCGCGCCATGGCCAGCCAAGCGGGCTACTGCGCTGCCAAGGCGGCGATGGATCACTTCACCCGCTGTGTGGCGCTGGAAGAGGCATTGAAGCCCCACGGCGCTAAAGTCTGCTCGCTGGCACCTGGGGTGATTGACACCGACATGCAAGTGCAACTGCGCGCAGCGCCCAGCAGCAGCTTTCCAGACAAAGCCAATTTTGTGGGCATGAAGCAAAGCGGTGCACTTACCAGCCCGCAGGAAGCAGCAGGCCGCTTGATTGCTTATTTGGCACGCGCTGATTTTGGCAGCCAAAGTGTGGGTGATGTACGCGATGCCGGTTAACGCGGCTTTTGATGTGAGTAAACCGCGAGTTGCCGACCATCAACCCGTAATGTAAGTCTGTAGTTGCGAAATGGTTTGCTCATGGTCGGCAATGATGTCGTCCATGATGTCGCGGATCGAGATCATACCCAACACTTTGTCGCCGTCCATCACCGGCAAATGGCGAATTTTCTTGGTGCTCATCAACGACATGCACACGCGGGTGCCCGCAGTGGGTGGCACAGAGACCACGTCGCGGGTCATGATCTCGGCAATGGTAATGTCCCGGGAATTTTTGCCTTGCAACGCTACTTTGCGGGTGTAGTCGCGCTCCGAAAACACGCCTACAAGTTTGCTGCCGTCCATCACCAGGACCGCGCCCACCCCATACTCGGCCAAGCGCTTGAGGCCGTCAAACACCGTCATGTCTGGCGTTACCTGGAACAAGGTGCTGTCGCGCTTTTTCAGCAGTTCAATAATGGGCTTCATACGACTTCTCACAGGTAAACAGCATGCTTTGCAGTCTAGTTCTATTAGAACCACAATGCAAGCTTGGCGTAAGCAGTTCGTGGGTAAACGTTTGCACCTCGCGCGTTGTTGCCGTGGCGTTTTCTTCATCACGTTTTCTTTGAATGCCTGGACGGAGAAATATGGCAAAAGATGTAAGTTTTTCTGGCCCAATGCATAAGCACCAGGAACTTCTAGCTGTCCCGCGCAACTTGTTGCGAACGACCCAATCAGACCCCTTGGGGCTAGTGCGATAATAATTTTTTTGAAAGTGCACTATGAAATTTGCTAAGTCTGTCTTCTCCCTCTTGGTTTTAGCCATGGGGGTAGCCGTATCACCTGCCATGGCTACCAGCTCGGCTGCATCTTCAGCTGCTGAAAGCCTTAACCAGTCGGTGGGCAGTTTGTCCAATTCTGTGAGCGGTTCGAGCAAGAGCTCCCAAAACACGCCCATCGCTGCGGGTGACTACCAACTCATCCAGGTAGCGGCTGCGCCCGGACGCCCAGGTTTTATGCAGTTGACCCTGCGCACCGCCAAAGCGCAAGACGCTGCGGATGATGTGATTTTGTCGCTGCCGCAAAAAGCCTTTGACACCAGCGGCTTGGCCAAAGGCCATACCGTGGCTGCACGCCAGCATGCTTATGGCGTAGAGTTTGCCAACGCGCAAACCCGCGCTGCGTTTTACCTGGTGATGAATGATGCGGCGTACCGCGAGCTGGCATCCCATCCCGTAGCGCTTTGAATGTGCGCTTGCCGCACTTGTACTGGCGGCTGCTAGCGGTAGGCGGCGCAGGCGTATTTTTGTGCACAAGCAACGCAATTGCGTCGTCCCGCTATTGCGATAGCCAGGTGCCTCTCACCCCGGGCCAGCAAAGCAAGTTGCTGCGCTTTAGCGAGGTGGTTAAAGCTGAGCTGGAGGCGTCTGGCCAATCCATGGCCTTGGTGGCGCGCTCGGGGCTGAACCTGGCGCGGTTTGGCATCCGCTACTCTCACGCGGGCATTAGCCTGCACGCTAGCCAGAACACGCCGTGGTCAGTACGCCAGCTGTACTATGCCTGCGATGAGCAAAAGCCCCGTATTTTTGACCAAGGGATGGCCGGCTTTGTACTGGGCACCGACAACGCGGCGGTAGGCTATGTGTCGGCCGTGCTGCTGCCGCCAGAGGCCGCCAAAACGTTTGAAATTGCTGCGCTGGACAACCGCCAAGCGCTAGCCTTGCTGCACCCCATCTACAGCCCCAATGCCTATGCCTACGGGCTGCGCTACCAAAACTGCAACCAGTGGGTGGTTGAGTTGCTGGCCACGGTGCTGGGTAAGTTGGGTGTAGCCCACGAAGCAGGGCAAGAGCGGGCCACGAGTGTGATGCCCGACTTGCCGCTAGCCTTGACGCAAGGCTCGATACAAGCCTTGACACAAGACGCAGCGCCGATGTCCGAGCCCTCCCCAGCACGCGCGCGCGCGCAGGCCTGGCTGCGCCAGCAAGGCTACTTGCCCAGCATCGTCGAGGTAGGCAGCCGCTTGCTGATGTGGGCAGGCGCATTCGTACCCTTAGTTCGCAGCGATGACCATCCTGAGGAAGACTTGGCCCAAACACGTTACCAAGTCACCATGCCTGCATCCATCGAAGGTTTTGTACAGGCCAAGCTCCCGGGAGCCCAGCGCCTGGAGTTTTGCCATAACGAGCAGCACATCGTCATCCATCGCGGCTGGGGCTCAGTGGCTGAGGGCTGCGTACCCTCGCCAGAAGATCGCGTCATCCCACTCGACTGATCGCCCGTCTTCGCTATAAGATGGTGGCATGCAACTCCCATCCCGGTTTTGGGCGGACCTGACCAGCCGCCACTTTGCGCAACTCGCCGCCAGCCCCTTGATCGACCAGACCGTAGCCGTGCTGCCCGTGGCCGCGATAGAGCAACACGGGCCGCACCTGCCCATGAGCGTAGACACCACCTTGGTAAACGGCGTTGTCAATGCATCTCTGGCCCATTTGCCCGCCGATCTGCCGGTGCTGTTTTTGCCTACGCAGCAGGTGGGCAAGAGCGATGAGCACATTCGCTTTCCCGGCACCCTCACCTTGAGCGCGCAAACCTTGATCAGCGTGTGGATGGAACTGGGCGCAAGCGTAGCGCGCAGCAGAATCAAAAAACTGGTGCTGCTCAACAGCCATGGCGGTCAGGTGAGCGTGATGGACATTGTGGCGCGCGACCTGCGCACGGCGCACGACTTGATCGTCTACCACACCAGCTGGTACAACCTGCCAATGAGTGACGCGGTGATGGGCCAGTTTCCCCCCGGAGAACACCGGTTTGGCATCCATGCGGGCGATATGGAAACTTCAATGATGCTGGCGCTGGCACCGCACCTGGTGGACATGGCGCAGGCAAAACACTTTCACAGCACATCGCAAGACCGCGCTGCAAAGTACCCCATTTTGGGCAATGGCAGCAGCGCCAAGCTGGGCTGGCAAATGCAAGACTACAACCCGCAAGGTGCTGCGGGAAATGCGCTGGCGGCTACCGCCGCCAAGGGCCACGCACTGGTCAGCGCAGCGGGCTTGCAACTGGCGCGCATGCTGCAGGAGGTGAGCGGTTTGCCATTGTCTACACTCAACTCAAATCCAGAAATCCCACGCTAAAACAATGGTATTTTTTGATCTAAGCAGCGGGCAATTCACTATGTATTTAATAGCTAGTCCCGCAATATTCTATTGGCCTACAAGCCATTTCTACGTGTAATTCTGCGCCAACATGCTGACATGCGCATAGGACAAGTTATTTGCCCCATACGCATGTGGTGGTCCAACTGATGCTTAGTTGTCGGTGTAGTAGTCGCTGTCGTTATGGCGCGCTTTGGCAGAAGCTATAGCTTCTGCCCGTACCTCTGCACGGGTGACTGTCGAGGCCACGGGGGCCTTGGCTACAGCCGCGTAATCCCCGGCTTCACCTAACTGCGGCAAGGTGCCCTCTTTGCGAGCCTGCTGGTACTCGGCCTGCACTTGGCCGCGGGTAACGTTGCTGTTCAGTTGGATAGGGAAGTTATCCTTATAGCTGCTCTGTGCAAATGCGCTCGCGCCGCTCATGGCAGCCAAAGCAACAACGGTAGCAGCAATCAATTTCGTCTTCATGGTAAATGTCCTTCAAAGTTAATAAACAAATGGTCTGATTGACCGTTCCGGGCGGTGCGTTCGAGGGCTTATGACCCAAGGTGCCTGTCCGGCCTCGGTGAGTCGCTGGTGTCTTCCCGGCTCATCGATGGTTCTAACTTTAGGCCTTCGACTTGACATTTCAAACCACCCAACCGACAATTCACCATTGCCAATAATGAAATTATTACTTAGATGGATATTCAATCATTGCGTAAAAAGATGTGTATTTAGTGACCAATTGGTTATTAAATGGACAAGGAAAGGAAAATCATGGACCGACTCCTCTCCATGCGGGTGTTTCAGCAGGTGATAGACCGAGGTGGTTTTGCCGCTGCCGCCAGAGGGCTGGATATGTCGCCGGCAGGTGTCACGCGCCTGGTCACTGACTTGGAGCAGCACTTGGGCACGCGGCTGATGCAGCGCACCACCCGCAAACTCTCGCTTACCGAGGCGGGCGAGGCCTACCTGCTGCGGGTGCGCAGCATACTGGGCGAGGTAGACGATGCCGAGGCCGCCGCAGCCCACAGCGCCAACGAGCTGCAAGGCGTGTTGCATGTGCTGGCACCGCCACTGTTTGCCAACCAGTTTTTAGCCAAACAAATCAGCCGCTGGATTGACCTGCACCCCAGGGTCACCATTGACTTGCATGTAGACCCTTTTCCCCAATCGCGTGTTGAAGAGTTTGACGTGACTTTCCTGGTAGTGGACGAAGGCTTTGACGCCAATATTGTGGCGCGTCCTATTGCCACCAACACGCTGTGGGTCTTGTGCGCCAGCCCGGCCTATCTCGCGCGCCATGGCACTCCCCAGCTGCCGCAAGATTTGCAGCAGCACCAGTACCTTCGGTTCCCGTGGCCCGCAGCTTCGGGCCACACTACGCGTGGCCTGCGCTTGAGCCGACTGGACGGTAGCCAGGCAGCGGTGGAAGCTGCCATGCAGGTGGTGTTGCAATCCGCCAGTTATGAGGCCTTGTTTACCGCCGCCCTGGACGGAGCAGGCATCGCCGTTCTGCCGCAGTTTCCAGCCGCCAACTACCTGAGTGCGGGGGCGCTGGTGCATGTGCTGCCTGAATGGTTTTTTGGGCGCTTCACAGTGTATGCCGCGCTGCCCACACGCAAGCTCATCCCGGCGCGTACGCGCGCGTTTTTGGACTTTGCCAGCGAGATGACGTTCAAGCCGATCGACATACCGCCTACGGCCTAGACGGCCTCAAGCATCCGGGATGCCGGTATCTGCACCACCCGTGCCAATCGTGCGGCGCGCGTCCAGCGCCAGTGCCTCGTATTTGGCGCGAAAAGCATCTAGCTGCACCTCTTCCAGCTCCTCCAAATCCATCAGCGCGTTATGCGCGCCTTGTGTCGCGCGAATCAGCTCATCGAGCTTGATCTGGATCGCCTGCGTGTCGCGGTTCTGCGTGCTTTGAATCAAAAACACCATCAAGAAAGTAATGATGGTGGTGGCCGTGTTGATCACCAGTTGCCAGGTGTCGCTGAACTTGAACAGCGGCCCGGTGATGATCCACACGCCAATGGTGCACACCGCCAATACAAACACGATGGGCTTGCCGCAAAAGCGTGAGGCGAGTTTGGCAAATTGGGAATAGGCAGCGGCGTTTTTCATAGAGGCCTTTCTAGTGGCAGCCACCTGTAGCTGCATGCACCATTGTGAACCCTGGGCCAGCACAGTGCTCAGCCGCGCCTGTGTTGCCACTGGTTCAGTTCAGACAATTTCAGACGGTACCGCGCCACATTGCCATCATACAAATGCGCCAGATCTACCGTGACGGCCTCTGTCAGCGATTGCAGGCCACTGGGTGCGATGAGGCTGGCAGCCACCTGCGCAATGTCACTGGGTGTGCCGCGCAGATTGCCGCGCACGATCTGCTGCACGGTTTGCTGGATGGCACCTCGGTATTGCAAACGAAAGGCATCGGGCTCAGCCAGTGTCTGGCGGATATGCAGGTAGCGCTGGCAGCTGCGTTCGTAGGCCCACACAAACACATCGCGCAGCAGCTCGGTGCGTTGCAGCTCATACACGCCTATCAAGCCTTCAGCGTAGGCTGCTTGGGGCACATCTACAAACGACAGCGGGCACAGGTTATGTTGTAGCAGCGAGATGTTGGCGGCCAGGCGAGAGACGCGTTTGTTCACGTCTTCAAAGGCCTGCAGGTAGGGCAGGTGCACCATGGAGAAGAAGGCTTGCTCAAACGGGTCCTGGATCTGCGCGGCCTTGGCCAGCACGATGTCAAAGTTGTCTTGTAGTTGCTGCGGTACCGCCAGCGGAATGTAGCTGGTGCCGCTGATGCGCACCTCGCGCGTGCGCAGCCGGCCACTGGCCAAGGGGTCGGTGATCAAGTTATCCGACAGGATGGCGTGCAGATTGAGGATGGTGAAGCGGTTAAAGCCAATGTTGACGCTGGCATCGGCGGCGTTGTCTACCAGCATCTCGATGGCAGCCTTGTGGTTCAGCACCATTTGCGTTTCGGTGGCGTCTTTGCCCTGCGCGGCCTGGCCAAACTCAATGAGGTTTTGCGTGTCGAGCTGGGTGTAGGTGTTGCCCTCCAGGCGGGACGATGCCCAGGACAGATCGACCAGCAGGCGGTCAAAAATCTGGCGTGCGTAGGTGCCTGCGGGGAGTACGCCAGCAGGTGGATTTTTCTGCGCTGGGGCTTGCGTGCTGGTTGCATCGTGTACGGGCAGCGCGGTGCGGCCCAGCTCCCAAAGCCGCGCGCGGTGCTCAGGCGAGAGGTAGGCGGTGTGGTTGGGGCGGTAGGCATCTAGCCATGCGCGCTGGTAGCCCACCGTGGGGCGCGCAGGCAGCGGCTGGCGTATGCGGTCGCGTATCTCCAGGCCCTGGGCCGACAAGGGCACTTGCATGGGGGCGCTACTGGGGGCACCGCTGGGTGAGCGCATGCGCAGCGTGTCGGGCGCGGGTGCGTGCACTTGATTGGTTGTGTCGCTTATTTTGCGCTGCACGGTGGGCCAGCTGGACGGCGCTGGGCTGTACACAGCGCGGTAGACCACTGCGCGGCTGTTGCCACTGGCTTGCACGGCTCCCAGTGCGATCAGCGCGTCAAGGCGGCGCAAGATCGTGCGGCGCCGCAGGGCCAGGCCCATTGCCTGTAGCGAGTGCTCCAGTGCAGCCATGCCCACGCCAGCATCACCTGCATCGGCGACGATTTGGCGTATGTATTCTGGCTGTTGATTTTTCGGCGCAGTTTTATCAATCATTTGGCGTGTAATTGATGATTTATGCGCCAATTATAGGGCCAAATGGCGTATAAATGCAAATTTATACGCCAAATTAAATGAATTGTGGCGTGAAGTGGCTGCCAACATCCCACTTTAAAGTCGCATCAACCTTGAGAAGGTATGCCGATAGTCAATTAATTACTGCAAATTTTATAGCTGCTCCCGCAATAATCTATAGGGCTACAGCCGAATTAGCATCAAAAATCAGCGCCAAAAGTACGGAAAATGGCGCAAAACCCCATGGCATGGCATTATGGCGACGCATCTGAAAGGTTCAACATGCCCAGCTACAACACCGTCACCATTACCAAAGACCCGAGCCAGCCCCGCATCGCACGCCTGTGTCTGAACCGGCCAGACAAGCTCAATGCCATTAACAACAGCATGCCGCTGGACATTCGCCACGCGGTGGAGTGGGCTGAGGCGCAGGACGAAGTGCATGTGATTATTGTCGAGGGCGAAGGACGGGCGTTTTGTGCGGGCTATGACTTGAACGCGTACGCAGAAGGGTCAGAAGCCACAGACCAAGCCGACCACCCCTGCCGCCAAGAAAAAACGCCGTGGGACCCGATGCTGGACTACGCCGCCATGAAGCGCAACACCGAAAATTTCATGGCGCTGTGGCGCTGTACCAAACCCACCATCGCCAAAGTGCACGGCTACGCAGTGGCAGGCGGCAGTGACATTGCGCTGTGCTGCGATATGTTGGTGATGGCCGATGACGCGAAAATTGGATATATGCCCACCCGCGTGTGGGGCTGCCCCACCACCGCGATGTGGACTTACCGCTTGGGTGCCATTCGCGCCAAGCAACTCATGTTCACTGGCGACACCATTACCGGCGTAAAAGCCGCCGAGTGGGGCTTGGCCAATATGTCAGTGCCCGCAGCCGAGCTGGACAGTGCCACGCAAGCCTTGGCCGAGCGTATTGCAGGCGTGCCCAAATCGCACCTGATGATGCACAAGCTGGTGGTCAACCAAGTGTGGCTGTCCATGGGCCTGGAGCAAACCCAGATGTTCGCCACCGTGTTTGACGGCATCACACGGCACAACCCCGAGGGCATGTGGTTCAGGCGTCAAGCTGAGGTGCACGGCTTCAAAAGCGCGGTGGAGTGGCGCGACAGTGGCCGCGCGATACCCGAGGGTGACGAGGCGCGGGCGCTGGTGGCGCAGCTGGAGCAGCAGTTGGCCGCTGCGCGCGCTCGGCTTTAGCCAGAGTATTTGCCAAATCTCTTGCAGGAAAAGTTGTAAATTATTTGCTATATATTAAATAGCTGCTCCCGCAATACTTTATTGGGCTACAGGCCCAAAGTGTTCAAAATCTAAGCGTGCAAGGTTTTCAATTGTGCACCCTGCGCCATGGTTTGTTCATAGCCGCTGCGGATTGCCCGTTCGCGAAACTCGCGGGTTACGCTCACGTAGTAGCCAAAGTCGGGGTGCAGGGTCATGTCGGCTGCGCGGGCGTCGGGCTCGGTCAGGGCGCGTTTTCTCAGGTCGCCCGCGCGGTAGCGGCTCGCGGCCTCGGGCGCTTTGTCTTCGTGGGCCGACGCGTCGATGGCCAACACCTTCACGGCGCCCAGCGCGCGCGTCATGCGCACCGGCAGGGGCACCGCCAAGTCGGCATCCACATACTGCACACCGCGCACGCGCACGGGCGTAAACAAGCCCTCTATGGCGCTGCTGGCTTGCACCGCCACGCCGCTGTCGCCTGCGTTAAACAGCATGGGCTTACGCGTAGCGCGCTCCACCACCACGGCGGCAAATGGGGTAGCGAGTTTTTCTATCGGCTGGTGGCGCAGTTCGCGGTTGATCATGTCGGCAATGGGCGTGCCTGCAAAACGGCCTTCGCCCGTCACGGCCAGGCGGCCCATCTCGCTGATGCCCAAGTCCAGCGCCATGCGCTCCAGGTCTACGCCGCGAATACCGCAGGCATACAGCGCGCCCACCAGCGCGCCGACCGAGCCGCCCACGATCAGGTCGGGCTTGCAGCCCAGCTCGTCCAGCGCCTTGAGCACACCCACATGCACAAAGCCGCGCGGCCCGCCCGAGCTGAGCACCCAGGCGATGCGCGCAGGTTTGACCAAGGCGGCATCAAAGCGTGGCGCATCGTCGGCATCGTGGTTGTAGTCGGGCTGAAAGGTGCAGCCGGTGAGGGCGGCCGTGCCGCCCAGTGCGGCTGCGCTGGTCAATTGAAGAATTTGGCGGCGGTTCATAGGCGAGAGTCGTGCGGATGTCGCAAAGTTTACAGCGCAAGCGCACGCTGTGGGCATTAGCCCTGCAACGCGCTCAGCAATGGGGTACATTGACCCCAAATACCGGAGACAGAGATGAAGATTTTTCCCATGCTGGCAAGTAGTG
>JANMTF010000256.1:0-3371 GCA_031390175.1 Polaromonas sp.
CATGATGGCATCGGCCAGCGCCCACAGCACGTCCAGCTTGAACTGCAAAATCTCTAGCGCCCGCTCTTGCAGGGCGCGGGTCTGGCTGAAGTAGTCCAGCGTGAAATGCAGACCGTGCTCTACGTCACGCCGCGCCTGCGTGAGGCGCTGCTTGAAGTAGCGCAGGCCATCGGCATCTACCCACGGATACTGCGTGGGCCAGGTGTCGATGCGTTGCTGGTGGATATGCGGTGCGAACAGCTCGGTCAGGCTGGAGGCCACCGCCTCTTGCCAGGGCTGACGGCGCGCGAAATTGACATACGCGTCCACCGCAAAACGAGCAGCGGGCACCACGTAGCGCAGGGATGTAACGTCGTCGCGCGACAGACCCACAGCCTCGCCCAAACCCACCCAGGCCTCTATGCCGCCAGCATCGTTGATACCACCCAAATTCAAACCGTCGTGGTCCAAAATGCGCAAAATCCATTCACGGCGTATCTCGCGGTCATTACAGTTAGACAAAATGGCTGCGTCTTTCAGCGGAATCGAGATTTGGTAATAAAAACGGTTGGCCACCCAGCCCTGCAACTGTTCGCGCGACAGTTTGCCCTGTGCCATCATGATGTGGAAGGGGTGGTTGATGTGGTAGCTGGTGCTTTTGCCCCGCAGTTGGGTTTCAAACTCTGCCTTGCTCCACGGGGCTAAGGTGCTGGTGCTCATAAATCGATTTCCATGCCGTCGTAGGCCACCTCAATGCCACGGCGCGCAAGGTCACGCCGCTCTGGGCCGTCTTCGTCGAGGATGGGGTTGGTGTTGTTGATGTGGATCAGCACTTTGCGGGTGCTGGTGGGCAGTTTGTCCAGCCACGCCAGCATGCCGCCTGGGCCGGTTTGCGGCATGTGTCCCATCGCGCGCGAGGTTTTTTTAGACGCTCCCAGGGTGATCATCTCGTCCTCAGTCCACAGCGTGCCATCGACCAGCACGCAGTCTGCGGCTTGCATGGCGGCCCACACATGCGGCTCCATTTGACCCAGTCCTGGGGCGTAGAAAATACGTTTACCACTAGTGGTGTCGGTGATCGTCACGCCCACGTTGTCGCCGGGTTGCGGTTTGTCGCGGTGCGGTGAATAGGGGGGCGCGTTGCTGATGAGCGGCAGGGCGGTGAAATGCAGACCGGGCACGCCGGGCATGGCAAAACCAGCATCACCCAACGACACCTCGTGCCAGTCAATGCCGCAGTAGTGGGCTAGCACTTTGAACAAGGGGTTGCCCGTCATCAGGTCGTCCCGCACCAGCGGGTGGCACCACAGCTGCAAAGCTTGTCGGTGTTCGCGCAACATGTACAGGCCGGTGGTGTGGTCGATCTGCGCGTCCATCAAAAAGACGGCTTTGATAGCTGTGTCACGCAAGCTGCGGGCGGGTTGCAAGGCTGGGAAGCTGCGGATCTGCTGGAGGATGTCGGGGGAGGCGTTAAACAGTACCCAATTGGTGTTATCAGCACTGATTGTGATGGACGATTGCGTGCGTGCGGTGACGCGTTTGCTGCCAGTGCGATACCCATTGCAGTTGGGGCAATTGCAGTTCCACTGAGGAAAGCCGCCGCCTGCTGCAGATCCTAGAACATGAATTTTCAAACGAGAGAATTTCTACTTGACGGTGTAATAAAAGAATCACAAACACCCGCCGGGTTGACCCCGACGGGTGAGCTGCGATCAGCGATTGGCGATGTACATCGTGATTTCAAAGCCAAGACGCATATCGGTAGCTGCTGGTTTTTCCCATTTCATACGGTAACTCCTGAGTGTTGAATCCGCAAATCGCGGCCAGTACTGACAGGACATCTGCCAGTACGTTACGCAGTGTGAGGGTTTGTGGAATTTTCAGGATCGGTAATATATGGATTCACACCTAGTGAATTTCATTAGTTTGGTGACTGTCGCGCCAGTTACAGTTTTTGTGCACTGGATGCGGCTAGCATGGTGAGCTATGACTGGGACTACCTCTATAGACATGCTGCACCTACACCAAGCGCCATACGATACAGGCATGCTGCATGTGGGGGATGGACACGATGTGTATTACGAGCAATGCGGACAACCCGCAGGCTTGCCTATCGTTTTTTTGCACGGCGGACCGGGCAGTGGTTGTTCGCCTCGACATCGGCAGTTGTTTGATGCATCCCGTTACCGTGTCATTTTTTTTGACCAGCGCGGCTGTGGTCGAAGCTTGCCGCGAGGTTGTGTGCAGGCCAACACCAGTGCGCATCTGGTGGCCGATATTGAAAAACTGCGTGAACACCTTGGCATAGAGCGCTGGTTGGTGGTGGGTGGTTCATGGGGTGCAGGGCTGGCGCTGGCCTACGCTGCGGCGCACCCGGCGGCGTGTTTTGGGTTGGTGCTGCGTGGCGTTTTTTTAGGGCGGTCATCAGATCTGAACTGGTTTTTTCAGCAAGCTAGGCAGTTGTTGCCTGATGCCTGGGCCGCGTTTGCGCTGCATGCACCACAGGACAAGCGTGCAGACATGTTGCGCTGGCTCTATGGCGAGCTACATCATGGACAACCAACACAAGCACTGGAAGCTGCTTGCGCATGGGAGACTTGGGAGACTGCCGTAATCCAGCGAAGCAATGCAGTCCCCAGACATGCGTTGCCGGGCGGCTTTGAAGCGCAAACCCTGTTGGACAAATACCGTGTGCAAAGCCATTACTTGATAAACGCATGTTTTTGGGGGGATACGGGTCTGCTGCAGCGTGCCCGATCTTTGGCCACCGTGCCTGCCGCTATCTTGCATGGGCGTCTGGACTGGTGCTGTTTGCCACAGGCCGCATGGGATTTGCACATGGCTTTGCCGGGTAGTCGCTTGCAGTGGCTGGACGATTGCGGCCACAACCCGTTTGAGCCTGCCATGGCGCAGGCGCTGGCCGAGACCATCGCTCACTACGCAAGCCATGGACACTTTGCGAACTGGGGCGATGATTATTCGAAGGTGGAGAAACCATGAGTTTGCGACTACAAATCAACTTGATCATCACCACCCTTCTGGGGCTTTTTGCTTCGCTGGTCATTTGGATTGACATCGACAACACACGGCGCGGCGTGCATGAAGAGGTGCTAGGTGCGAATGTGGTGGCAGCCCAGTTGTTGTCGCGGGTGAACTGGGTCTATGGTTATGGCGGATTACCGGGGATGACCGACTTCTTGGCCCAGGTTGGGCGCGTTCGAGCCAACGAGATAAGCTTGTACGACGAGCAAAACAAACTGCTCTATCGCTCTCCACCACCTATCTACAAAGTAGGTCGTGAAGCACCACTGTGGTACACCAGCCTGGTGTCGTCGCCTCTGGTGCCCAAAGAAATTGCGCTGCCCAAGGGGCGCATCGTTCTACAAGCTGAC
>JANMTF010000259.1:0-3261 GCA_031390175.1 Polaromonas sp.
ATACAGCCAATCGCGGATCTGCATGCCGTCGCCGTACACGGGGAGGGGTTTGCCAGCCAGCGCGTTGACGATCATCAACGGGATGAGTTTTTCGGGGAAGTGGTAGGGGCCGTAGTTGTTGCTGCAGTTGGTGGTGAGCACTGGCAGGCCGTAGGTGTGGTGGTAGGCGCGCACCAAGTGGTCGCTGGCGGCCTTGCTGGCGCTGTAGGGGCTGTTGGGCTCGTAGATGTTTTTCTCAGTAAAGGCGGGGTCGCCTTGCTTGAGGGAGCCGTACACCTCGTCGGTAGATACATGAAGGAAGCGAAAGGCGGCTTGCGCCTTGGCATCCAGCCCCTTGTGGTAGGCACGCACGGCCTCTAGCAGCCTGAAGGTGCCGACGATATTGGTTTGGATAAAGTCTTCGGGGCCGTGGATGGAGCGGTCTACATGGCTCTCGGCGGCAAAGTGCACGATGGCGCGGGGCTGGTGTTTTGACAGTAGCTCGGCCAGCACGGCGGAGTCTGCAATGTCGGCCTGCACAAAAATGTGCTGCGGGTTGCCTTGCAGGGATTGCACATTGTGCACATTGCCCGCATAGGTGAGCTTGTCCAGGTTGACCACGCTCTCTTGGGTCTGCGCGCACCAGTCTAAAACAAAGTTGGAGCCGATAAAGCCTGCCCCGCCAGTCACTAAGATCATTCTTCGTCCTTTTAAAAAGCTGTCACATTATCTCAGTTTGCCGGGTAACATCTGCACATGCTTGCTAAATGGATGGGTTGGTTGTTGTTAGGGTTTGTGCGCTTGCTCACGGGTGCGCAGGCGCGTTGGTACGGCTGCCCGCCGATGGCTGAGCAGCGTATCTATTTTGCCAATCATCAAAGCCACGCCGACCTGGTGATGATCTGGGCGGCTCTGCCCGCCGAGCTGCGCGGCATCACCCGGCCCATTGCGGCCAAAGACTACTGGACCAAAACACCGTTTAAAAAATGGATCACCACGGCTGTGTTTAATGCGGTGTATGTAGACCGTGAGCGCACGGAGGGCGTAGACCCCTTGCAGCCGCTGATCGACGCGCTGACCAAGGGAGACTCGATCATTCTCTTTCCTGAGGGCACGCGGGGCAACGAAGAACTACCCCAGCGCTTTAAATCGGGCTTGTACAACCTGGCGCTGCGCTTCCCGCATGTGGTGCTGGTGCCCGTCTGGATCAACAATATCCAGCGCGTGATGCCCAAGGGCGAGGTGGTGCCGGTGCCGATTTTATGCAGCGTGACTTTTGGCAAACCCATGCAGGTAGAGCGGCATCCGGCACAAAGCACCGAGGCCGGTCAAACTAGAGAGGTCGTAGAAGGCCACGCCGAGTTTGCCGAGCGTGCGCGCAACGCGGTGATCGCCTTGCGCGACGTATAAACCGCGACCCACGCACTCCCTCAGCCGCACACCATGAACCAATTTTTACGCAATCTCACCCCGGGCCAACAGGTGGGCTTGCTGTTTGTGGTGCTGTTTGGCCTGCTCATTGCTGCGTCGATCACTGTGTTTACGCTGTCCCTGCGCGAGCGCGATACCGAGCAGGGCGCTGCCCGCTCCAAAGAGCTGGGCCATATGGGCGGCGTGCTCAACACCTCGTGGCTGATTGCCATTGTGTTTTGGATTGGCTGGGCTTCGGGCGAGACCGTGGCTACGGTACTGTTTGCCATCGTGGCATTTTTTGCGCTGCGCGAGTTCGTCACGCTCTCGCCCACCCGTAGGGGCGACCACCGTAGCCTGATTTTGGCGTTTTTCGTGGTGCTGCCGGTACAGTTTTGGCTGGTGGCGACCGCGCATTTTGACTTGTTCAGTGTGTTCATCCCCGTATATGTGTTTTTGCTGATCCCGGTGGTCAGCGCATTGGCCAACGACCCGCACCGCTTTTTGGAGCGCAATGCCAAGCTGCAATGGGGCATCATGGTGTGTGTGTACGGCCTGAGCCACGTCCCCGCGCTGCTGCTGCTGGATTTCCCCAACTGGGATGAGCGCAAGAACGCATTTTTGGTGTTCTTTCTGGTGTTTGTGGTGCAAATGTGCATGGTGGCGCAGTACCTGGCGCAGCGTTTTATCAAACGCGCGCCGCAAGCGCCCTTGGTCAGCCTGAGTTTTAACTGGACCAGCTGGGCCATAGGCGTGGTGGTGGGTGGCCTGGTGGGTGCTGCGCTGGCGGGCATCACCCCTTTCAAACCCGGCCAGGCTATGGGCATGGCCTTGATAGCCTGCGTGGCCGGCACGCTGGGGCATTTAGTGATGAAAGCCCTCAAGCGCGACCGGGGCGTGACGCATTGGGGCGGCACGGTGTCGGTCACTGGCGCTACCGGGCTGCTGGACCGCATTGATGCCTTGTGCTTTGCCGCGCCCGTGTTTTTTCACTCCGTTAGATGGTATTTTGACCTCTAGCCCTTTAGAATATTGCGGGAGCAGCTATTGTAAATATAGCGATTTGCCACCCCTTTAAGAGGTCAATTTTGCGAATACTTGGCATCGACCCCGGCTTGCAGACCACAGGTTTTGGCGTAGTAGACCTGCAAGGCCAGCACCTGCAGTATGTCGCCAGCGGTACCATCAGCACCCTGCATCTGCCGCGTGGCGACCTGCCTGCCCGCCTGAAAGTGCTGTTTGACGGCGTGCGTGAGGTCGTGGCCACTTACCAACCCGATGCCTCCTCGGTCGAGATCGTGTTTGTCAACGTCAACCCCCAGGCCACCTTGCTGCTGGGCCAGGCGCGCGGGGCGTGTGTGACGGCCTTGGTGTCGCTCGATTTGCCGGTAGCCGAATACACCGCCCTGCAAATGAAGCAAGCCGTGGCAGGCCACGGCAAGGCCGCCAAGGCCCAAGTGCAAGAGATGGTGATGCGCCTGCTCAAACTCCCCGGTCTGCCCGGCAAAGATGCCGCAGACGCGCTGGGCCTGGCCATCACCCATGCGCATGCGGGTGCCGCCCTGCAACGCCTGGCCGCCGCCACGTCGTCACTGCCGCGCAACAGTGCGGCCTACAAGGCGGGACGCAGCTATTAGCGGTCTGCGTACTGCGTGCTGCGCTGCGGCATAACGAATCTACAGAACTGTGCAAGCCTGCTCAAACGTCAAGCGTGGATTGCGGTCAAACAAGAGCTTGTCGTCGCCATAGCCCAGGTTGATCAAAAAGTTGGCCTGCAAGCGGCCATCGGGGAAGAACTCGGCATTCACTTTGGCCAAGTCCACGCCGCTCATGGGCCCGCAGTCCAGGCCCACGGCGCGTGCTGCCATCATG
>JANMTF010000277.1:0-4348 GCA_031390175.1 Polaromonas sp.
TTTCATGGCGGCAATGGCGGCGTCTGCTGCGCCTTGGTTGTAGTACACCGAGAAGTCGGTCAGCTCAATGTGTACCGCCAGTTTGTTTTTCTTGTCGTAGCGCGGCGTAGCCTCTACAAAGCTGATGTCGTGAAACACCACCTGGCCTTTGTCCACGGCGCGCTTGTCAAACACCTCGGCGGGAATGTACTTGGGCAACAGGTCAATGCCTTTGCTGCGAGCCTCTTCCAGCACTGCGGGGAACAGGCCCATCTCAAACTCAAACGCCAGCACATCCACCCGCGAGGCACCACGCTTGCGGCACTCGGTAATCACCTCTTCCACAAACAGCCGCCCGACAGGCAGGTTAATCGGGCCAATGGCTACCAGCCGCCCGTTGCGCGCGCCGTGAAAGAACCCGTCTTGCGCTGCGGTAGCAGCACCCGTAGACGGAGCGTCGCCACCGCCAAAGGCCGTGGCCTTGTAAGCCCGCAAAATCAACGCCCGAAACTCGCCCTCTTTTTGTGCCAGCGCCTGCTCCTTTTGCACTCCCGTCAAACGCCCGCCCACATTCAAATACGCTTGCCGCTCGTAGCAGCCCAGGTTGAGCACTTCAAACGCGCGAAAGTCCTGCTCTGCTGCCTTCTTTTCGCGTTGCACTCCGATCAGGCGTTTGCGGGTGGTGTGGATGCCGAACTTGCCCAGATCAGTGGCGATCCATTTACGGCCTAGCTTTTCTGCGACTGCGGCTGTGGTTCCAGAGCCGCAGAAGAAATCGGCAATTAAATCGCCTTCATTGCTGCTCGCTTTGATGATGCGTTCCAGGAGAGCACTTGGCTTTTGCGTGGCATAACCCGTGTCCTCTATCGCTTGAGAATTAACTTCCGAAATATCAATCCACATATCCGTAATTGCTTCACCTTTTGCCTCATCTAGATACCGAATGAGTCCAACCTTTCCAGATGAGTAATCATAGATTTTCCCCTGAGAGCGAAACTCAGCAATAGATTTTTCCGAGTAATCGCCAATGTTATCCACTCTATAAATTCGTTGATCTTTGTCTTTATACGTGAATTTTGATTTTATGTATTCGGCGCTATAAGGCTTGAATTGACCATTCCAAATGTAGTTGGATGAACGTGAATAATAAATTATTGTGTCAGAGCTTTTTGCATACTGTCGCGATATGGCTTTCGCACCACGTGGTGGCTGCCTTTTCCAGCGAATTTCATTTCGATAGTATTCAGATCCAAAAACTTCATCAAGAACTAC
Source organism: Polaromonas sp. (assembly GCA_031390175.1). Taxonomy (GTDB): domain Bacteria; phylum Pseudomonadota; class Gammaproteobacteria; order Burkholderiales; family Burkholderiaceae_C; genus JAAFIP01. The sequence continues at coordinate 1,252 of JANMTF010000277.1, forward strand.
ACGTAAAAATGAGTTCACACGCCAATCACAATGCACATAAATACTACCGTCGGCATGCATTAACTCACGCATCAGGATTAAACGTTCATACAACATGCTGATAAAGCTGTCCGCACCACGCCCCCACGTATCCCGATACGCAATTTGCTCCAGCAAATTCGCTTCTTTGTGAAATGTCTCACCGCCAATCTCAATGTCCATTGAAAAATCGGCACCCACATCGAACGGTGGGTCGATGTAGATCAGCTTCAGGCCGCCTGCATCTTCAATCTGCTGGCGCAGTGCGCCTGATTTCAGTGAGGACAAAATCAGTTTGTTGTCGCCCCAAATAAGCTTGTTGGCCCAGCCGCGTTGCTGGCGGCCACGGCTGTCAAACAGGGCACCTTGCGCCTTGGTCTCGGTGCGCGGCTCGTCGATATGCTCCAGGGTTTGAAAGGGCAGTACGGTGGTGCACACGTCGCGGGTTTTTCCGTTCCACACCAGCTCCACCTCGCGCTTGTCTTCAAACAAAATAAAGCGGTATTTTTCGGGCAAGGGCTTGCCCTGCTGAATCAACGTGGCCAGGTCGCGTTGCTCGGCTTCGCTCAGGTCATAGGATTTTTTGTCTTGTCGTGCCATGGTCAATTGTGTAGTTGTTGTTTTAGAAGCTGGTAGGCAGTAGCGTGACAAAAACCATGGTGGGTTCTACCTTGAATTGCAGTGGCGGGTTGCCGTTGTCGCGCAAGGCCGCTTGCGCGGTGGAGATGCCTGCGCCAAAGCGCTGCACCTGCCCCAACACGCGCATGGCCTCGGCGATATGCGGGTTGCGGTAGTCGGCATAGCCGGGTTGACCAAAGTTTTGCGCGGTGACGTTGCCGTAGGGGCCGCCGGGGTTAGAAATTTCGATGCGGTCGTCATACCAGTAGGCGCGCACAGGCGCGTTGGTGCCCTCGTAGGTGCGGTGCATGACTGCATTGCGTGCTATTTGCTCCAGCGCAGCGGGTGGGTACAGATAGCGTCGTTTTTCCAGGGTCTGCGATGTAAAGTCCACCTGCACACGGTTGTGGGAGGCAAACTTTTCATCCAGGCGGCGAATCAGGCTTTGCAGGGGGCCATCGATCACCACTTCATCAACGATGGGGTCAGCCAGTGTGGTGCCCTGAATGCGCAAGAACTGCACGTAGGCACAAGGCAGAAAAAACGTGGGCGAGCGCGCCAGTGACAAAATACCCAGCGTGGTGGGCGTGGTGTCATCTACTGTGGTGATCATGCGGCAGGCGGCCAGCCGCTGTTCGTAGGTGCGGTGGTTGGCTTCAAGCACATCGGCCGCAAAGGCACCTGGCAAGTATTCTTCTTCAAACCGCGCGGCGCTCAAGTCTGACAACGAGGCGCGCGCCACGGGCCAAAGATCAAAGGGCTGGTCACGGTGCCGTCTGCGCTCGTTAAGGATGCGTTCGTCTTGCGCACTGGCCAGCTCGCGCCGTGGCCCAGTGCGAATCCAGATTCGTCCGTTATAGCGCACGGGTGGTGCGTCCGCAGGCCACACGCACACTACAGCCATGTCAGCGCTCCTCAGCCGTCGCCGTTCTACCGTGAGGGTGGGTTGGGGCACGATGCGGCCATCGCTTTTCATGTCGGCCAGTGTCAATAGCAACTGGTCGGTGACGGCGATATTGGCCGGGCTGCCGTCATCCTCTGCGCCAATGAAAATCACGCCAGGTTTACCATGGCCAGGTAAATCGTTGGCAAACGCGCAAACGGCTTCGCGCACCTTATCAGGGGCGGAGCCTGCCCAGGCGCGCTTGCGCTCGATGCGGTCTGACTCCAGATCGTCCAATAGCGCTAATAGGTCGTCATCGGTCAATGGATTCATTGTCTGACCTCTTGATATTCTCTAAATGAGCTGACCAAGCCCGCAAACGTATTGGGCTTGTGCTGATCAAAACTCTCCTGATCAACATAGACAAAACCATAGCGCACACCGCCTTCGGTTTTGCTAGCGTCGGTGGCATCCACGCACCATTGGCGTAGCCGTGCCATTTTTTGCGGTACGTCTAGCTCTTCGCGGCCTTTGGTCTCTACCACCCACACGGCTGCGTCAGTGGTGCGGACCATAAAGTCGGGGGTGTAGGACGACAAGTCGCCATTGGCTTTGACGTAGTCGAGTTTAAAACCGACGGCCATATAGTTTTTGCCAAAGGCCTGTACGTCGGGTGCGTCTTCTAGGTAGGCGGCAAAGGCCAACTCCAGGCCGTCTGCGTTGCCTTCGCCCACAATTTTGTTGAACACGGACTTTTTGGTAGGCAAGAAGTTGCGCGGCGCAGTGCGAAAGGGCCGGGTGTCGCGCAGCCTGATGTGGCCTTCTATGCGCGAGCTGCCGGTGTCTTTGATGGTCAACGCGTTCATGGCAGAGCGAAAGTGGTCAAACAGCACTTTGCCCACTTCGGGCTCCGACAGATTACGCAAAACCACAGCATCTTCCAAGTCCACCGTTTGGCTGAATAGATGTTCACGGATAAAGACTTTGACTTGGGGGTACAGCAACTCGTAACCGCCCACCAAGCGCAAGTCTTTAAGTAGCTGCCGTGCAAAAAACCCTACCACTGAGCGGTAGTCTGCCGTACCCGTGCTGTCAAGGCTGATGGTGTGATCGACCTCGGAGTCGAGCATGGTTTTAAAGACTATCTCGCGGGTCTGCTCGGGCGTGAAAGGTTTAACGGGCAGTTTGGTGTTGCCAAAGGCTGCGGGGTCTAGCTCGGACAGGTCTTTAAATTCGCGGTTAAAGCGGCGCGTCAACCGTGGCAACGCAATGTCTAAGGCGTCAATATCTTTTTCTGCAACTTCTTTATCCACCTCCACCACCAAAGAGTCTTGCCGCTGGGTGCCGCCGGTGCCACCCATGGCTACGCGTTCAAAGTTGACACCTTCGCTTTGAATGGACTCCACAAACTCCATGAAGGCGGGCGTGCCAATTACGGACACGGTTTCGCGTTCGGCGCTGCCAAAGTACATTCGGCGCAAACCACGCCCCAAGGTTTGCTCGGGCAGGATGTTGCTTTTGGCGGCATAGGCCCGCAAACCGACGATAGTGGTGACGTTGCGCACATCCCAGCCTTCT